>DASSMS010000175.1:0-15023 GCA_035688575.1 Nocardioidaceae bacterium
CGCCACGGCCTGTGGACCATTTCCGGGCCGCGGCACGGATTCGCCGCATCCGACCGCGTGGACTACGCTGAGTCCAGCAATCCCTGTGGATTGACTTCGCACGCTCGCAGACCGCGACGGAGCCCTCAGAGTCCCGACTCTGTCTCCTGGCCCCGATCGCCCGCGGGCGCGGCTCCTCGGTCCCGGCCAGCTGGCCGGGTCGGACCGCGCGTGAGCGTCAGGGCAGCCGGCACCCGCCGTCTGCGGCAACTGAAGACAACCGGAGCAGCCCCCGGTCCGCCCTGCGCCAAGGGTGGGCGCCAACGGCCGGCTCCTCCACCACAGGAGAACAACATCATGGCAGTCGTCACCATGCGCCAGCTCCTCGAGAGCGGCGTCCACTTCGGACACCAGACCCGTCGCTGGAACCCGAAGATGAAGCGCTTCATCATGACCGAGCGCAACGGCATCTACATCATCGACCTGCAGCAGTCGCTGGCCTACATCGACCGCAGCTACGCCTTCATCAAGGAGACCGTCGCCAAGGGCGGCAGCGTGATGTTCGTGGGCACCAAGAAGCAGGCCCAGGAGGCGATCGCCGAGCAGGCGACCCGCGTCGGCATGCCCTACGTCAACCAGCGCTGGCTGGGCGGCATGCTCACCAACTTCCAGACCGTGCACCAGCGGATCAACCGCCTCAAGGAGCTCGACGAGATCGACTTCGACAACGTGGCCGGCTCCGGCCGCACGAAGAAGGAGCTCCTCCAGATGAAGCGCGAGCGCGACAAGCTGGAGAAGACCCTCGGCGGTATCCGGGAGATGACCCGCACGCCGTCCGCGGTGTGGGTCGTCGACACGAAGAAGGAGCACCTCGCCGTCGAGGAGGCTCGCAAGCTCCGGATCCCGATCATCGGCATCCTGGACACCAACTGCGACCCCGACGAGGTCGACTTCCCGATCCCTGGCAACGACGACGCCATCCGCGCCGTCTCGCTGCTGACCCGCGTGGTCGCCGACGCCGTCGCCGACGGCCTCATGGCCCGCTCCGGCGCGAAGTCGGGCGAGGCCGCGACCGGTGCCGAGCTCGGCGCCGAGGAGCCGCTGGCCGAGTGGGAGCGTGAGCTCCTCCAGGGCGACGCCGACAAGGCCGCCGTGAAGGCGACCGGTGGCGAGGAGGAGGCCGCCACGCCGGCCACCGAGTCGACCGGCGCGTCCTCCGAGGCGACCGAGGCCTCTGCGCCGAGCGACGCCCCCGTCACCGGCGCCGCCGAGGGCGAGAAGGCCTGACGAACCGCAGGTGAGGGTGGGTACGACGGTCGCGTGACCGCCGTACCCACCCGCCACCGGCCCGCGGCCTGCTGACAGCTGGGCCGCACCCACCGGACCCACCCCACGAACACGAGGGACGAAAGAGACTCATGGCGAACATTTCCGCCGCGGACGTCAAGCGGCTCCGCGACCTCACCAGCGCGGGCATGATGGACAGCAAGAAGGCCCTCGAGGAGGCTGACGGCGACTTCGACAAGGCCGTCGAGATCCTGCGCGTCAAGGGCACGGCCAAGGCTGCCAAGCGGGGCGCCGAGCGCACCGCCTCCGCCGGGCTGATCGCGACCGCAGGTAACGCGCTCGTCGAGCTCAACTGCGAGACCGACTTCGTAGCGAAGAGCGACGAGTTCGTCGCCGTCGCCCAGCAGGTCGCGCAGGCCGCCGACGAGGCGAAGGCGGGCGAGACCGAGACTCTGAAGGGCGTCAAGCTCGGCGACTCCACGGTCGGCGAGACCGTCGAGGCCCTCGCGGTCAAGATCGGCGAGAAGATCGAGCTCGGCCGCGTCGCGGTCTTCGACGGCCCGGTCGCCACCTACATGCACCGTCGCGCCGCGGACCTCCCGCCGGCCGTCGGCGTGCTCGTCGAGTACGAAGGCGCCAGCGAGGACGCCGCCCGCGGAGTCGCGATGCAGATCGCGGCGATGCGTCCGCAGTTCGTCTCCCGCGACGAGGTCCCCGCGGACGTGGTGGCCAAGGAGCGCGAGATCGCCGAGGCGACCGCCCGCGAGGAGGGCAAGCCCGAGCAGGCCCTGTCGAAGATCGTCGAGGGTCGCCTCAACGGCTTCTTCAAGGAGGTCGCTCTGCTCGACCAGCCTTCGGTGCAGGAGAGCAAGAAGACCGTCAAGGCCGTCCTCGACGAGGCCGGCGTCACCGTGAAGCGGTTCGCCCGCTTCGAGGTCGGGGCCTGATCAACTAGGGTTCACCGAAGACGACAAGACGTAGGAGGCCGGTCCGTGGAGCTCAGCACAGCACCCGACGGACCGGCCTTCTCGTCCGTCTCCACCACAGCTCGGTCGCGAAGGGGAACAGTGTGACGGCGTACAAGCGGGTCCTTCTCAAGCTCTCCGGAGAGGTCTTCGGAGGTGGGAAGGTGGGCCTGGACCTCGACGTGATCAACTCCATCGCGCGCGAGGTCGCCGACGTCGTCCGCCAGGGCGTGCAGGTCGCGATCGTGGTCGGCGGTGGCAACTTCTTCCGGGGCGCGGAGCTCCAGCAGCGAGGGATGGAGCGCGCCCGCGCCGACTACATGGGAATGCTCGGCACGGTCATGAACTGCCTCGCGCTCCAGGACTTCCTCGAGAAGCAGGGCGTGGAGACCCGGGTGCAGACCGCCATCACGATGGGGCAGGTTGCCGAGCCCTATATCCCGCGCCGCGCGATCCGCCACCTCGAGAAGGGGCGTGTGGTGATCTTCGGCGCCGGCGCGGGCATGCCGTACTTCTCCACCGACACCGTCGCCGCGCAGCGCGCGCTCGAGATCGGCGCCGAGGTGATCCTCATGGGCAAGCAGGGCGTGGACGGGGTCTACGACGCAGACCCGAAGACCCACCCCGACGCGGTGAAGTTCGACAGCCTCAGTTACGACGAGTTCCTCGCCCGCGGCCTCCAGGTCGCCGACGCAACCTCGGTCAGCCTCAGCCGGGACAACGACCTCAGCATGATCGTGTTCAACCTGTCCGAGGAGGGCAACATCGCCCGTGTCGTGCAGGGTGAGAAGATCGGTACGACGGTCTCGCGGACCATCTGAACGCCCCATGGGCGCACAGGCGACCCACGCACCACAGTCCCACCTGAGCCAGTGACGAACATCCAAGAGGAGCAGCCGTGATCAACCAGACCCTCAACGAGGCCGACCAGAAGATGGACAAGGCTGTCGAGGTCACCCGTGAGGACTTCGCGGCCATCCGCACCGGGCGGGCGCACCCGTCGATGTTCCAGAAGATCACGGCCGACTACTACGGCACCCCCACGCCGCTTCAGCAGCTCGCCTCCTTCACCGTGCCCGAGGCACGCGTCGTCATCGTGGCCCCCTACGACATGGGGTCGATGGCCGCGATAGAGAGGGCCATCCGTGACTCCGACCTCGGCGTGAACCCGACCAACGACGGCAAGACCCTGCGCGTCGTGCTCCCCGAGCTCACCGAGGAGCGCCGCAAGGAGTACATCAAGATGGCCAAGTCGAAGGCCGAGGACGGCAAGGTCGCCATCCGCAACGTCCGGCGCCACGCCAAGCAGGCTCTCGAGAAGATGGAGAAGGACGGCGAGGTCGGCAAGGACGACGTCACCGGAGCCGAGAAGCGGCTCGACGGCTTGACCAAGCAGCACACCGACGCCATCGACGAGATGCTCAAGCACAAGGAAGCCGAGCTGCTCGAGGTCTGAGCGCCCCTGACCGATGACCACATCCGAGACGCCGTCGGGCGCTCCGGCCCCGACCGGACGCGCCGGACGCAACCTTCCCGCCGCCATCGCCTCGGCCGTCGTGCTGCTGGCGCTGATCGGTGGTTCGCTCTACTTCTGGAAGCCGGCGTTCGTCGGTGTCGTCACTGGCGCGATCCTGCTCGGCGTCTGGGAGATGAAGCAGGCACTCGCCGAGAAGGGCATCGCGCTGCCGTTCGAGCCACTGGTCGTCGGCTCGGTGGTCATGCTGGTCGGTGGCTACGTGTGGGGCGCTCCGGCCCTGATGACCGCGCTGGCGGTCACCGCGCTCGGCTCGATGCTGTGGAGGCTGCGCGGGGGAGTGGGTGGCTTCGTCCGCGACGTCACCGCCGGTGTGTTCACGGCTGTCTACATCCCGTTCCTCGCGGGCTTCGTGACCCTGCTCCTCAAGCCGGACGACGGGCCGCTGCGCGTGCTCACGTTCATCCTGGTCACGATCGCCTCCGACATCGGCGGCTACTTCGTGGGCGTCCTCGCGGGCAGGCACCCCATGGCGCCCGTGATCTCTCCCAAGAAGTCGTGGGAGGGCTTCGCCGGCTCGACGGTGTTCTGCGTCGGCGCCGGGTGGGCGACGGTGGTGTACCTGCTCGACGGCGAGTGGTGGGTCGGAGTATTCCTCGGTCTGGTCGCGGTGGTGATGGCCACGCTCGGCGACCTGTGCGAGTCGGTGATCAAGCGGGACCTCGGCATCAAGGACATGTCCGCGATCATTCCGGGTCACGGCGGGCTCATGGACCGGTTGGACTCCCTCCTCGCCACGGTCGCACCGACCTGGCTGCTGCTGTACTACCTCGTCCCCGTCTACTGAGGTCACGGCGCCCTCGTCGCCGGAGCGGCCGGCGCGTGTGGTGTCTGGGTCCCGGCCGCTTGAGGAGCGTTCTCGCATGACGTCTCGCCGCTTGTTCCTCGTCCGGCACGGTCTGCCCTGGATCGAGCGGTCCCGCCCGGCTCACGAGTGGGTCCTCGACCCGGCCGGGTACCCCGCGATCGACGCGCTGCGCAGCTCCGGCCGGCTCCCGGCGCGGGCGCGGTGGTTCTCGTCTCCGGAGCCGAAGGCCCTCGAGACCGCGCACCGGCTCACCTCCTCCCACGTCACGGTCGTGCCCGCGCTGCGAGAGCACGAACGGCACTTCGCGCGCTGGGTCGCGGACTTCCCCTCGGTCGTGCGAAGGGCGTTCGAGCGGCCCGACGAGCCGGCGATGGACGGTTGGGAGCCCATCGCGGCGACCCGGGACAGGCTCGTGCCCGTCGTACGCCGTCTCCTCGCCTTCCATCCCGGCGACGAGGTGGTGCTTGCCGGGCACGGAACGGCCTGGACGCTGCTCACCGCGGAGCTCACGGGCGAGGCACCCGACCTCGACCGGTGGGCCGCCCTCGAGATGCCGGACGCGTGGTCCTTGGAGGTGCCGTGAGGGCGCGATCGGCTGGACCGGCGATCTCGACAAGTAAGAGGGTCTTGTCAGGCAGATTTACATTCGCTACTTTCCTGTAAACCGCGAGCGAGGCGCCGGCGAAGTGAAGGAGCGACGAGATGGCAGTGCAGTCCGTGCCGGCCACCCAGGTGGAGTGGCGTGACGGCAAGCGTTACCTGTGGATCATGGGCGCGGTCATGCCCCTGGTCCCGTTCGCCGCGTGGGCGCTGGTCGCGGCCACCGGTCTCGACCTGTTCTGGTGGTTCGGGCCCGTGTTCGTCTTCGGGATCATCCCGCTGGTCGACCTCCTCACCGGGCTGGACCGCAACAACCCGCCCGACGAGGTGATCGAGAGCCTGGAGAACGACAGGTACTACCGCTGGGTGACCTACGCGTTCATCCCGATGCAGTACGTCTCGCTGGTGTGGGGCGCCTGGATGCTCAGCAGCGGAGCGCTCGACGTGCTCGACAAGATCGGGCTCGCGCTGGGCATCGGCATGGTCGCCGGCATCGCGATCAACACCGCCCACGAGCTCGGCCACAAGAAGGAGCAGCACGAACGCTGGTTCGCCCGGATCGCGCTCGCCCAGCCCTTCTACGGTCACTTCTACATCGAGCACAACCGCGGCCACCACGTCCGCGTCGCGACCCCCGAGGACCCGGCCAGCTCACGGGTGGGGGAGACCGTCTGGGGGTTCCTCCCGCGCACCGTCTGGGGAAGCCTCAAGAGCGCCTGGGGCCTGGAGAAGCGGCGGCTCGAGCGTCGCAAGCGGTCGCCGTGGACCCTGCACAACGACGTCCTCAATGCGTGGGCGATGTCGGTCGTGCTGTGGGGCGGGCTCATGCTCGCCTTCGGGTGGGAGATCTTCCCCTACTTGGTCATCCAGGGACTCGTGGGCATCTGGCTCCTTGAGTCAGTGAACTACCTCGAGCACTACGGGATGCTGCGGCAGAGGACCGAGTCCGGCCGCTACGAGCGGGTGAACCCGAGCCACAGCTGGAACTCCAACAACATCGGCACCAACGTGCTGCTCTACCACCTCCAGCGGCACAGCGACCACCACGCCAACCCCACGCGTCGGTACCAGGCTCTGCGCGACTTCAAGGAGTCGCCGGTGCTGCCCACCGGGTACGCCGGGATGATCGTGCTGACCTGGGTGCCCGCGATCTGGCGCAGGGTCATGGACGAGCGCGTGCTCGAGCATTTCGACGGGGACATCAGCCGCGCGAACCTCCACCCGCGCAAGCGCGACAAGATCATCGCCAGGTACGCCGCCCGAGCAGGCGGAGCGCACGCCGCATGAGCCGGTTCGTCTGCCCCAGCTGCGAGTACGTCTACGACGAGGCGCTCGGCGACCCCCGTGAGGGCTGGCCGCCGGGCACCCCCTTCGACCAGATCGACCCGGATTGGTGCTGCCCGGACTGCGGGGTGCGGGAGCAGCAGGACTTCGAACCACTCGACGACGACAGCGACGACAACAACAAGGAAGTCGAGACCCGATGAAGGCGTGGCGCTGCGAGCAGTGCGGCGCCGTCTCGATCGGCCGCCCCGCCGGCGTACGTGCCACACGCACCCTCATCTGTGCGGGGGCCCGCGTCCGGCTCGACGGCTTGGCGGACGGGACCGTCGCGGTCGCGGATAGCCTGGTGGCATGACCGTCGACGCGCATACGACATTCCGCGAGTCCGTCCGCAGCCTGCTGCGCGACCGGCTTCTCGACGCGGCCGCGTCGATCACCGCCGCGGAGGGCTGGGGTGCGGTGACCATGGCCAAGCTCGCCGAGGAGGTAGGGGTCAGCCGCCAGACGGTCTACAACGAGCTCGGGTCGAAGCCGCGGATCGCCGAGGAGCTGGTCATGCGCGAGCTCGACCGCTTCCTCGACATCGTTCGCGGTCGGATGAGCGGTGAGACCGAGATCGTCGTGGCCCTGCAGAGCGCCTGCGAGGGCGCGCTCGAGGCCGCCGCCACGAACCCGCTGCTCAAGGCGATCCTGGAGTCCGCGCACACCGGGGGCAGCGACCTGCTCCCGCTGCTCACCACCGAGTCCCAGGGGCTGATCGAGAACGCACGCGCCGTGGTGATCGAGGCTCTCCACCAGGAGGAGCTCGACACGGGTCTGGCCGAGGCCGAGGAGCGCACGGCCGTCGACGCGATCATCCGGCTGGTGCTCAGCCACGTCATGCAGCCCGCGAAGACTCCGGCCGACGCCGCCGCCGACATCGCCTGGGTCGCCGGGCACGTGCTCCACGACGTCGCGCGTTCTGACGACTGAACCCTCCGGTCGTGGGGGTGAGCGCGCGCTGTGGCGCGCCCTGGCCACCACGACCTCCCAGGGCCCGGCGGGGCTCTCGATTCGGCTCCGTGTTGCTTGGGTGGGACACTTGCCTGGTCATGCCTGAAGAACCCATCAAGACCCTTCCCCTCGTCTTCGACGAACCGCGCGGCCGAAAGAAGCCGCCGCGTCACCTCGCCGACCTCTCCGCCGCGGAGCGCAAGGAGCTCGTGACCTCGCTGGGCCTGCCCGGATTCCGGGCCAAGCAGCTCTCCACGCACTACTTCTCACGGCTGGTCGACGACCCGGAGCAGATGACCGACCTCCCCGCGGCGGACCGCGCTGCCGTGGTCTCCTCGCTGCTGCCCGAGCTGATGACCCCGCTTCGGACGATGGAGGCCGACAAAGGCACCACCCGCAAGACGCTGTGGAAGCTCTTCGACGGCGCCCTGGTCGAGTCGGTGCTGATGCGGTATCCGGACCGAACCACCATGTGCGTGTCGTCCCAGGCGGGGTGCGGCATGGCGTGTCCGTTCTGCGCCACCGGTCAGGGCGGGCTCCAGCGCAACATGACGGCCGCCGAGATCGTCGAGCAGGTCGTCGCCGGGGCACGCGCCCTCTCCCGGGGCGAAGTGCCGGGCGGTCCGGGGCGGGTCTCGAACGTCGTCTTCATGGGCATGGGCGAACCGCTGGCCAACTACAAGGCGGTCATCGGCGCGGTGCGACGGCTCACCGACCCCGCGCCCGACGGCCTCGGCATGTCCGCGCGGGGGATCACGGTCTCCACGGTCGGGCTCGTACCGCGGATGCGCCAACTCGCCGAGGAAGGCATTTCGGTGACGCTGGCACTGTCGCTCCACGCCCCGGACGACGAGCTGCGCAACGAGCTGGTCCCGATCAACACCCGCTGGACGGTCCACGAGGCCGTCGACGCGGCCTGGAACTACGCGAGGACGACCAAGCGCCGGGTCTCGATCGAGTACGCCATGATGCGCGACATCAACGACCAGGGCTGGCGTGCGGATCTTCTCGGCGACGTGCTCAACTCCTACGGCGACTGGGGCTGGGTGCACGTGAACCTGATCCCCCTCAACCCGACTCCCGGCTCGAAGTGGACGGCGTCGGACCCGGCGGTCGAGCGAGAGTTCGTGCGCCGCCTCGAGGCCAAGGGCATCCCCACCACCGTTCGTGACACCCGCGGGCAGGAGATCGACGGCGCCTGCGGCCAGCTCGCCGCGACCGAGGCCTGAGCCGGGCCTACTCGCCAGGGTGGTCCGGCTGCTGGGTGCGCAGCTTCTCGAGCCGGGTCCGCAACAACGCCTCACGGTGGGCGTTCCCGTGCAGCCCCAGGTAGCGGGTCCCGTAGATCGCCAGCAGCGCGTCGTCGAGGCGGCGGACTGCACCTGGCGGGTAGCGGTACCCCATCCGCTCGTTGAGCGCGGTGCTGTCCACGGAGCTGAGGATGCCTCCGAGCTCGTCGAGGGAGGTGACTCCCAGCTCGAGCAGGAGTCCAGAGATCCACGCGTAGTGGTCCGGCCGGGACCACCCCGCATCGGCGTACCGGCCGGCGAGGAAGCTGGCGAGGTCCTGGGCACCGATCCGCGGGTCGCTCACGTCGGAGTCCGGACGCTGGTCCGACACCGTGGCCTGCAGCCGCTCGGAGATCAAGGAGAACTCGCGGTCGGCGAGCTCCAGCAGCCCCGCCGCCAGGGTGAACCTCCGGTCGAGATCCGGCACGTGCTCCTCGGGGATCGTCCCCTTGTAGCGGGTGGCGTGCTCGAACTCCGCCCACGCGTGCTGGAGCACGGTCCGGATCTGGACCTGGGCGCGCCGGCCCTGGAGCGTCTCGTACGCCGGAGGTGCGCTCCGTGCCGGGTCGAGCGACACGAGCAGGTGCCTGCTCGCATAGCCGAACCGGCCCTCGCTCGCCGTCTCCTGCCCCAGGTCGCGGTCGTCTAGGACCGTGAGCTGGTCGTCGAGCAGGTCCGCGACCGCGGTGACGTCGCTGTGCAGGTAGGTGATCACCCGCACGCCGATCTGATCGGTGATCTCCTCGAGAGCGTCGGTGTAGAGCAGCCTGCCGTCGACCCTCCGGTCGGCCTTGGCCGCGAACGAGACCACGCTCTTGGCCCGTCCGGTGACGCTGAGGTAGTTGATGCCTGCGTCGTCGAGGAGGGTGGTGACCAGGACGACGAACCCGTCCGTCGCGTCGCGCAGCTCGGGCTGCATCTCGGCGTAGGTCTGCACGGCCCGCCGGACCGGGTCCTGGTCCGGCCCGTTCTGCTCGCGAGGCTGGTCCACCACCCTTGGCTGCCGGGGCGAGGGACGGTGGCCTTCGGGCAGTGCGGGGGTGACGATGTAGCCGTTCTCGAAGTCGCCGTAGGTGCTGGTCATGGCGGGCAGACGCTCGGCGAACATCGCGACGTAGGCGCAGACCACCGCGTCGACCTGGTCCTCGGCCCGCCTCAGGTCGCTCTTGCGAGACGCGGACTCGATCTCGACCACGAGCGCCTTCCACGCCGCGTGTTCGTCGAGACGCAGGGGCACCGGCGAGTCGGCGAGCCCTTCGAGGAGCCGGACAAGACGCAGCAGCTCGGACCGCAGCTGCGAGAGGGGCCGACCGGCCTTGTGCTTGTACTTCAGCGTGCGGCCGAGCCGGAACAGAGCGATCGTCGCCGGGTGCGGGTAGACCTCGATCGCCCGCCGACGTGAGGCAGACCTCGGGTCCATGTCGAGCCCCAGGGCATCGGCAAGCCGCGCGCCACGCGGGACCGTGGCTAGCTCGCGTCTCGAGGTGTTGGAGGGGTGGGCACCCGCGTCGAAGCCTGCGAAGTCGCGGTTCAGCGCCGCCTCGCACGGCCGGTTGCCGGTCGCGTTCCTCACCACCAGGGGCGCGTCGATCGCCACGAGGCACTCGCCCTCGACGTACGGGGACAGCGCGGCGGCGATGGCCTCGTCGGAGCCCTGCGAGGACACGTGGAGCAGCTGCCCCGCGGCATCCAGGACCGCGAGACCGCTGGGCCGCTCCTGACCCCACGCGAGGTCGACGCCGACGAAGTGCATGGGATCACCCTGCCCTCTCCGGGTCGCCGATGCACGCCGCCGGACCGGGCGGTGCCGGACCGCGCCGAGGCGGGCGTGCACCCTAGCCTGCAACTGCGGGCGGCGCCGCCACGAGAAGCTCCACGTTGCGGCTCTCAGCGGTGCCGCGGCCGGCGGAGTCACGCTGCTGCCAGTCGTTCGCCGCGAGCTCACGGGCGAGCCCGGCGAGGACCAGCGGATCACCGGTGCGTCCGCCGTACGCCGCGGGGCCGTCGTGGTCGAGCATGGTCGCGAAGATCGACAGGGTGCCGTCGCGGTTGTCGGTGATCTCGATGAGTCGGGACTGTTGCGGCCAGTCGATGTGGGCCGCGGTGTTGACCTCCCAGAAGCCACCCGGTGTGCCGTCCTCGCGGCGGTGTGCCCACACCTGGTTTCGGTGGCTGTGCCCGTCGACCATCGCCACGACGCTCGGGTGTCGGAGCAGGAGGGCGCGGACCTCGTCTCCGAGGACCCGTGGCTCAGGGTCGGCGCCCGTGCCGACGAGCGGGTTGTCCATGCTGCTGATCGTGTGGTGGGCCGCGACGACGACCACCCGGTCGGTCGAGGCGGCGAGCACGGTCTCGAGCCATCCGAACTGCGTGCGGTCGAGAGAGCCGTTGGCCTCGCCGTTGGGGTTCACCGTGTCGAGGACCACGAACCGGACCAGGCCACGGTCGAAGGTGTAGTACGCCGTCCCGTCGGCGCGGTTGCGCTCGGTGAAGCCGTGGCCGAGCGGTGCGCCGACGGTCTTGAAGTGCTCTTCCACGACCTCCATGCGGGTGAGGACCCTCCGGTCCGCGTCCGGGGTGACAGGTCGGACGTGCGGCGTGAGCGCGAGGCTTGCGAGCAGCCCGGCGTAGTCGCCCCCGAGGGCACGGAGCAGGTCGTCCTGGCTCATGCCGGCCGGCGGTGAGACCAGCTTCAGCCCACCCTCGGCGACCTGGGACAGCTGGAGCGTGGTGGGGAAGTTGCCCTGCACCAGGGTGTCGTGGTTGCCGAAGGCGGTGTACCAGGGCATGGCGAGACCGGTCGCGCCGAAGGGCCGTCTGGCCGCGGCGAGGAGGTCCGGCACGACCGGAAAGCCGTGGCTGCTGCGGGGATGGTCCTCGACGGCG
The DNA here is from genome assembly GCA_035688575.1 of Nocardioidaceae bacterium. Classification (GTDB taxonomy): domain Bacteria; phylum Actinomycetota; class Actinomycetes; order Propionibacteriales; family Nocardioidaceae; genus Nocardioides_C. The sequence goes on from DASSMS010000175.1 coordinate 11,626, forward strand.
CCCGGTGGGGGCCCCTCGGGATGCCAGTAGTGGACGTCGTACCACTGCGGCTCGGAGTCGCTCACGCCCTCGAAGCGGGACAGGTCGCCGGAGTCGGGGCGCACGGTGACGCCGTCGAGAAGGTCGATGTTCCACCGGGTCTCGTTGAGCTGGGCGTTGTCGGTGTTGTCGCCGGTCTGGACGGCAAAGGAGAGTGGAGCACCGGTGACCGGTCCCACCCCCACCCGGTTGACCGCGTGCACCATCGCCTCGGCGATGTGGGCGGTGAGCATCTCCTGGGGGCGGTAGGCCGACGAGGCGATGCCCGGACCGATCTCGTTGTCGTCGTAGCGGTCGAAGTACTCCACGCGCAGCGGCGACTGCACGTCCACGACGTGCACGTCGGTCAGGTGCGCGAAGGCGAGCAGGGGACGCCGCCGCGCGGCACGCCTCCGGCCCGCCGGGACGCCGAGGTCGGTGCGCACCACATGGGGTTCGCCGGGTCCGTGGACGACCGGGGCGTAGCCGCCGTTGCCAGGAGCACCGCGCAGGAGCGTGCGGTCGAGGGTCGTGCCCGCCGGAGCGGCGAGCCCCGGCGCGGCCCAGGTCGGCGGACCAGGTCGCAGCAGGGCCGCGCCGCCGAGGGCCGAGGCTCCCGCGAACGCGGCACTCGAGCGGAGGAGGTCCCGCCTGGTCAGGTCCATGACGGGTCAACGATCGGTGCACTTCCGCGTCACGCCGGCTCGTATGCTCAGGCGGTGTGAACCCCGAGCGCACCGCCTACTACGACGCCGAGGCGCCGGTGTACGACGACACACGTGGCGGCGTGGACCGGGCGCGGGCCGCGGCGGACGCGATAGCGGCGCTCGTGCCGCCGAGAGGCGTGGCGCTCGACGTCGCGGGTGGCACCGGCATCGTGGCCGAGCAGCTCGCCTCGCGGGGGTACGACGTCCTCGTCGCCGACCTGTCCCGCGGGATGCTCTCGCTCGCGGCCGACCGGCTGCCGGGGCGGGCATTCGTGGCATCGGCCGACCGTCTTCCGGTGCGCGAGGGGTCGGTCGACCTGGTGGTGATGGTGTGGCTGCTGCACCTCCTGACGATCCCGGTCGCCGACGCGGCGATCGCCGAGGCCGCCCGCGTCCTGCCTTCCGGGGGCCACCTGGTGACGACGGTCGACAAGAACCTCGCGCACGGGCGCCTGCGGCGTGCCGGTGCTGACGCCGCTGACCGCGTGGCCTCCGTCGCGGCCAGGCACGGCCTCCACCTGGTGGGGCAGGAGTCCTTCAGCGGACGGAGCACCTGGGGCTCCGCGAGCAAGGGTGACCCGGTGTTCCCGCTGGCGGCGTACCGCAGGGCCTGAGCGCGACCCGAGCGGCCGGTCTCTCCTCGGCTTACCATCGGACCAGGGAGCGAGCGATGCATACCGAGAGCGTCATCGAGGCCGGCCGGAGTGCCTTCCAGCGCGGGGACTGGGGGGCGGCCTATGCCGCGCTGACCGCGGCGGACGACGATGCGGGGCTGCCCACCGAGGACCTCGAGCGGCTGGCCACCACGGCGTACCTCGTGGGAGACGAGCAACGCTTCGTCGAGCTGATGTCGCGGGTCCACCGCGAGGCGATCCAGGCGGGCGACCCCGTGACGGCCGCCCACGCGGCGTTCTGGGTGGCCTTCAGCCTGTCCGACCGGGGGCACACGGCGCAGGCGAGCGGCTGGCTCAGCCGGGGAGAGGCTGCGCTGGGTTCGACCCCTGGCCGCAGCGCCGCCCAGGGTTACCTCCTCGCGCTGAGGGCGGTCCAGCAGAACGCCGAGGGCCAGCCGCAGGCCGCGCTCGAGATGTTCACCGAGGTCCACGAGTACGGTCGGCGGTTCGCGGACCCGGACCTGCTCGCGTTCGGGCGGCTGGGGCAGGGCCAGGCCCTCGTCATGCTGGGCGAGGTCGAGCGGGGTGTCTCCTATCTCGACGAGGTGATGGTCGCCGTGACCGCCGAGGAGGTCTCGGCCATGGTCTCGGGACTCGTCTACTGCGGGGTCATCGAGGCCTGCCACAGCACGTTCGACGTCGGCCGGGCCCGCGAGTGGACCGGGGCCCTGACCCAGTGGTGCGACAAGCAGCCCGACCTGGTGCCCTACCGGGGCGACTGCCTCGTCCACCGGGCCCAGATCCTGCAGCTGAACGGGAACTGGGCGCTGGCGATGACCGAGGCCGACCGCGCCCGCGCGCTCCTGGCCCCGCTTCACGGGAACCCGCTCCAGGGCGCCGCCCTGTACGAGAAGGCCGAAGTGCACCGCCTCCGCGGCGAGCTCAGCCAGGCCGAGGAGTGCTACCGGGAGGCAGGTGAGCGGGGACACGAGGCCCAGCCAGGTCTGGCGCTGCTGAGGCTCGCGCAAGGCCGCGCGGACCAAGGGCTGGCCGGGATCCGGCGCGCACTCGACGAGGCGAAGCCCTCGGTCAACCGGCCCAGGCTGCTCGCAGCACATGTCGAGCTCTCCCTCGCTGCCGGGGACGTCGCCACCGCCCGCCGATGCTCGGACGAGCTCGACCAGGTGGCTCGAGGCGTCGGTGCTCCCTTCCTGGAGGCGCTGGCGTGCCGCTCGAAGGCGGCGGTGCTGCTGGCCGAGGGCGAACCTCCGGCTGCCCTGACCTCGGCTCGGCACGCGTGGCAGCTGTGGCGGCAGCTGGAGGTGCCGTTCGAGGCGGCTCGGAGCCGCGTCCTGGTCGGCCTGGCCAGCCGCCGGCTGGGGGACTTGGACACGGCACAGGTGGAGATCTCTGCCGCTCGTACCACTCTCGAGCAGCTGGGCGCCGTGACCGAGCTCCGCGCACTCGCGCACCAGGATCCCACCGCCAGGCAGCGAGACAGCATCCTCACGCCGCGTGAGCTCGAGGTGCTGCGCCTCGTCGCCGCCGGCAAGAGCAACCGCGTGATCGCCTCGGACCTGGTCCTCAGCGACAAGACGGTGGCTCGCCACCTCGCCAACATCTTCGTCAAGCTCGACGTCACGTCCAGGTCCGCCGCCACGGCTTACGCCTACCAGCACCAGCTCGTGTGACCCGCCCGACTACACAGAACCAACCACGGGTGTCCCAGGTGGAAGTTGCATGGTTGGCCCGACGAGGCTCGCGAGCGCCGAACCTAGCGTCGAAGGCATGGAACTTTCCGTTGCCGCAGGTGTCGTCTCGACCGTGATCTTCGTCGTCAGCATGGTGCCGATGCTGGTCAAGGCCGCGCGAACCAAGGAGCTGCAGAGCTACAGCCTGGGCAACATGCTCCTGACGAACGCCGGGAACCTGGTCCACTCCGTCTACGTCTTCAGCCTGCCGCCCGGCCCCATCTGGGCGATGCACTCGTTCTACCTCGTGACGACCGCGACGATGCTGGTCTGGTACCTGCGCTACACGAGGCAGCCCACGTCGGCGG
>DASSMS010000128.1:0-20973 GCA_035688575.1 Nocardioidaceae bacterium
GGCTTGCCCAGCGCCCACGGATACTTCGTGCCGAGGGTGTCGCGACGATATGCCTCGTTGCAGAAGAAAGTGAGCTCCGGCCCCCAGGCCATCCACATCGAGAAGCGCGAGGTGATGAGCATCCGGACGACTGTCTGCAGGCTGCGCGGCCACGCGTCGAGCGGACCGAGCGGCGTCGCCGCCCAGTCCACGGCGAGGAGGTCACGACCGATCTCCCCGCTGCGCTGCAACACGTCCCGCATGCAATACCCCGCCTGCCGACCGACAGGGTGCCAGCATTGGTGGCCCCCGCCTCCACAGAGTCTAGGCACGTGCGGGGCGTTCGGATGTGGAGTGCCGAGACCGGCTCGGGAGCCAGGCTCTCGTAGGTCCGAGCGTGGCGTGAGCACATGCAAGCTCCAGGTGGAGGGCTGTGGCCCAGCTCCCTGCCGAGCTGCCGGGCCGTCAGTCAGAGGCGCTTCGCGGAGCCTCCGTCCACTGCGCGTAGTTCCACCGCAGGAACCGGTCGACCCCGCGCACGACGTGAGCGCTGCGGATCGATGGGAAGACGTCGAAGGCGTGCTGTGTCCCCGGCAGCTCGGCGTACGCCACCGGGCTGTGCGACACCTCGCGCAGGCGGCGTACGAAGCATCGCGCCTGCGAAACCGGGACGAGAGTGTCGTGGGCGCCGTGGAGCACGAAGAAGGGCGGCGCGTCGGCGTTCACCCGCAGCAGGGGGGATGCCCGCTCGAAGTCCTCGAGGTGGAGCCTGGGGTCCTTCTGCAGCACCCGCGGCCCGAGGAAGCTGTCGCGCATCTGGAGCGCACGGCGCTCCCCGCTGGCCCCGGCGAAGTCGTAGACGCCGTAGTGCGGGACGGCAGCCTGGAGCGTCGTGTCGGCGTCCTCGAAGCCGGGCTGGTACTCCGGGTCGTTCGGCGTGAGCGCCGCGAGGGCCGTCAGGTGGCCGCCGGCCGAGCCGCCGGTGATCGCGACGTACGACGGGTCGCCGCCGTAGCTCTCGATGTTCTGGCGGATCCAGGCGATCGAGCGCTTGACGTCCACGAGGTGCGTGGGGAAGCGGTGTCGTGGGCTCAGCCGGTAGTTGATCGCCACGCAGATCCACCCACGGGCAGCCATGTGGAGCATCAGCGGGATGCCCTGCTGGTCCTTGTTGCCGATCGTCCAGCCGCCGCCGTGCACCTGGAGGAGCACAGGGGCCCGCTCGACCGGCGTGCCGGCACGGCGGTACACGTCGAGCAGGCCACGGCTGCTGCCCCTTCCGGCGTACGTGATGTCCTTGACGACCTCGACCTCGGGGTTCTGCATGCGAAATGGCATCGCGAGCTGCCGCCACGGGGTGGCCATGTCGACGTCGGTGTGCACCCTGGTGAGCTCGTCGAGGTAGCCCTCGCCCAGCGCCTCGACCAGGGCAGCATCGACGTCGACCTTGGCCGCCTCTGCCTGACGGATCAGGTAGGACAGCCCTGCGATGCTCGCCACAGCCAGCCCCGTGGCGGCCTTCCCGGCGTGACCATCTCGGCGTCCCCGCGTTAGGTGAACGAGCGTGTCGGCTGTGGTCGCGGCCAGCAGGTGGGGAGCGAGCTCGCTCGTGAGCCACCCGGCGAACATCGCCGGGATCCCCGGCCAGCTGCCCGGCACCGGGCGCAGGGCGTTCGCGGTCAAGGCAGCGGCGACGAGCTGACGTCGGAGGAAGCGGTCAGGCATTGCCCCAGCATAGGCAAACTAGAACGTGTTATAGAAACGGCGTAGCATGACTGGTATGAACAGACTCAGCGGGCTCGACGCGAGCTTCTTGTACCTGGAGTCGTCGACGCAGCTCCTGCACGTCTGCGGCGTGGTCATGATCTCGCCGCAGACCATGCCAGAGCCCTACTCGTTCCAGACCCTCAAGTCGGCCATCCAACGGCGGATCGGTGCCTTGCCCGAGTTCCTCCGCACGCTGCACACGGTGCCGCTGCACCTCGACCACCCCGTGTGGGTCATCGACGAGGACTTCGACATCGACCGCCACGTTCACCGGCTCGCCGTGCCCTCGCCCGGAGGTGAGGAGGAGCTCGCCGAGATCGTCGGACACCTCGCGGGGATCCCTCTCGACCGGTCACGGCCGCTGTGGGAGATGTGGGTGATCGAGGGTCTCGCCAACGGCCAGATCGCAGTGTTCACGAAGATGCACCACGCCACGGTCGACGGGGTGTCGGGGGCGAACCTGGTCTCCAACCTGTGCAGCCTCGAGCCCGAGGCCCCGCCCGTGCCGGAGCAGCCGCTGCAGCACGACCGCGTGCCGAGCGACCTCGAGCTGGCTGCGCGTGGTGCGTTGACGGTCGCGACGCGGCCCTTGGGCTTCGCGAAGCTGCTCCTGCCTTCGGCGGGGATCGTGACCACCTGGGTAGGGCGGGCCCGCAAGGGAAAGGCCATGCCGGCTCCGTTCACGGCTCCGCGCACCTCCTTCAACGGCACCGTCACCGGCCACAGGTCCGCAGCCTTCGTGGACTTCGACCTCGACGAGGTGAAGAAGGTCAAAGCCGCAGTCGGCGCGACCGTGAACGACGTGGTGCTCGGGCTCGTCGGCGGTGCCCTGCGCCGATACCTCGAGGAGCGCGACGAGCTGCCCTCGAGCTCCCTCGTTGCCATGGTGCCGGTGTCGGTGCACGGGAAGTCCCGGCGCGAGGGGAGCAACAAGGTGTCGGGGATGTTCACCAAGCTCTACACCGACATCGAGGACCCTCTCGAGCGGATCCGGGCGATCGCCGAGACCAACGCGGACGTCAAGGAGCACCACCACGCGATCGGCGCGGACGCCCTCCAGGACTGGGCTCACTTCGCCGCTCCCCGGACCTTCGCCATGGCGGTGCGGGTCTACTCGAAGCTGCGCCTCGCCGAGCGTCATCCGGTCGTGCACAACCTCGTGGTATCGAACGTGCCCGGCCCACCTGTGCCCGTGTACTTCATGGGGGCTCGCATCGAGGCGCTCTACCCTCTCGGCCCGGTCTTCCACGGGGCAGGGCTCAACGTCACGGTGATGTCGAACAACGGCCGGATGAACGTCGGCCTCCTCGCCTGCCGGGAGCTGGTCCCGGCCGCGTGGGACCTGGCGCGGCACATACCCTCAGAGCTCGAGGCGACGCTCGAGGCGCTTCCGGTCGCGAAGCCGGGCCGCAACCGACGCGCAGGCCTCGAGTAGCACGGCCACGAACGACTCGGCCGCGAGGACGCAGCCGGCGTGACCGGCGTCGACCTCGTGCATGGTCGCACCGGGGATGCGCATCGCGAGCGCACGCTGCCTCTTGGCGAGGATCACCCGGTCCTTCCTCATCACGACGACGGCCGTCGGCACGTCGATCCGACCCAGCCAGGGGGTCGAGTGGTGTCTGCCCAGCGCGGCCACGGCCTGGGCGACCGCCCAGGGGCTCGTGCTGCGGAACTCCGCCAGCGCCCAGTCGTGGAGGTCCTCAGGGTTGTCGATGTCGAGCATCCGCGCGGCGCCGCGGGCGGCAGCCATGGCGGTGCGCGAGCGCGACAGTCCACGCAGCGCTCCCATCGAAAGTGCCATGGACTGGAAGAACAGCATCTCGCTGGGGGAGTTTCGGAACCGGTCGGTGGTGGCGCCGAGGACCAGGCCGGAGACGAGGCGAGGATGCTGGCGCCACGTGCGCTGGGCGATGATCGACCCCATCGAGTAGCCCGCGACGACGACGTCCTCGAGCGCGAGTGTCTCGATGAGGGCGGCGACGTCGTCGGCGCAGTCGTGGAGCGAGAACTCCTCCGACATGATCCCTTGACCGTGCCAGCGCTGGTCGAGGGTCACGACGCGGTAGCGCTTCGCGAGCGCGGGGATCGCCGGGAACCACGTGAGCAGGCCGGTGCACCCCACCGCGTGGAGCAGCAGCAGCGTGGGAGCGCCGGGAGGGCCTGGGGTGTCGGTGACGTACGTCGATCCGCGACCGGGCAGGTCGACCATCTGTCCTGGGGGGATAGGGATCGAGGGCAGCGGAACGGCCCTGCGGACAAGGGATCTGCGCATGGCCCGCGTGGTCACGAAGTCCCTCCTCAGGGTTGCGGCGAGGTCGCTTCCGGCTAGACTAGAACAAGTTTCAGTTTTCGCATATCGCTCCGACCCGCCGAGAGGTGCCCCGTGGACTTCACGCCCACCGAGACCCAGGCCGCGGTCCGCGACGTCATCTCGGACGTCCTCGATCGTGACACAGCCGGGTGGAAGGCACTCGCCGATGCCAACCTCCTCGGCGTGGCGGTTCCGCAGGAGTACGGCGGGGAGGGCCTGGGCCTTCTCGAGGTCGCGACGATGCTGCACGAGGCGGGGCGTCGTGCCGCGACCCTCCCGATCTGGGAGACCCTCGCCTGTGCGGTGCCCTCTCTCACTCGCTGTGGCAGTGAGGAGCAACGAGGACGGGTGCTGCCCGGGGTCGTGACCGGGGACAGCGTGGTGGCGGTCGCCCTGAACGAGCCGGGGACGGCGATGCCGCTCGTGCCCCGCACGACCTTGCGCCGTGACGGCGGCCGGTTGCTGCTCTCGGGCCGCAAGGTCGGGGTGGGCCACCTCGACGCCGCCGAGCTCGTGCTGGTCTCCGCCTCGCTCGAGACAGGGGGTGCGGCCGTCGTACTCCTCGACCCGACGCGCAGCGGCGCTTCTGTCCTGCCGGGCGGGGCGTCGCGCGGCGAGGGGACCGAGGCGACCCTGGTGCTCGACGACGTCGAGGTCACCGAGGCCGACCTGCTGGCCGGCGACGCAGCGGTGACCCTGCGCCGGCACGCGATCGCGGGGCTCTGCCTCTTCGGAGACGGCGTGGTCGCGGGAGCCCGGGACCTGACGGCGGACTACGTCAAGGGGCGCCGCCAGTTCGGACGAGCACTGGCGGAGTTCCAGGCTGTCTCGGCGCAGATGGCCGATGTCTACATCGCCTCACGCACGATCGGTCTCGCGGCCACCTCGGCCGCCTGGCGGCTGGCGACCGTAGACGACCTGAGGCTCGACCCCGACGACGACCTGGCCGTGGCGGCGTACTGGTTCACCGCCGAGGGGCCGAAGGCGCTGCACACCTGCCATCACCTCCATGGCGGCATGGGCGTCGACGTCAGCTACCCACTCCACACGTACTTCGCGTGGGCCAAGGACATCGCGCGGGCCCTCGGCGGCACGCACCAGGCACTCGACGCCGTCGCGGCGAGCAGCCGGGGGGAGGGCTGACATGGAGCTGGAGCTGACCGAGGAGCAGAAGGCGCTGCGCGAGGAGCTGCGCGCCTACTTCGAGACCCTGATGACCCCCGAGGAACGCGAACTCCTGCTCATCGAGCGCCACGGTGAGGTCTATCGCGACGTCGTGAAGCGGATGGGTCGCGACGGCTGGATGGGCGTGGGCTGGCCGGAGGAGTACGGCGGACGCGGCTTCGGCGAGATCGAGCAGCAGATCTTCGCCAACGAGGCCTCACGGGCCGACATCCCGCTGCCGTCGGTGACGCTGCAGACCGTGGGACCCACCCTCCAGGTGTACGGCACCCAGCAGCAGAAGGACATGTTCCTGCCCCGGATCCTCTCCGGCGACGTGCACTTCGCGATCGGCTACTCCGAGCCCGATGCCGGCACCGACCTGGCGTCCTTGCGCACCACGGCCCGGCGCGAGGGCGACCACTACGTCGTCAACGGCCAGAAGCTGTGGACCACGGGCGGACACGACGCCGACTACGTGTGGCTGGCCGTGCGCACCGACCCTGAGGCGCCCAAGCACAAGGGCATCTCGGTGCTCGTCGTCGACACCAAGGACCCCGGCTACTCGTGGACGCCGATCATCACCTGCGACGGCGCGCACCACGTCAACGCCACGTACTACAACGACGTCAAGGTGCCCGTCGACATGCTGGTCGGCGAGGAGAACCAGGGCTGGAAGCTGATCACCACCCAGCTCAACCACGAGCGGGTCATGCTCGGCCCGGCCGGCCGCATCGAGGGGCTGCGCGACAGGGTCCGGGCGTGGTGTGAGGCGCACGACACCCCTGACGGCAGACCGGTGGTGCACCAGCCGGACGTGCAGCAGGTGCTCGCCGAGGCCGCGGCCGTGATCCGCGTGAACGAGCTGCTCAACTACCAGGTCGCTGCTGCGGGCGCGTCCGGGCCCGTCAGCGTGGCCGATGCCTCGGCCAGCAAGATCTTCTCCTCCGACCGGATCCAGTACCTCGGTCGGCTCCTCGGGGAGATCGTCGGCAGGTACGGCGACCCCGCCGACCCCGACACCGCGCGGCTGATTCGCTGGCTGGACAGCCACGCCAAACGGAACCTCGTGCTCACCTTCGGCGGCGGCGTCAACGAGGTCCAGCGCGAGCTCGTGTCGATGGCCGGCCTCGGCCTGCCGAGGGTGCCGCGATGAGCGCCCCGGCACACGGCAGCCACGAGTGGATCATGGCGGAGGCCGACCGGATCGCCGCCGCGGGAGAGTCCGCACCCCGCCTCGGCCGCGATCCCGTGAACCAGCCGATGGTCAACAACTGGGTCGAGGCGATGGGTGACCGGAACCCGGTCTACGTCGACGCCGAGGCGGCCGCCGCTTCTGAGCACGGCGGGCTCGTGGCCCCGCCGGCCATGGCGCAGGTCTGGACGATGGGCGGTCTGCACGCGACGCGTGACCCGAACGAGCCGCTCTACGCCACGATGTCGATGCTCGACGAGGCCGGCTACACCTCGGTGGTTGCCACCGACACCGAGCAGACCTACCTGCGCTACCTGCGTCATGGCGAGCAGGTCTCGCTGACCTCCCGGCTCGAGTCCGTGGTCGGCCCCAAGACGACGGCGCTCGGCGAGGGCTACTTCGTGACGACCAGGAACACGTGGTACGTCCAGGAGGAACCGGTCGCGACCATGGTCTGGCGCATCCTCAAGTTCAAGCCCGCTCCGCGTACGCCAGCCGCCGGCGCCGAGGACGTCGTGGCTGAGCAAGGAGCCGACGAGAGGAGCGGGGCCGGGTCCCGGACCGACACCGCAGCGGTGGTTGGGCCTGGCGGGAGGGCGAGCGAAGCGAGCCCGGACGGTAGGCAAGGCGCTGGTCCGGGGGGAGGACCCGCGGCGGTACTGCGCCCTATGGTCAACCGGGACTCCGAGTTCTTCTGGGAGGGCACCCGCAAGGGTGAGCTTCGGATCCAGCGCTGCGGGGCCTGTGACCGGCTGCGCCACCCACCTGGACCGATGTGCCCGTCCTGCGGGGCGACCCAGCCCGACTACGTGGTCGCGCGTGGCACCGGCTCGGTCTTCTCCTACGTCGTGCACCGGCACCCTCCCGTGCCGGGCAAGCAGCTGCCGATCCTGCTCGTCCTCGTCGAGCTCGACGAGGGGGTCCGGATGGTCGGAGAGCTCCTCGGCGCCCGCGAGGAGGAGGTCGAGATCGGGATGCCCGTCGAGGTCTCGATGGTCCGCGTCGACGACGACCTGACCCTGCCCGCCTGGCGACCCGTGACAGGAGACGACCGATGAGCCCGACCGCTCCCAGCGACCTCGAGGTCGGGGTCCGGCTGCCGTCGTGGGAGCTGCCGGTCACGCCCACCCTGGTCGTGAGCACCGCGATCGCCACACGCGACTTCCAGGACGTGCACCATGACCGTGACCTCGCCGTGGAGCGCGGGTCGAAGGACATCTTCCTGAACATCCTGACCACGACAGGGCTCGTCCAGCGCTACGTCACCGACCAGCTCGGGTCCGAGGTGCTGGTTCGCGGCATCAAGATCCGACTCGGTGCCCCCGCGTACCCCTACGACACGCTCACCTTCACCGGACGCGTGGTCGAGGAGGTCGAGGCCGACGGCGAGCGCAGGTTCCTGGTCGACGTACGCGGGAGCAACTCACTCGGCGACCACGTCACCGGCAAGGTGACCGTCGCCCTGGTCCCCGGAGGCGTGCGATGAGTGGCATCGACGGGAGCGCTGCGATCGTCGGCATCGGGGCGACGGAGTTCTCCAAGGAGTCCGGCCGCAGTGAGCTGCAGCTCTCCGCCGAGGCGACCCGCGCCGCGCTGGCAGACGCAGGCCTCACCGCGGCCGATGTCGACGGCCTGGTCACCTTCACCATGGACACCAGCTCCGAGATCGCGCTGGCCAGGGAGCTCGGCATCCCCGGGCTCCGCTTCTTCAGCCGCGTCAACTACGGCGGCGGAGCGGCCTGCGGGACCGTCCTGCACGCAGCCATGGCCGTCGCCACCGGTGTCGCCGACGTCGTGGTCTGCTACCGCGGGTTCAACGAGCGCTCCGGCAGCCGGTTCGGTCAGGTCACCGTCGCCGCCGCCACGCAGGTCAACACCAACGGGCTCGACAACGCCTGGACCTACCCGATGGGCCTCGGTACGCCGGCCGCGACGGTGGCGATGTTCGCCCGCCGCTACATGCACGAGTACGGCGCCACGAGCGAGGACTTCGGGCGGGTAGCCGTCGCCGACCGCAGGCATGCGGCGACCAACCCGAACGCATGGTTCTACGGAAAGCCGATCACGCTCGAGGACCACCAGGCCTCGCGGATGATCGCCGACCCACTGCACCTGCTCGACTGCTGCCAGGAGAGCGACGGCGCCGTGGCGATCGTCGTGACCTCGGCCGAACGCGCGCGGCACCTGCCCCAGCCGCCTGCGATGGTCCGGGCCGCGGCCCAGGGTTCGGGTCCCGACCAGTTCGTGATGACCTCGTACTACCGCGACGAGATCGGCCTCGAGGAGATGGGCCTCGTCGGTCGCGAGCTCTGGAGACAGTCGGGTCTTGGTCCCAAGGACATGGACACCGCCGTGCTCTACGACCACTTCACGCCCTTCGTGCTCATGCAGCTCGAGGAGCTGGGGTTCTGCGGCAGGGGAGAGGCTCGAGACTTCATCGCCGACGGGGCGATCGAGCTCGGCGGCCGGCTTCCGCTCAACACCCACGGCGGACAGCTCGGTGAGGCCTACATCCACGGGATGAACGGCATCGCCGAAGGGGTCCGCCAGGTGCGCGGCACCTCGGTGAACCAGGTCGAGGACGCTCAGCATGTGCTCGTCACCGCCGGCACCGGCGTCCCCACCAGCGGGTTGGTGCTCGGCCGAGGCTGACAGACCGAGCAGCGGCGGGTCGGTGCTCGGCCGAGGCCGATGGCCGAGCAGCGGCGGCGCCCGGTGTCAGCCGGCGGTGAGGGTGGCCCCGCCGCCGAACGCTCGGAGATCCACCCGAAGGTCGGCGGAGGCCGGGTTCACGGTGGTGAGCGCGCCCTTCACCGTCACACCGCCCGGGCCGTGCGTGTCGGTGGAGATCCGCCAGGTCTCCGGCACGTGCACCTCGGCCCCGGCCAGGGCACAGGTGAGGATGAGGTCGATCCCGCCCGGGGCCGGACTCGCGGCCGTCAGGTCGAGCCGACCGCCGGCGAGGACGAGGTCGAGCTCGATCCGGGCGAGCTCCTTCGAGTCCGCCTTCATCGTCACCTGTCCCAGCGTCTTGACCCGCCTGATCCGGGCCGACGACGGGTCACCCACCTCGAGCCGACGTGCTGCAAGCAGCCCGCCACCCCTCAGAGCCAGCTGTACTGCTCCGGCGGCCAGCAGCCAGGGCCGCGCGCGGCGCAGCAGGACAGATCGCCTCGTGCTCATGCCGCCGAGTCTGGCACCTGCTCACACCTGCGCGGGTCGTTGCGCCGATACCTGCCGGTCTGCCCGGATCGGCTCGGCGCCCGCCGGCACCTGGTGGGTGCACCGGGCGCCGAGCCGACCGGATCAGCGCAGGCCGAGCTTGCTGGAGCAGGACGGCCACGCGCCCCAGCCCTGCGCGCGCAGGACCTTCTCCGCGATGCGGATCTGCTGGCTCGGGGTGGCGCGGTGGGCGTAGCGGGCGAACTTGCCCCCGCCGAACGCGCGCCAGGTGGAACTGCTGAACTGGAGCCCGCCGTAGTAGCCGTTGCCGGTGTTGATGTGCCAGCGCTGGCCGGACTCGCACTGGGCAAGACGCTTCCAGGTGCGAAGGCTGGCGGCGTCGGCGGGCGACGCGAGGAACATCGGGAAAAGTGCGGAGACGAGCGCGACAACGCTCGCCAGGAACATGCGTGAACGCATGGCAACCAGACCTCTCGTACGCCTGCGAGGTCAGCTGTCGGGTTCGGGCTGAAAGGTGTGCCCGGCCTCCTTCGCCGTACGGCGGACGAGGCTTCACCCCTAGGTACTCCGGGGACGGACGGCTCGCGTCGAGCCGACCGTGCCGGGGACCGTGGAACTCGGGTCCCCCGCTCCTGTCCCTGGTGTGGTGTTCGAAGGTGCCGTCCGGGTGCGGGACAGGATTCGGCGTTGCCCCGGTTCGGCACTCCGCCTGGACGCGGAGCCCGTTCACCGTAAGCAAGCCCTCGGAGAGGCCCAAATCACCGGCCTAGCGCGCCCTAGTGCGGTCCGGAGCTCCGGTGCCAGATGTGTCCCCCGACGAAGCGTCCTCAAGGAGGTCGAACCCGGGCGAAGCGTCGGGCCCCAAAGGAATGCCTGGAACGACATCCGGGACAAAGAGCTGTGATGCAACTCGCCTGCTGGTCCAACCGGCGCTCCACGCGGTCATCTCGGACGAATCCCCGCCTTTCGGTTCATACGGGCATGCAGCCGTGGAGACCGCGCAGCCCTGGACGCCCGGCGGACGCACGACCAGCGGTCAGGGTCGCGGGCGGCGTCTGTCCCAAGGGTCGTCGGGGAACTTGGGCAACAGCTCTGTCTCCGCATCCGCCGTCGGCTCCTGTGACGTCGGACGGTTAGTCGGCGTCGGGGCGTTCGGGTGCGACGTACGTGGACGAGGCCGGCGAAGCATCCGGACCTGCCGTCGGATCCGCTCGTCGAGGTCCATCTCGCGCAGGAGCCGTTTGACCGTCGAGAGCACGGCTGCGTGCAGCTCCAAGAGCTCGGGAGCGGAGCCCGCCATGAGGACTTCGTCCAGCCGCGCACGAGCCTCGTGCAGCCCCTCGAGTGCCTCACGGACCTTCTGTACGTCGGCGGCGCCCATGCGCTTGGCGGGATCGGACTCGTCCCGGACCAGCTCCCCGAACGCGTCGACGGCGGCGGCCATCTCGCGGAACGTCTGTGCAAGCCCGAGGAAGACGTCCCCGGCACTCTCGTCATCGACCCACGTCCCGCCATCCGTCGCGTCCACCAGTGCGCGGAACATCCCGCGGATCGCCACCGCGGAGTGCTCCAGCGCCTCGAGGCCCTGGCGCAGGCCCGGCCCCACGTTCGGCGTACCGACGGCCCGGACGTTGAGCCGACGTCCCTGCTCGGCGTGCAGCAGGGCCGCGCCGACCCGGGGGATGTCGTGGGTGATCCGGCGAGCCTCACCCAGCCAGGCCCTTGCGGCGGGAGCCACCTCACGTGGGTCGGCCACCAGCTCGGTCAGCTCGTCGGCGGCACGGTTGAGCAGCTCGCTGACTGCGTCGGCCAACCCGTCGATGGCCCGGCCCGCGTCTGCGCTGGCGACCCTGGGCGGGAACAGCAGGTTGGCCGCGATGCCCACGGCGGCGCCCACCAGCGTCTCCGCGATGCGCTGCCAGGCGGCGGACTCCGCGCTCAACGAGCCGACGCCGAGCACGAGCATGCCGCTGATCGCGACCTCGATGAGGTTCGACCGCAGACGCAGCGCCTGGCCGATCGTGATGGATAGCAGGATGAGCAGGCCGAGGCTCCACCACGTGAGCGGCACCACGGAGGCGAAGGCGACCGCCAGCGTGACGCCGGAGACCACGGCCACAACCCGGTCGAGACCGCTTGCGAGGAGCGAGACGGGGGTCACCTGCACGACGAGCATCGCGGTCAAGGGGGCGAGAAGCGGCTGCGTGCCCGGGAACAACAGTGTCGCGACGACATAGCTGGCAACCGCCGCGACAGTGATCCGCAGTGACCACAGCACGGCCCCGCGGCCGTCGTTCCGCAGCCGCGTCAACTCACGAGTGAGGTTTCCTCGCCACCAGTCGCGCACGCTTCATCTTGCTTGATGTCGCAGCGGAGGCCCAGGGGTGGTCGGCGGCGCAGGCGGCGGCAGCGTCCGATCCGGTCCTCCGTCGGTGGCGCTGCCGGCCGCCAGCAGCCGCTCACCGAGCACGCGTGCGGCGTGCTGGACCTCGGGGGAGCCGACGATGCGGTACGACGCCGGCAGCGCCGCCAGCTGCTCGACGTACCACGCCGGGTTGCTGGTGCTGCCGACCAGCCGAGTGGTCCCGGCTTCGAGCGGCTTCAGAAGACCGAGCGTGCGGGGGAGGCAACGTGCCACGGTCTCGGACGGTGCGTCGACGACGACCTCGGTGTCGTACTCCCAGCCGACGGCGAGATGCTCCTCGAGCGTGGCGACCGGGTCGAGATCGGCGGGCGGGCTGAAGGTGTCGTCGAGGATCTCCACTCCGCGGATCCGATCGATCCGGTATGCCCGCCGGGCGTCCGAGGTATGGGACCGGCACAGCAGGTACCACCGGCCGTGGCGCACGACGATCGCCCAGGGGTCGACGTCCGACAGCCACTCCGACCCGGCCTCCGAGCGGTAGTCGAGGCGTACCGCCCGGTGGTTCGAGCAGGCCTGCACGAGGGTGGTCGTGAACCCGGGGTCGGGCCGGGCTGCGGAGCGGTCGGGTGCCGGCGACGTGGCCCGACGGACAGCCTCGGCCTGGGCGGCCACCGGCTCCGGGAGCGCGCGCACGAGCTTGCCCAGCGCGCTGCCGACCGGGTCGGTCGGGTCGCTCGCGGCGTGGTGTCCGTCCAGGACGGCCATGACCAGGCCGAGGGCCTCGGTGGCGCTGAACATCAGGGGCGGAAGACGGAGGCCGCGGCCGACGCGGTAGCCGCCGTAGGGTCCACGGACCGACTCGATCGGGATGCCGGCCTCGCGGAGGATGCCGACGTACCGCCGCGCGGCCCGTTCCGAGACGCCGAGCTTCTCGGCCAGGCGGTCAGCAGTGATCCCGGGGCTGCCTTGAACCAGCTCGAGGGCGAGCAGCGCTCGTGCCGTGGGGCTCGAGTCAGGGTTCACGACATTCCACCCATCCGGAAGCAGACCGACCGGGACCGAGGCTAACCTGCCGGCGCCGCCGACGTCCGCTCGTGCGAGGACAGTGGCTCAGGTGTCCTCGGGGGCCTCGAGCCTCTCTTGCCGGAGACGCTCGAGGCGTCTCCGCTCCCGCTCGATGATGTCCCGCTTGTGGAGCAGCACCCTCAGCAGGTTGGCGGCGGCGGCAAGGACCACGAAGATCGGCCAGTAGAAGCCGGCGCCGGTCACGACGTACCAGATCCCCGACAGGACCACGGTGATGACGACCAGGCCCGACAAGGCTTCGCGCCGGGTGGCCTCATATGCGCGAAGCGCAGGCACGTCGAGCTCCGCGGCCGAGGCCCGCGCGAGGCCGTCTCCACCCGGCGGAGTCTGTAGCACCAGGTCGGCGACTGCGGGAGGGAGCTCCCCCAGGGTTCGCGTCTTGCGCACGACCTCTGCTCGTTCGTCGTACTCCTCGCGGTTCAACCGCCCGTCGGCGTAGGCCTCCGCGAGGAGGCCCAGCACGAGCTCGCGGTCACGGTCGGAGGCGCGCAGCGACTCTGCTGCTGGGTCGCGAGGATCGACGGAGAAGTCTTCCCACGGCATCGAGGCAGGCGAGCTCACGAGGCCGACGGTACCCGGATCGCGGCCCCACGACGGCGCAATGACGCGACAGTCGCCGAGCGTCTCGTCAGAGCAGGCTCAGTCTCTGGTGAGGACCGCGTCGGCGAGCACGGGAGCACCGTCCCTTTCCGGTTCGCCGCTCGCGATCGCGGCCGACACGAGAACCTGCTCGCCCTCGTCCCAGGCCCGGACCCGGATCGTCTCGCCCGGGAAGACCACCCCCGCGAAGCGAGCGGTGAACCCGCGCACGGCGGCGGAGTCGGAGTCGAGCAGCGCGTCCACGACCGTCCGGAGGACGATGCCGTATGAGCACAGGCCATGGAGGATCGGTGCAGGGAAGCCCGCTGCAGCCGCGAACTCCGGGTCGGCATGGAGCGGGTTCCGGTCGCCGCAGAGGCGGTAGAGGAGCGCCTGCTGCGGCGTCGTCGTGTACGTCGAGTCGGTGTCGGGGGCACGCTCGGGCAGCTCGACCTTGGTCGAGGGGCCGCGCTCGCCGCCCCAGCCACCCTCTCCGCGCACGAAGATGCTCGACCGGGTCGTGAAGAGCGGCTCGCCCGCCGGGTCAACAGCCTCGCCCTCCTGGACGATGACTGCCGCCTTGCCCTTGTCCCATACGTCGCTGATCCGGGTGCGCAAGGTGGCGCGCGCCGCCGTGGGCAGCGGGCGGTGTACGACGATCTCCTGGCTGCCGTGGAGGACGTGCGCGAGGTCGATGTCGCAGCCGGGGAGGTCCAGGCTCGGTGCATCCGTCTCGTGGAACGTCGGAGCCACGATGCCGAACGAAGGGAGTACCTGCAGGGCTGCGCCGTCGAGCGTGTAGCGCAGCGCCTTGGGGTCGGTCTGGTCGCCCTGCCGCGATCCTGCGCCCACACCGAGGTGGTAGAGCAGCACGTCGGACTCGGTCCAGGCGAAGCTGCGCTCGGGGAGCTCGGCCCCGATGGCCTTGTCGGGGTCGATGGGCATGTCAGCTCGCCTTCTCGGTGCTGTGCGAATGGGGGGAGGTGCTCACGGCCGAGGCCTTCTCGGCGATGTGGAGGGCCGCGAGGTAGCCGAACACCATGGCGGGCCCGATGGTCGACCCGGCACCGGCGTAGGTGTGCCCCATCACCGCGGCTGAGGCGTTGCCCGCCGCGTAGAGCCCGTCGATCACCGAGCCGTCGGGACGCAGTGCGCGGGCGTGCTCGTCGGTCACGATCCCGCCCTTGGTGCCGAGGTCGCCCGGGACGATCTTGACCGCGTAGAACGGCGCCTGGTCGATCGGGCCGAGGCACGGGTTCGGCTTGTTGGTCGGGTCGCCGTAGTACTTGTCGTAGGCGCTGTCGCCCCGGTGGAAGTCGGTGTCGACGCCGGTGCCGGCCAGCGCGTTGAAGCGCTGCACGGTCTCGGCCAGGCCGGCGGGGTCCACCCCGATCTGTTCGGCGAGCCCTTCCACGGTCTCGCTCCTGAACAGCGTCCCGTGCTTGTACCACCTGCCCGGGAAGGGCTGACGGGGGCCGAGGCCTGCGAACAGGTAGCGGTTGCGGTAGCGCTGGTCGAGGATCATCCACGACGGGATGTGCGGGACACCGGTCTCTGCCTCCCCGTCGTACATGGCATGGACAGCGTCGACGTACGGCGACGCCTCGTTGGCGTAGCGTCTGCCGGCCTGGTTCACGATGATCGCGCCGGGGAGGTTGCGCTCGGACAGGCAGAAGTACGGCCCGCCGGTGAGCGGGATCGTCGGGCCCCACCAGGCGTCGTCCATCAGCGCGACGTCGGCGCCGGCGGCCAGGCCCGCGCTGATGCCGCCACCGGTGTTCGAGGGGGCGCCGGTGGTCCACTCCGTGGTGATGGGGGAGCGCTGGTGCCTCTCGCGCATCTCGAGGTTCTTCTCGAAGCCGCCCGAGGCGAGCACCACGCCGTGTCGTGCCCGGACGGTGACCTCCTGACCGTCGCGCAGCAGGCGCACGCCGACCACGCGGTCCCCCTCGAGGAGGAGCTCGGTCAGCTCGGACTCGTACCAGATCGGGACGCCGGCATCGAGCAGCCCCTTGCGCAGGCCGATCGTGAGCGCCTGGCCCATGGCATACATCGGGCGGCGCAGTAGGAGGTTCAGCATCCGCCCCAGGACGATCCGAAGGGTGGTGAGCGGGCCCTTGAAGGTGCGCATCGCCAGGCTCATCCACCGATAGTTCGCCTGTGTGACGACCATGCCCGCCGGCGCCTTGGCATAGGGAGGATGCAGACGGCGCAGCTCGTCGCCGATGATCTTGCCGTTCAACGGGCGGGGCTCCACCGAGCGGCCGGTGGCACGGCCGCCGGGAGCCTCGGGGTAGTAGTCGGAGTACTCAGGCACCCACATGAAGTCGGCCGCCGAGTGGTCGCGCACGAACTCGAGCGCTTCGGGGCCTCGCTCGAGGAAGGCATTGCGACGGGCCTCGGGCACGACATCGCCGACGATCGAGGCGAGGTAGCTCTTGGCGTCGGCCAGGGAGTCGGGCACGCCGGCGCTCCGGAGCGCGTAGTTGTTCGGGATCCACACACCGCCACCGGAGCGTGCGGTCGAGCCCCCGAAGTAGGCGCTCTTCTCGACCAGGAGGGTGTCGAGGCCCTGGTCCTCGGCCGCGAGCGCGGCGGTCATCCCGGCGCCTCCCGCGCCGACGACCACGACGTCGACGGTGTGGTCCTGGCCCACCTGACCTCCAGCGTCTCTCGAGCGACGAGCGCCAAAACTGTAACAGGTTCCACACGCGACGGACAGGGTGCTCGTTCTCGCTCCGGGGGTGGCGACGCGCCGCGCTCACCGCGTAGGGTGAGAACGCGTTCTACTTTTCGCCTCCCCCCGCCGGGAGGCCGTGTACGTGAGGAGTGTCGTGAGCGAACCATCCTGGGACGCGGTCGCGGACGTGGTCGTCGTCGGCTTCGGCGCCGCAGGTGCCTGCGCCGCGATCGAGGCCGCCGAGGAGGGCGCCGACGTGCTGGTGCTCGACCGGTTCACCGGCGGCGGGGCGACCGCCATCAGCGGCGGTGTCGTCTACGCCGGAGGTGGCACCCGCCACCAGCAGGCAGCAGGTGTCGAGGACTCCCCGGACCAGATGCTCGCCTACCTCCGGCTGGAGACGGCCGGCGCCGTGTCGGAGGAGACGCTGCGCTCCTTCTGCGACGGCTCGGCCGCCATGCTGACCTGGCTCGAGAACCACGGCGTGCCGTTCGAGGGCAGCAAGGCGCCGTTCAAGACCTCCTACCCGACGAACAAGTACTACCTCTACTACTCGGGCAACGAGCTCGCCTGCCCCTCCCGCGCAGTCGCGGCCCCGGCGCAGCGGGGCCACCGCGCCAAGGGGAAGGGGACCTCCGGGAAGGCCCTCTTCGGCCCGCTGAGGAGAGCCGTCGAGCAACGGGGAGTTCGTGTCCAGTGCCTCACCCGGGCGGAGGAGCTGGTCACCGACGAGTCCGGAGCCGTGACCGGGGTGGTCTGCTCGACGATCGAGGGGGCCCCCGCGCATGTCGTGCGTCGGTACCGCTGGATGGCCGGCAGGGTGGGCAAGCTCAACCTCTGGTACCGCCCCGCAGGCAAGGCGCTCAGCCGACGCCTCGAGCAGATCGAGCGTCGCCACGGCCGGCGTTGGACCGTGCGCGCCCGTCGCGGCGTGGTGCTGTCGGCGGGAGGCTTCGCGTTCAACCGCGAGATGGTGCGCGAGCACGCCGCGCCGTACTCCCGGGGTCTGCCTCTGGGCACCTTGGGCGACGACGGCAGCGGGATCAGGATGGGGCAGGCCGCCGGCGCCACGACCAGGTTCATGGACCGGGCCTCGGCCTGGCGTTTCTACACACCGCCCTCTGCCCTGGCAAAGGGCGTCCTGCTCGGGCCCGCGGGCACGAGGGTCTGCAACGAGGCCCTGTACGGCGCGGCGGTCGCAGAGGCCGTCATCCACGAGCACGGCGGGCAGGCCCATCTCCTCGTGGACCAGCGCATCCTCCGCGAGGCGAGGAAGCAGGTGCCCCGTCAGACGCTGTGGTTCCAGAGGTTGCAGACGCTGACGATGTTCGGGTCCGGACGCACGGAGGGCGCAACCGTCGCCGAGGTGTGCTCGAAGGTCGGCATCGACGCCACGGAGGCGGAGCGCACCGTGGCCGCCTACAACGAGGTGGCGCGCGAAGGTGCCGAGGACCCGCTCGGCAAGCCGTCGGACCAAGTGCAGGAGCTCGTGAAGCCACCCTTCTCGCTGATAGACATCTCGGTCCGGTCCTCGGTCGGCTTCCCCTGCCCGACGATGACGCTCGGGGGCCTCGTCGTCGACGAGCGGACCGGCCAGGTGCTGCGCGAGGACGGCGGTGTGGTGCCCCACCTGTACGCCGCAGGGCGGACCGCCGCGGGCATCTGCTCGAACTCCTACGTGAGCGGGCTCTCCCTCGCAGACTGCGTGTTCTCCGGGCGACGAGCGGGCCGTTCCGTGAGCCGCGCCGAGCACCAGGCCGGCCAGCCGGCCACGACCGACCAGGAGGAGCCGGCCGATGCTGTCGGATGAAGAACGCCGCGAGGCCGCCGCCCTGCTCGCACATGCGGAGTCCCGGCGTGAGCCGATCCGCCCTCTCGTCGAGACCTTTCCCGCGATGGACGTCGTGGACTCCTACGAGATTGCCCTGCTGAACATCCGCGAGCGGCTCGACCGAGGCGCCGTCGTGCTCGGCCACAAGGTGGGACTCTCCTCCGAGGCCATGCAGCAGATGATGGGGGTCGACGAGCCCGACTACGGCCACCTCCTCGACGACATGGCACTGGCCGAGGAGCGCCCCGTCGACATCTCGCGCTACTGCTACCCCCGGGTCGAGGTCGAGGTCGCCTTCGTCCTCGGCGCGACGCTGCCCGGAGAGGGCTGCACCGAGGACGACGTGCTGGCCGCGACCCGGTACGTCGCACCGGCGATCGAGCTGATCGACAGCCGTATCGCCGACTGGCGGATCGGCCTCGTCGACACGATCGCCGACAACGCCTCCTCGGCGGGCTTCGTCCTCGGCAAGGAGCGCGTGAAGCCCGACGAGATCGACCTGCTCTCGATCGACGCCACGCTGACCCGCAACGGCGAGGTGGTCGCCGAAGGGCGCTCGGACGCCGTGCTCGGCAACCCTGTCACGGCGGTGGCGTGGCTGGCGCGCAAGGTGGCGGGCTTCGGCGTACGCCTCGAGGCCGGCCACGTCATCCTGCCCGGGTCGTGCACCCGGGCGATCGACGTACGGCCCGGCGACGACTTCCACGC
Organism: Nocardioidaceae bacterium; assembly: GCA_035688575.1. Taxonomy (GTDB): domain Bacteria; phylum Actinomycetota; class Actinomycetes; order Propionibacteriales; family Nocardioidaceae; genus Nocardioides_C. The sequence continues at coordinate 18,849 of DASSMS010000128.1, forward strand.
CGACTTCAAGGGGCTCGGCAGGGTGTCCCTGACCTTCAGCTCCGGCCCGACCGAACCCGTCAGCGACGCAGGGAGCGACTCATGAACCAGCCTGTCAGCCGAGGTGCCGGCAGCGGCAAGGCCGGCGCCGCGATCGTCGGCTCCGGCAACATCGGCACCGACCTGCTCTACAAACTGCTGCGTTCGGACGCGATCGAGCCGCGGTGGATGATCGGCGTCGACCCCGAGAGCGAGGGCCTCAGGCGAGCCGCGGACCTCGGGCTCGAGGCCAGCCACGAGGGCGTGGACTGGTTGCTCAAGCAGGACGAGCTGCCCGACCTGGTGTTCGAAGCGACGTCGGCGTACGTGCACCGCGAGTACGCCCCTCGCTACGAGGAGGCCGGCATCCGTGCCGTCGACCTCACGCCCGCCGCCGTGGGGCCGGCGGTCATCCCGCCGGTGAACCTCGACGAGCACATCGGCGCGATGAACGTCAACATGATCACCTGCGGGGGGCAGGCCACGATCCCGATGGTCGCGGCGGTGTCGCGGGTGACGCCGGTGAGCTACGCCGAGATCGTCGCCTCGGTCTCGTCGCTGTCGGCAGGCCCCGGCACGCGCCAGAACATCGACGAGTTCACCCGCACCACGTCCCGCGGCGTCGAGACGATCGGGGGCGCCGAGCAGGGCAAGGCGATCATCATCCTGAACCCGGCCGAGCCGCCGATGATCATGCGCGACACGATCTTCTGCGCGGTGTCCCCGGACCTCGACGACGCGGCCGAGGAGGCGATCGTCGAGTCCGTGCTCGCCATGGCCGCGGAGGTGGCGACCTACGTCCCCGGCTACCGCCTCCTGCAGGAGCCACAGATCGATCCGCCCTCGCCGGAGACGCGCGGGGCCAAGAAGATCAGCATCTTCGTCGAGGTCGAGGGGGCCGGAGACTTCCTCCCGCCGTACGCCGGGAACCTCGACATCATGACCGCCGCCGCGACCAAGGTCGGCGACCGGATCGCGCAGACGTTGACCGGACCTGTCGAAACCAACGGAGAGAGCGGCTGACATGACTGGCCCCGACAAGCCCGACCACCGCAGCGACGAGCCCTCTCACCGGGTCGACAGGCTCGGACGCACCTGGTCCGACGAGCTCGACCTCCGGCTCACCGACACGTGCCTGCGGGACGGCTCGCACCACAAGCGGCACCAGTTCACCGCGGAGGAGGTGCGCTCGATCGTCGAGGCGCTCGACACCTCGGGGATCCCGGTGATCGAGGTGACCCACGGCGACGGCCTCGGGGGGTCCTCCTTCAACTACGGGTTCTCCAGGACCCCCGAGCAGGAACTCATCAAGATCGCGGCCGCCACGGCCAAGCGAGCCAAGATCGCGTTCCTGATGCTCCCGGGTGTCGGTGTCAAGGACGACATCCTGGCCGCCCAGGACAACGGTGGGTCGATCTGCCGGATCGCCACCCACTGCACCGAGGCCGACGTCTCGGAGCAGCACTTCAGGCTCGCCCGCGAGCGGGGTCTCGAGACGGTCGGCTTCCTGATGATGGCGCACACCCAGCCGCCGGAGGTGCTCGCCAAGCAGGCTCGGATCATGGTCGACTCGGGCTGCCAGTGCGTCTATGTCGTCGACTCCGCGGGCGCCCTGGTGATGGAGCAGACGGCCGACCGGGTGGCCGCCGTCGTCGCAGAGATCGGCGACCAGGCCACGGTGGGATTCCATGGTCACGAGAACCTCGGCCTCGGGGTGGCGAACACCGTGATCGCCGCCCGCGCCGGCGCGACCCAGATCGACGGCAGCGTCCGGCGCTTCGGCGCGGGGGCGGGCAACACGCCGCTCGAGGCGTTCATCGGGGTCTGCGACAAGCTCGGCTGGAAGACCGGTGTGGACTTCCTCAGCATCGTCGACGCGGCCGAGGACGTCATCCGCCCGGCGATGCCGGAGGAGTGCCGGCTCGACCGGATGACGCTGATGATGGGCTACGCCGGCGTCTACTCCAGCTTCCTCAAGCACGCCGGCCGGGCAGCGGAGCGGTACGGCGTCTCCGGCGCGAAGATCCTGCTGCGCGCGGGGGAGCGCAAGCTGATCGGCGGCCAGGAGGACCAGCTGATCGACATCGCCCTCGAGCTCAAGCGCGAG
>DASSMS010000156.1:0-40796 GCA_035688575.1 Nocardioidaceae bacterium
GAGGCCGACGCGGTACTGGTCGCCACCGGTGCCAGCCCGCGCACGCTCGAGACCGCCCGGCCCGACGGTGAGCGGATCCTGAGCTGGGACCAGGTCTACGACCTCGACGAGGTGCCGGAGCGGTTGGTCGTGGTCGGCTCGGGTGTGACCGGGGCGGAGGTCGCCGGGGCCTACAACGCTCTCGGCATCGACGTCGTGCTCGTGTCGAGCCGCGACCGTGTCCTCCCCGGCGAGGACGCAGACGCCGCGGAGGTCCTCGAGCAGGTCTTCACCCGCCGGGGGATGACCGTGCTCGCCAAGTCCCGCATGGAGTCGGTGGCGCGCGAGGGCGACACGGTCAAGGTCACCCTGACCGACGGACGCACCGTCGAGGGCTCGCACTGCCTGCTCGCCCTCGGCTCCGTCCCCAACACCGCGGGCATCGGGCTCGAGGAGGCAGGTGTGAACCTCGACGACGGCGGGTTCGTCAACGTCGACCGGGTCTCGCGTACGTCGGCCCGCGGCATCTACGCCGCGGGCGACTGCACCGGCGTGTTCATGCTCGCCTCCGTCGCGGCCATGCAGGGGCGCATCGCCATGTGGCACTTCCTCGGTGACGCCGTCGCGCCGCTCGACCTCAAGACGGTCTCGGCGAACGTGTTCACAGCGCCCGAGATCGCGACCGTGGGGTGGACCCAGAGCGCTGTGGACGCCGGGGAGATCCAGGTCGAGACCGTGATGCTCCCGCTCTCCGGCAACGCCCGCGCGAAGATGCAGGGCGTGCGAGACGGGTTCGTGAAGCTCTTCTGCCGCCCCGGCACCGGCATCGTCGTCGGGGGAGTGGTGGTGGGCCCGCGCGCCAGCGAGCTCATCCACCCGGTCTCGATCGCGGTCTCGGAGAACCTCACCGCGGACCAGCTCGCCCAGGCGTTCACGGTGTACCCGTCGATGAGCGGCTCGGTCGCCGAGGCCGCCCGGCGCCTGCACCGCTACCACGGGTAGCCGGCAGCCTCAGAACCCGCCGAAGTCGCCGAAGCCACCCCAGTCGCCCCCGAGGTCGCCCCCGCCCGCGTCGGCTCCTCCGCCGTCCCAGCCGCCGCCGTCGCCAGCGCCGCCACCATCGCCGCCGCCGTCACCACCGCCCCCGTCGCCGCCGCCCCCGTCGCCGCCGGCGGCCTCATCGGCACCGAACCCGGTGTCGGCGCCCTCCACGGCGCTGCCGTCCCAGGTCGGTGAGAGCAGGGTGAGCAGCATGAAGGTGGGCAGGAGGTTCGAGGCGGCGTACATGCCGAAGTAGCCGGTGGCCCACGGCGAGTACGCAGGTCCGGCCTGCCAGTAGGGCACCCGGCGGTAGCCCTCCTGCACTGTGCGGATGTCGGGCTCGGCTCCCTGGCTCACCCGGTCGGCGTCGGCGGCGCAGACCGGAACCTGCCGTGGGATGCCGGCCGGAGGGGCCCACTCGATGTCGGTGGTCGAGGGGCCGTGCGCGGGGTTGAAGAAGCACGGTGGACGACGGACCGGCAGCGGCTCGCCGTTCTTGCGGGCGAGCACGCACGCGACGGCGTACCTGCCGTTCTCCAGTTCCTCGGTGACGTGCTTGATGTGCTCCGGCTCGGTGGCGCGACTGAGCGTGTCCTTGGCCGCCTCGTAGGAGTCGAGCGCGCGCTGGTAGTCCTGGCGCATGGGCTCGTCGAGCGGGGTCACCAACATCTCCGCGTCGAGGCGCTGGAGCTCCTCGCCGAAGCGCGTGACGTCCTCGTCGGTGACCTTCGACACGGCTGCGAGGTCGGCCGCCTTCCGCTGCTCGAGCCGGGTGCGCTCCTGCCGTCGTGACGTCGTGACGACGAGGCCGATGACACCGGCCACGACGAGGAGGACCAACAACACATCCATGCTGCGAGCCTAGCCCGCGCTCTGCGGAAATTCCCGCGCAACAAATTGCGGGAATTCAAGAGAATTACATGATCGTAATTATCTCGTTGTATTTCTCTGCCGATTCAGATTCCTCTGACAGCAATACCGCGTATGTGTGCATAATCTGCTGATCACACGCGCAACAGGACTCACTTTCTTCACGTGAGCCTGGTCGGCTTGGGAGGGCTGGGAATGGCTGCACGAAGGCGCGGAGCCGCCGTCGCGGTACTGGCGACGGCGATGGCCCTCGGGTCACTGGGAGGGGACCTGCGGAACCAACGCGCCGAGGCCGCCTCGACCGACCAGTCCTACTGGGTGCCGGTCAGCAAGAAGATCGTGGTGAACGGTCACGGCTATGGTCACGGCCACGGTATGTCCCAGCACGGCGCACAGGGTGCGGCTCTGAAAGGCCTGTCCTACAAGGAGATCGGGGAGTTCTACTACCCCGGCACCACGTGGGGGAAGGTCAAGGGCAAGGTCCGTGTGCTCATCTCCGCTGACACCTCCGACGACGTGGTCGTGAGCTCGACAGCCGGCTTGGGGGTGCGCAACCTCGCTGAGAGGACCACGCACGTGCTGCCGGTGCGTGACGGGGTCTCGCGCTGGCGGCTCGTCGTACGCCAGGGGCGCACCGTCGTGCAGTTCTACAACGGCAGCTGGCGGCGTTTCAGGGCGCCATGGGTGAAGCAGATCACCGGGGACGCGGAATTCTTCGCAAATGGGCCGATCAGGTTGTGGACGCCCTCGGGTTCGAGGACCTACCGGGGATTTCTGCGCGCGGCCGCGCCTTCGCGCGGCTCCTCAGCGCGTGACACCGTGAACGTCGTCTCGATGGACCAGTACGTCATGGGTGTCGTGCCCTACGAGATGCCGGCTTCCTGGCACCCGGAGGCGGTCAAGGCCCAGGCCGTCGCGGCGAGGACCTACGCCACCTGGTCGCGCAACCAGAACATGCGCCGCCACTACCAGATCTGCGACACCACCGCGTGCCAGGTCTACGGCGGCACCGGCAGTGAGGACCCCCGGAGCAACGTCGCGGTTCGGGCGACGCAGCGTCTCATCCTCACCCACGGCGGGAAGCCCGCGTTCACGCAGTTCTCGGCGAGCAGCGGCGGATGGACCTCGGCCGGCAGCATGCCCTACCTGCCGGCGAAGGAGGACCCCTATGACGACTGGCAGGGCAACACGGTCCACAGCTGGAGGACCACCGTCGACGTGAGCCGGCTCGAGCGAAGCCACCCCTCGATCGGCACGCTCCGCCGGATCTGGGTGACCAACCGCGACGGCAACGGTGAGTGGCAGGGCCGCGTCACGTCCCTGGTCCTCGACGGCACCAAAGGCAACGTGACGATCTCGGGCGACAGCTTCCGGTGGGCTTTCGCGCTCCGGTCGAGCTGGTTCTCGATCGAGCCGACGCCGATCATCAACCGCTGGTCGCGGATCGGTGGCGCGGACTCCCCGCTCGGCGCTGTCCGCAGTGGTGAGTACGCCGTCGCGGCGGGCGCCGCCCAGCAGTTCCAGCGTGGTCGCATCTTCCACTCGTCGAGGACGGGCGCGAAGGAGCTGTACGGGCCGATCCTCCACACGTACAAGAGGATGGGTGGCCCCTCGTCGAAGCTGGGCTTCCCGAAGACCCCGGTGCGCAAGATCGGCGCCAACAGTCTTGCGCGGTTCCAGGACGGCACGATCTTCAAGAGGGGCTCGTACGCACCGGTGGTGGTCTCCGGTGCAATCGACCGGCGCTACCACGCCGAGGGCGGCCGCAAGAGCGGGCTCGGCTGGCCGACTACGTCGAACTACCGGATCACCGGTGGCCAGCGCGTCGACTACGTGCACGGCTACATCGTCTGGAAGCGCAAGACCAACACCACCAGGGTCGTGAGGAACTGACGCGACGGGTCGGCTCAGGCCGGGGCGATCACCAGGACGAGGTCGCCGCCCTCGACCTGCTGGGTGCCCGAGAGCGCGATCCGCTCCACCGTCCCGGCGACGGGCGCGGTGATCGAGGCCTCCATCTTCATCGCCTCGATCGTGGCCACGGTCTCGCCCGCGCCGACGCTCGCGCCCTCTTCCACCGCAACGCTGACGGCGCCGTCGAACGGTGCCGCGACGTGGCCCGGCTTGGAGGGGTCGGCCTTCTCCGGGGCCGGGACCTCGGAGGCGACCGAGCGGTCGCGCACGTTGATCGGCCGGAGCTGGCCGTTGATGGTGCACATCACCGTGCGGATGCCACGCTCGTCGGCGTCGCTGACCGCCTGCACCCCGAGCAGGAGACGCTTGCCCTCCTCGAGGTCCACCTCGTACTCCTCGCCGGGCTGCATGCCGTAGAGGTAGAGCGCGGTGGGCAGCACGGAGACGTCGCTGTAGCGCGCCCGTGACTCCTCGAACGCACCTGTGGGCCCGGGGAAGAGTAGCCGGTTGAGCGTGGCGCGTCGCTCCTGCTCCAGGCCCTCCCGCTCCTCGTCGGCCAGCTCGGCCACCGGAGGCTTGACCTTCCGGCCGGCCAGGGCCTTCGACCGGAACGGCTCCGGCCAGCCACCTGGCGGGTCGCCCAGCTCGCCGGAGAGGAAGCCGATGACCGAGTCCGGAACGTCGAACTTCTCGGGGCTCTCCGCGAACTCCTTCGGGTCCGCGCCGACAGCGACGAGGTGGAGCGCGAGGTCGCCGACGACCTTGCTGGAGGGCGTCACCTTGACGATGTTGCCGAGGATGTCGTTCGCCGCGGCGTACATGTCCTCGATCTGCTCGAACTTCTCACCGAGACCGAGGGCGATCGCCTGCTGACGCAGGTTGGACAGCTGGCCCCCGGGGATCTCGTGGGTGTAGACCCGGCCGGTGGGGGAGGGCAGGCCGGACTCGAACGGCGCGTAGACCCGGCGGGTGGCCTCCCAATAGGGCTCGAGGTCGCAGACGGCGTCGAGGTCGAGGCCGGTCTCGCGCTCGGAGTGGTCGGTCGTCGCCACCAGCGCGGAGAGCGGCACCTGGCTGGTGGTGCCGGCCATCGAGGCACAGGCCGCGTCGACGGCGTCCACGCCCGCGTCGATCGCCGCGAGCAGGGTCGCGAGCTGGCCGCCGGGCGTGTCGTGGGTGTGCAGGTGGACCGGCAGGTCGAACCGCTCGCGCAGCGCCCCGACGAGCGTCCTCGCCGCCGGGGCACGAAGCAACCCGGCCATGTCCTTGATCGCGATGACGTGGGCGCCGGCCTCGACGATCCGCTCGGCCAGGCGCAAGTAGTAGTCGAGCGTGTAGAGCTTCTCGCCGGGGCTCGAGAGGTCTCCGGTGTAGCAGAGCGCGACCTCCGCCACCGTCGTGCCGGTCTCGCGGACCGCCTCGATCGCCGGTCGCATCTGCTCGACGTCGTTGAGGGCGTCGAAGATCCGGAAGACGTCGATACCGGTCGCCGCGGCCTCCTGGACGAAGGCGCGGGTCACGTCGGTGGGGTACGGCGTGTAGCCGACCGTGTTGCGGCCGCGCAGCAGCATCTGGAGGCAGATGTTCGGCACCGCCTGGCGCAGGTCGGCGAGCCGCTCCCAGGGGTCCTCGGACAGGAAGCGCAGGGCGACGTCGTACGTCGCACCACCCCATGCCTCGAGGCTCCACAGCTGCGGTGTCATCCGCGCGACGTGACCGGCCACCGCGACCATGTCGCGGGTGCGCACCCGGGTGGCGAGCAGCGACTGGTGCGCGTCGCGGAAGGTCGTGTCGGTGACGCCGACCGCCCTCTGCTCACGCAGCGCCCTGGCGAACTCCTCAGGGCCGAGGGTGAGCAGCTTCTGGCGGGTGCCGTCGGGGGCGGGGACGTCGAGCGCGATGTCGGGGAGCTTGCTGATCGGGTCGACGCTCACCGGGGCCTTGCCGTGCGGAAGGTTCACGGTGACGTCGGCGAGATACGTGAGCAGCTTCGTGCCGCGGTCGGCGGACGACCTCGCGGTCAGCAGGTGCGGGTGGTCCTCGATGAACGACGTGGACAGCCGGCCGGCCCGGAAGTCGGGGTCGTCGAGGACCGCCTGGAGGAAGGGGATGTTCGTGGCGACACCACGGATGCGGAACTCCGCCACCGCCCGGCGTGCCCTCTCCACCGCGACCTCGAAGGTGCGGCCGCGGCAGGTCAGCTTGGTCAGCATCGAGTCGAAGTGCGCGCTGACCTCGGCGCCGGTGTAGGTCGTGCCGCCGTCGAGGCGGACCCCCGCGCCGCCGGGGGAGCGGTAGGTGGTGATCTTGCCGGTGTCGGGGCGGAACCCGTTCGAGGGGTCCTCGGTGGTGATCCGGCACTGGAGCGCGGCGCCGCGCAGGACGATGTCGTCCTGACGCAGGCCGAGGTCCTCCAAGGTCTCTCCTGCCGCGATCCGCATCTGCGACCGGACCAGGTCGACGTCGGTGACCTCCTCGGTGACGGTGTGCTCGACCTGGATCCGAGGGTTCATCTCGATGAACACGTAGGAGCCGTCGGGCGAGAGCAGGAACTCCACCGTCCCGGCGTTGCGGTAGCCGATCTCCTTCGCGAACCGCACCGCGTCCGCGCAGATCCGCTCGCGCAGGTCGGGGTCGAGGTTCGGGGCGGGGGCGATCTCGACGACCTTCTGGTGCCGGCGCTGAACCGAGCAGTCGCGCTCGAAGAGGTGGATGACGTTGCCCTCGCCGTCGGCGAGGATCTGCACCTCGATGTGGCGCGGGTCGACTACGGCCTGCTCGACGAAGACGGTCGGGTCGCCGAAGGCGCTCTCGGCCTCGCGCATGCAGGTCTCGATCGCCTCTCGCAGCTGCGAGGGCTCGTCGACACGGCGCATCCCTCGACCGCCACCGCCGGCGACGGCCTTGACGAACAACGGGTAGGGGAGGTCCTCGGTGGCGCTCACGAGAGCGTCGACGTCGGTGCTCGGCTCGACCGACTCGAGCGTTGGCACCCCGGCCGCCTTGGCCGCCGCGATCGCGCGTGCCTTGTTGCCCGTCAGGGTGAGTACGTCGGAGGTGGGGCCGATGAAGGTGATGCCGGCGTTGGCGCAGGCCTCGGCGAGCCGGGGGTTCTCGGACAGGAAGCCGTAGCCGGGGTAGACGGCGTCGGCGCCCGCCTTGACCGCAGTGGCGACGATGCCCTCGGGGTCGAGGTAGGCCCGGACCGGGTGGCCCCGCTCACCGATCTCGTAGGCCTCGTCGGCCTTGAGACGGTGCTCGGAGCCCCGGTCCTCGTAGGGGAAGACCGCGACCGTCTGCGCCCCGAGCTCGTAGGCGGCGCGGAAGGCGCGGATCGCGATCTCCCCGCGGTTGGCGACGAGGACCTTCTTGAACATCGCCACGGCCGGGGTCAGCCCTTGAGCTCGCAGATGACGGCGCCGTTGGAGACCGTGGCCCCCACCTCGGCGTTCAGCCCGGTGACGGTGCCGCTCTTGTGAGCCTTGAGCGGCTGCTCCATCTTCATGGCCTCGAGTACGACGACCACGTCGCCCTCGGCGACCTCCTGGCCCTCCTCGACGCCGACCTTGACGATCGTGCCCTGCATGGGGGAGGTGAGCGAGTCGCCGCTGACGGCAGCGCCGGCCTTCTTCTTCTCTCGCTTGGGCTTCTTGGCACCGGCTGTCGCGGTCCCGGCGCCCGCGGCCGCCGCGAAGCCCGCGGGCAGCACGACCTCGAGGCGGCGGCCGCCGACCTCGACGGTGACGCTCTGCCGCTCCTCGGGCTCCGACCCTTCGGCGCCGTCGCCGGACCAGGGCTCGATCCGGTTGTCGAAGTCGGTCTCGATCCAGGTCGTGTAGACGTCGAAGGAGCCCTCGCCGGACGGGTTCGAGGCGCCGACGTAGGCCGGGTCGGAGACGACCGCCCGGTGGAACGGGATGACCGTCGGCATGCCCTCGACGACGAACTCCGACAGCGCCCGGCGGGACCGCTCGAGCGCCTGGGTGCGGTCGCGGCCGGTGACGATGAGCTTGGCGACCAGCGAGTCGAACGAGCCCGGGACGGTCTCGCCCTGGTCGTAACCGCCGTCGAGGCGCACGCCCGGGCCGGCGGGCGCGTGCCAGCGGGTCAGCGTCCCCGGCGCCGGCATGAAGTTGCGGCCGCCGTCCTCGGCGTTGATGCGGAACTCGATCGAGTGGCCGCGCACCTCCGGGTCGCCGTAGCCGAGCTCCTCGCCCGCGGCGATGCGGAACATCTCGCGGACCAGGTCGATTCCGGTGACCTCCTCGGAGACGCAGTGCTCGACCTGCAGCCGGGTGTTGACCTCGAGGAAGGAGATGGTGCCGTCGGCGGCGACGAGGAACTCGCAGGTACCCGCGCCGACGTAGCCCGCCTCCTTGAGGATCGCCTTGGACGACTCGTAGAGCTTGGTCATCTGCTCCTCTGACAGGAACGGCGCCGGGGCCTCCTCGACGAGCTTCTGGTGACGGCGCTGCAGCGAGCAGTCGCGGGTGGAGACCACCACGACGTTGCCGTGGGAGTCGGCGAGGCACTGGGTCTCGACGTGACGCGGGCGGTCGAGGAACTTCTCCACGAAGCACTCGCCGCGGCCGAAGGCCGTGACCGCCTCCCTGACGGCGGAGTCGAAGGCGTCGGCGACGTCCTTGAGCTCGCGGGCGACCTTGAGACCGCGGCCGCCGCCGCCGAAGGCAGCCTTGATCGCGATCGGCAGGCCGTACTCCTCGGCGAACTTCACCGCCTCGTCGGAATTGGCGAGCGGGTCCTTGGTGCCGGGAGCCAGCGGGGCGCCGACCTTCTCGGCGATGTGGCGGGCCTGCACCTTGTCGCCCAGGGCGTCGATCGCCGCGGGCGGCGGGCCGATCCAGACGAGGCCGGCGTCGATCACGGCCTGCGCGAAGCTCGAGTTCTCGGCGAGGAAGCCGTAGCCGGGGTGGACCGAGTCGGCGCCGGACTTCTTCGCGACGTCGATGATCTTGTCGATCGAGAGGTAGGAGTCGGCGGGGGTGGCCCCGCCGAGGCTGTGGGCCTCGTCGGCGAGGCGGACGTGAAGTGCGTCCCGGTCAGGGTCGGCGTACACCGCCACGCTCCCGATCCCGGCGTCCTTGCAGGCGCGGATCACACGCACCGCGATCTCGCCGCGGTTGGCGATCAGGACCTTCTGCAGTGGCTTGGTCTCGGGCTTCGTCTCGGGGCTGCCGGACACGCGTGCTCCTGGGTCTCTCGGATCGTCAGGTAGTAGCGGGAGTCTAGGCCCTCGCTTCCGACGGCTTGCCGCCTGTCTCACTGCACCGTCTCCCACGGGGGACCTGAAGGCAATAGTGTCGCCCGCATGACCGACCTTGCCCACAGAATCAACGCCAGCCTCAAGCGGATGACTGGCTACACGATCACGCGTGCCGCGACCCAGGCGGGCAGGGACGACCGCATCCACCGGCTCGAACGCCGGATCCAGCGCCTGGAGCAGAAGGTCACCGGGGCCGAGGTGCCCCGCCGCCCGTCCCAGAAGGCCTTCGACGCAGCGCTCGCGCGGCTCGCCGACCACCCGCTGGAACGGCTCTCGCTCACCGAGATCGCCAACCTCCACGGGTCCGACAAGGGCACTCTTGGCCCGAGCCCACGCCGGCCCGGTCGCAACTACACCGACGTCTACGAGGCGTTCCTCCGCCCCTTGCGAAACGAGCCGATCACGATCCTCCAGGTCGGTCTGGGCGTCCAGGGGCACGCCCCGGTGGGAAGGGCCGCGCCAGGCCGCCGCGACGTCGGCGCCGCATCGCTGAGGACGTGGTACGACTACTTCCCGTCGGCGCGGGTCCTCGGCGCCGATGTGGACCCCTCGCCGCACCTGGACGACGACCGCGTCACGACCTACGTGCTCGACCAGGGAGACCCCGAGTCGCTCACGGCGCTGTGCGACTCGCTCGGAGACCTGGAGCTCGACGTGGTCGTCGACGGCGGGAGCCACCGGCCCGACCACCAGCAGCTGACGCTGGGCCACCTCTTCCCCCGCGTGAAGCCGGGCGGGCTCTACATCATCGAGAACCTGCTGACGAACGGGAAGGGCGACGGCCGCGGGAACAGTGTGTCCGCCGACACCGTGCTCAACACGCGGCGGGTGCTCAAAGAGCTCGTCAGGTACGACGCCTTCGGGTCACCGCACCTCCTCGTGGACGAGGAGGGCCTGGCGCGCGACATCGCCCAGATGACCTTCCACGTGCCCCGCAACCCCACGAGGCTGGACACCGAGTCCGTGTGCGTCATCCGCAAGTCCACGACCGCGCGGCCATGACCGGTGTCAGGTCCGGCCCGGCCGGACTGCTCCTGTACGTCGCCGCCGTGGTCGTGGTCGCGACGCTGGGCGGTCTGGCCACCTCGGCCGGTCAGGGGAGCGGAGGCTGGTATGCCGAGGCGGACAAGCCCTTCTTCACTCCGCCGGGATGGGTCTTCGGGCCGGTGTGGACAGTGCTGTACGGCGCCATGGCCGTGGCTGCCTGGCGGTTGGCGCGACGACGTGAGGAGGGGTCCGCGACCGCCGCGGGAGCGCTGCGGCTGTGGTGGGCACAGCTCGCGCTGAACTTCTTGTGGACCCCGCTGTTCTTCGCGGCCGAGCTGCTGTGGGTCGCGTTCGTCGACATCGTGCTGCTCGTCGTCGTGCTCGGGGTGCTGGTCGTCCGGTCCTGGCGGATCGACCGTTGGGCCGGCGCCCTGCTCACGCCGTACCTGGCGTGGGTGTTGTTCGCCAGCGCCCTGAACGCCGGCGTGGCCGCCCTCAACTAGCCGGTCGCGTGCCCGGGCTGGCCGGTCGGGGTGCCGCGGAGGATCGCGGCGACCGTCTCGCGGAGGCCCTCGTCGAGGTCACGAGCGGACCAGCCGAGCTCCTGCTCCGCCCGCGCCGGTGAGCCGAGGTACGTCGCGACAGAGGCCCGCAGCGACTCCGCGGCGTAGTCGGCCGGAAGCGGCACGACGCGACCCAGGGCGCCGTTCAGCGCAGCCGACGCGCGGACCATCCCGACCGGCACGGCCAGTGGCCGCTTCGTCCCGGCGAGGTCGGCGACCTTCCGCAGCACCGTCGTCAGGCTCGCCTGCGGGCCGGCCAGCATGTACGCCGCACCGGACGCGCCCTTCTCCATCGCCAGGACGTGCCCGCGAGCGACGTCGTCGACGTGGGCCCAGCACATGCCGCCGCCGCGGGGAGCCACCACGCGCTTGCCCAGTGCGGTGCGCTCGAGCATCGCGCCGACCTGGCTGGTGTCGCCTGGGCCGTAGATGACCCCTGGCATCAGGATCACCACGTCGAGCCCGTCGGAGGCGTACTCCACGGCGATCTCGTGCGCGGCCGCCTTGGTCTCCTCGTAGACCGAGATGTACCGACCCTTGAACCGGTAGGACTCGTCGACTGCGTGTCCGTGGGTGTCGGAGTTCGTGGCGAGAGTGCTCGTGTAGGCGACACGGCGTACGCCGTTGCGCCGGGCGGCCTCGAGTGCGTTGCGGGTGCCTTCGACGTTGACCTGCCGGCCGACCTCGGGAGTGCGGCTGCCGACCTTGTACCAGCCGGCCACGTGGAACAGCCCGTCCGCTCTCTCGCACAGCCGGTCGAGCGCCGGCGCGTCGTCGAGGTCGCCCGGGACGAGCTCGGCGCCCGCGTCCGCGAGGTCGCCGGCGCGTGAGGGGTCACGGACGAGGGCGACGACCTCGTGGCCGGCGTCGAGGAGCTGTCGGGCGAGAACGCCCCCGAGGAAGCCGGTGGCACCGGTGATGGCGTAGCGCATGGCGCGATTCAACCACCGGTGCGGCCGGGCGTCGGTGCTTGCCCGATCCGTGAGAGATCCTCCCGGCAGCGCTGCTCGACCTCGTCGAGCTCGGCGAGGGTGTCCTCGATGTCGCGGCGGCGCTGCTCGAGGTCGCGCCGCCGGACCTCGATCTGGTCCAGGAGGTACTGGAGCTGGCCTGCCTCACCCGGCTGCTCGTCGTACATGTTGACGATCGTGGCGATCTCGTCGAGGGAGAAACCGAGACGACGGCCGCGAAGAATCAGCGCGAGGCGGACGCGGTCACGGTTGTGGAAGACCCGCACGGTGCCACGGCGTTCGGGGGAGAGCAGCCCGCGGTCCTCGTAGTGCCGGATCGTGCGCAGCGTGACGTCGTAGTCCTCTGCGAGCTCGGCGATGGTCCAGGTAGGTGAGCCTGCTTCTTGCGTGACGTCGTCCACCCCCTTAGAGTGCCTTACGTTTACGTAAGCGTAAACCACCTGTCTCTTGCAGTCCCGCTCAACCGTCGAGGAGCGTCATGTCGTTCGAGCTGTCCCGTGAGCACGAGGAGTTCCGCCGCAGCGTCCGTGAGTTCGCGGAGGCCGAGATCGCCCCGCACGCGGCGCAGTGGGACAGGGAGCACCACTTCCCGACCGACGTCGTCCAGAAGATGGGTGGCCTCGGGCTCTTCGGCCTGACCGCCCCGGAGGAGTTCGGCGGCGCCGGGGAGGACGGGGACTTCACCAGCCTCTGCGTGGCGATCGAGGAGATCGGCCGCGTCGACCAGTCGATGGGCATCACCCTCGAGGCGGCGGTCGGCCTCGGCATCAACCCGATCCTGACCTTCGGCACGGACGAGCAGAAGAACACCTGGCTGCCCGACCTCGTGGCCGGCCGAACCCTCGCCGGCTTCGGGCTGACCGAGCCGGGCTCCGGGTCCGACGCAGGTGCCACGAGGACCAAGGCCGAGCTCGTCGACGGCGAGTGGGTCGTCAACGGCTCGAAGCAGTTCATCACCAACTCGGGCTCCGGAATCACCTCGCTCGTGACGGTCACGGCGCGCACCGGCACGAGGCCGGACGGCAGGGCCGAGGTCAGCACCATCATCGTGCCCTCCGGCACGCCCGGTTTCACCGCCGAGAAGGCCTACGACAAGCTCGGCTGGCACGCCTCGGACACCCACCCGCTGACCTTCGAGGACGTCCGGGTCCCGGAGAGCAACCTGCTCGGCGAGCAGGGCCGTGGTTTCGCCCAGTTCCTCGCCACCCTCGACGACGGGCGCGTCGCGATCGCCGCCCTGGCGGTCGGCTGCATCCAGGCCTGCCTCGACATGTCGGTCGAGTACGCCGGGGAGCGGACCACCTTCGGCGTACCCATCGGCACCAAGCAGGGCGTCGCCTTCCAGGTCGCCGACCTCCAGGTCATGCTCGACGCCTCTCGCGCGCTGACCTACAAGGCGGCGGCGATGAAGGACGCCGGGGCCTCGACCAAGGACTTCAAGCAGGCCGCCGCGATCGCCAAGCTCTACGCCACGGAGTCGGCGGTCACCGCGACCCGGATCGCCACGCAGGTGTTCGGTGGCTACGGGTTCATGGAGGAGTACCCGGTCGCCCGCTTCTACCGTGACGCGAAGGTGCTCGAGGTCGGCGAGGGCACCTCGGAGGTGCAGCGCCTGCTGATCGCGCGCGGCCTCGGCCTACCGGTCGAGTGAGCCGGAGACGCGCCACCTAGGCTGTCCGCCATGGGTCGCCGCCTCCAACGTCTCGCGAGTGAGATCGCAAAGTTCCTCACGGTCGGTGGAGTGGCGACCCTGGTGGCCTTCCTCCTCTTCAACGCGCTCGTCCACGGCTTCTTCGGGAGTCCGGCGGGCCCGCTGAACCAGCGGCCACTCACGGCGTACGTGCTCGCGAACCTCGTGGGCATGGCGGTGAGCTACCGGGGGAGTCGCTCCTGGGCGTTCCGTCACCGCGAGGTCGTCGGTGCGGCGGGTGGGCGGGTCGCCTTCTTCGTCATCAACACCGTGACGATGGCCATCCCGCTCTTCTTCCTCGGCGTCAGTCGTTACGTCCTCGACCTCGACAGCGCCCTCGCCGACAACATCGCGGCGAACGTCGTCGGTCTCGGGCTGGGGACGGCGGCCCGGTTCTGGGCGTTTCGCCGCTTCGTGTTCCTACATCCGCGTGTGGCCAGGCAAAGAGAGCTGGCCTCCTGATTCCAGCGGGCCACGATTGCCCCTAGTCTCAAGGGTCATGAGCTTCGGTCTCAGGGGAGCGCTGGCGCTGCTCACCGTGCTGGTGATGTTCGTCGTCGCCTCCTGTGACACCTCCGAGGCCGAGGGGACGGTGGTCTCGGTGGGCCCGACGCAGGCCGTGAGGCTGATCGCCGAGGGGGAGGCCATCGTGGTCGACCTGCGCTCGCCCCGCGCGTTCGCAGCTGCCCACGTCGCCGGCGCGGTCAACGTAGATGCCTCCGCCGCGGACTTCGAGGAACGTGTGGCGAGGCTCGACGAGGGCGCAACCTACCTCGTCTACGCGCGCACCGCGGAGCTCTCGGCCCCGGCCGCCGACAAGATGGTCCGGCTGGGGATCGAACGGGTCGTGGATGCCGGCGGCTTCGGGCTTCTCGCCATCGCGGGCGCTGAGCTGGAGGGGTGACGGTGCCCGTCTCGGGTTCGTCGAGGTGGTCGGCGCCGGTGGCGCCCTCGAGCTGGAGAGGGCCGAGGCCCCGATCGTCCGTGCAGCTAGTGCCCTGGTGCGGGGAACCGAGACCACAGGTCGGTCCACCGCACCCCGAGCTCGGCGAACATCTCGCGCAGCAGGGGAAGGCCGATGCCCACCACCGTGTGCGGGTCGCCCTCGATGCCGCGCACGAACGCCCCTCCCAGACCGTCGAGGGTGAAGGCACCTGCGACCTGCAGCGGCTCACCGGTCGCGACGTAGGCCTCGATCTCGTCGTCCGAAGGTTCGGCGAAGTGGACGACCGTGTCCGCCGAGCGGGCGACCTCCCGACCTGAGGCCGTCTCGACCAGGCAGTGCCCCGTGTGGAGGACCCCGCTGCGGCCCCGCATCGCCCGCCACCGCGACCTGGCCTCGTCGGCGTCGGCGGGCTTGCCGTGCACGGCGCCGTCGAGCTCGAGAACCGAGTCGCAGCCGACCACCCACGCCGAGCCGTCCTCGGCCAGGTCGAGTCCCTCGGCGACGGCGCGTGCCTTCATCCTGGCGAGCTCCAGCGCGAGCCGGGCCGGGTCGTCGACCTGCACCTGCGACTCGTCGACACCGGAGACCACGACCTCCGGCCCGACCCCGGCACTGCGCAGGGTCGCCAGCCGGGCCGGCGAGGCCGAGGCCAGGACCAGTCGCGCGCTCACGAGATCCGGGCCAGGGCCGCCTGGAGCGGATCGAGGCCGATCGAGCCCAGGTCGAGGGCGGCGCGGTGGAAGGACTTGAGGTCGAAGCGGTCGCCGAGCCGCGCCTGCGCGTCCGCGCGTGCCTGGAGCCAGATCCGCTCGCCGACCTTGTAGGACGGTGCCTGACCGGGCCAGCCGAGGTAGCGGTTGACCTCGAAGACGATCGTGGGGTCGTCCATCCGGCAGTGCCCTCGCATGAACTCCAGACCCAGGTCGGGCGTCCAGCGCTCGCCCCGGTGGAAGCCGAACGGGTTGCCCGCGGGGATCTCGAGCTGGAGGTGCATCCCGATGTCGACGACGACCCGTGCCGCGCGCATCGCCTGGGCGTCGAGCATGCCGAGCCGGTCGGCGGGGTCCGAGAGGTAGCCGAGCTCGTCCATGAGTCGCTCGGCGTAGAGCGCCCACCCCTCGCCGTGACCGGAGATCCAGCACATCAGGCGCTGCCAGCGGTTGAGCATCTCGGTGCGGTACGCGGTCTGGCCGACCTGGAGGTGATGCCCGGGGACCCCTTCGTGGAAGACGGTGGTGACCTCACGCCAGGTCGAGAAGCTGGTGATGCCTGCGGGGACCGACCACCACATCCGGCCCGGTCGGCTGAAGTCCTCGCTCGGGCCGGTGTAGTAGATGCCGCCGTCGTCGGTCGGCGCGATGCAGCACTCGATCCGGCGCACCGGCTCGGGGATGTCGAAGTGCACGTCCGCCAGCTCGGTGACCGTGCGGTCGGCCAGCTGCTGCATCCAGTCGCGGAACGCGTCCTTGCCGGCGATCGTCCGGGCCGGGTCGGAGTCGAGCGCGGCGACTGCCTCGTCGACGGTGCCGCCCGGGACGATCTTCGCGGCGACCTCGGCCATCTCCGTCTCGATGCGGTGCAGCTCCTCCCACCCCCAGGCGTAGGTCTCCTCGAGGTCCACGGTGGCGCCGAGGAAGTACCGCGAGCCGAGGGCGTACTGCTCGCGACCCACCGCCTCCACCTCCCGCCCACGAGGGGCGAGCTCGGCGTCGAGGAAGCGTCCGAAGTCGCCGAACGCCTCGGTGGCGCCGGAGGCGTGCCGCTCGAGGCGAGAGCGCAGCGAACCGTCCACCTGTGCCTTGGAGACCAACGCGGTGAAGACACCACCGTCGTTGCCCGAATGCCCGGTCCACGAGCGCAACTGGCCCGCGACCTCCTGGATCTGGCGACGCGCCGCCACATGGCCCTTCGCGGCCTCCTCCAGCAGGGTCCGGCGGTAGCCGGTGAGGGCCTCGGGCACGCCGGCGAGCCGGGCGTCGATCGCGGCCCAGGCCTCCTCGCCCTCGGTCGGCATGAGGTCGAAGGCCATCCGCAGCTCGTGCAGGCCGCTGACGATCACCGAGAGCTCCGACTGCGGCACGTGGGCCTCGTGCCGCTCCACCTCGAGGCCGAGCCGCTCGAGGAAGGCCTCCTGGGCCACCCGCTCGCGCTCGTCGGCCGGGGTGGCGGCCCCCGCAGCGGCCAGAGCGCGACGGGTCAGCTCGTTGCGGGCCTCGAAGCCCTCGGGGGAGAGGTCGGTCAGCTGGTCGTCGTAGCCGGCCACACCCATCGCCGTCGCCGCCAACGGGTCGAGCGCGCAGTAGTCCTCGACGTAGGCCTCTGCGATAGCGTCGACGGGTCGGGCAGCAGGGTCGGGTGAGCTGTTGGTCTCGGTCACGCAGAGCACCCTAACGGCGGGGGAGGACATCCACGATGAACCGGCGCGGTCGACCCGGCGACGCCGGAGGTGCCGGGCGCGACCACCGGCTCGTCCTCATGGCCGCGGTCTGCTGGCTCGCGACACGGGCGCTGGTGCTGTGGCTCTTCCTCGACCGGCACTCGTGGGTCACCGGCGACGTCGACTACTTCGCGCAGAGCCTCACCGCCCTCCCCGAGACCGGCCTGGCGCGCACGCTGGTCGAGTACCCGTTGCCCGGAGTCGTCGTGGTGGCCTTCCCCTGGCTGGTCGTGGAGGCTCTCGGCGCGCCTGAGGCGTACGCCGAGGCGGTGCTGGTCCTCTCCCTGCTCGCGGACGCGGCCTTCACGGTCCTGCTCGGCCTGTTCGCCGGTCCTGGTCGTCGGGCGGCCGTCACGGTCTGGGTCCTCGCCGTCCCCCTGCTCGGGGCGACCGCCTACGCGCGCTTCGACCTGGTCCCGGGCCTCCTGGCCGGCACCGGCATCCTTCTGCTGGCGTCGCATCCGAGGTCGGCTGCCACGGCGGCCGCGCTGGCCACGGGCTTCAAGCTCTGGCCCGCCCTCGTCCTGCCCGCCCTTGCGGCGCCGCGCTCGACAAGGCGCCGCTTCGTTGCAGTCGTCGGTGTGGTCGGCGGCGCCCTGGCCGGCCTCAGCCTGGCGCTCGCCGGCTGGGAGCGACTGGCCTCGCCCCTCGGCTGGCAGGCCGAGCGCGGCCTGCAGGTCGAGGCGGTCGCCGCCACGCTCCCGATGGTCGGCTGGGCCCTGTCGCCTGCTGCTTACGAGGTCCGGTACGGCGAGCACAACGCCTACGAGATCATCGGTCCCGGCGCGGAGGGGATGCTGCTCGCCTCGGAAGTGCTCTCCCTGCTGGTCGTCCCCGCGCTGCTCTGGCTGTGGTTCCTCACCTTCCGGCGCGGTCGGGAGGTAGGCCTGGAGACCGTCGCCTGGCTCGCCCTCACGGCGGTCTCGGCGTTCATGGTGACGAGCAAGGTGCTCAGCCCGCAGTACCTCCTGTGGCTGCTACCCCTCGCCGCCGCAGCCTTGGCGCTCGGCGGCTCCAGGGCACTGCGCATCTGGGCCGCGGTCCTGCTCGCCGCCACGGCCGCGACGCAGCTGGTGTTCCCGGAGCTCTACGGGCACCTGCTGGTGCACGACGGGCTGACCGGCTGGGCCGTCCTGGCCCTGGTCGTGCGCAACCTGCTGATGGTCTGGCTGCTCGCGAGTGCCGCCTCCCACGCGGTGCGCGGCCTCGCCCTAGGCGACCGGGTCGGCGGGGTTGCCGGCGTCGCCGCCGGCGGCCGGGTCGGCGGTGTCGTCGGTGTCGTCGGGGTCGGCGCCGAGGTCAGCGGGGAAGGCCGCTCGACCGCCAGCCCGACGGTCCCGCGGGGTACGCCGGACGGAGCTTGCGGTGATGGGACGACCACTCCGAGATGACCTCGGGCTCCGGGGCGGGGGCGCTCGCGGACGCGATGCCCTGGAGCACCACCGTCAGTGCAGCGATCTCCTCCGGCGTGGCGTCTCCCTTGACCAGGAACAGCGGTGGCCCCGGAGCCGCGTCGACCGAGGCGGTCTCGACGGGGTCGGCTGCCGTGTCCTCGCCGCCCTGCGGCCTGCCGTCGCTCACAGCGGGATGTTCCCGTGCTTCTTCGGCGGGAGGGTCTCCCGCTTCGAGCGCAGTAGACGCAGCGAACGGACGATCTCGACCCGCGTCTCGTGCGGCTGGATCACCGCGTCGATGTAGCCCCGCTCCGCGGCCAGGTAGGGGTTGGCGAGGTGGTCCTCGTACTCCTGGATGAGCTCGGCCCGGCGAGCCTCCTCGTTGCCGGCCTCGGCAGCCTCGGAGATCTCCTTGCGGTAGAGGATGTTGACCGCGCCCTGCGCGCCCATGACCGCGATCTGCGCTGTGGGCCAGGCGACGTTGATGTCCGCACCGAGGTGCTTGGAACCCATGACGTCGTAGGCGCCGCCGTACGCCTTGCGGGTGATCACCGTGATGAGCGGGACCGTCGCCTCAGCGTAGGCGTAGATCAGCTTGGCGCCACGGCGGATGATGCCGTTCCACTCCTGGTCGGTGCCGGGCAGGAAGCCCGGGACGTCGACGAAGGTGAGGACGGGGATGTTGAAGGCGTCGCAGGTGCGCACGAAGCGCGCGGCCTTCTCGGAGGCGTCGATGTCGAGCGTGCCGGCGAACTGCATCGGCTGGTTGGCCACCACGCCGACGGGGCGACCCTCGACGCGGCCGAAGCCCACCACCATGTTGGGGGCGAACATCGCCTGCACCTCGAGGAACTCCTCGTCGTCGAGGACCGACTCGATGACGGTGTGCATGTCGTAGGGCTGGTTCGGCGAGTCCGGGATCAGCGTGTCGAGCGCGCGGTCCTCGTCGGAGATCTCGAGGTCGGCCTCCTCGGGGAAGGCGGGCGGCTCGTCGAGGTTGTTCTGCGGCAGGTAGGAGATCAGCGCCTTGACGTAGTCGATCGCGTCGGACTCGTCGTGCCCCATGTAGTGGGCGTTGCCGGACTTGGTGTTGTGGGACCGCGCACCGCCGAGGTCCTCCATCGAGACGTCCTCACCGGTGACGGTCTTGATCACGTCGGGGCCGGTGATGAACATGTGCGAGGTCTGGTCGACCATCACCGTGAAGTCCGTGACCGCGGGGGAGTACACCGCGCCGCCCGCGCAGGGACCCATGATCAGCGAGATCTGCGGGATCACGCCCGAGGCGTGCACGTTGCGGCGGAAGATCTCGCCGTAGAGGCCGAGGGAGACCACGCCCTCCTGGATGCGGGCGCCCCCGGAGTCGTTGATGCCGATGACCGGGCAGCCGGTCTTCATGGCGAGGTCCATGACCTTCACGATCTTCTCGCCGAAGACCTGGCCGAGGCTGCCGCCGAAGACGGTGAAGTCTTGGGCGAACACGCACACCTGGCGGCCGTCGATCGTGCCGTAGCCGGTCACCACGCCGTCGCCGTACGGACGGTTCTTCTCCATGCCGAACGCCGTGGAGCGGTGCCTGGCGAGCTCGTCGAGCTCGACGAAGGAGCCCTCGTCGAGGAGCTCCTGGATCCGCTCGCGGGCTGTCTTCTTGCCCTTGGCGTGCTGCTTCTCGATCGCGCGCTCGGAGCCTGCGTGCACGGCCTCCTCGAGCCGACGGTCGAGGTCTGCGACCTTGCCTGCCGTGGTGTGGATGTCCACGCCCTCGGCGATCTCGGTGCCCTCGCCGGGTTGCGTCATGGCTGCTTCGCTCACGGGTGAATGGCCTCTCTCGATTGCGTGGGTGTCAATGTAGTGCCTGTGACCTACGACGATCTTCGGCGCCCACCACTCGACCCTGTGGCCTTGTCCACAGCGCTCACGCGCTCGGGGTCGTTGTGGCGCGACGTCGAGGTGCTGGCCTCCTGCCCGTCCACGAACGCCGAGCTCGCCCGGCGAGCCAGGGCGGGAGCTCCCGCTGGCAGCGTGCTCGTGGCAGACCACCAGAGCGCCGGCAGGGGCCGTCTCGACCGGGCCTGGGTCACCCCGCCGGGGTCCGCCCTCACGTTCTCGGTCCTGCTCGCACCGGACCAGGTTCCGGACGCCCGCTGGCCGTGGCTTCCGCTGCTCGTCGGCATCGCGGTGGCGGAGGGCGTGCGCCGGGTCGCCGAGGTGGACTGCAACTTGAAGTGGCCCAACGACGTGCTCGTGGGCGAGCGCAAGCTGGCCGGGATCCTGGTCGAGCGTCTCGAGAGGTCCTCGGGTCCGGTCGCTGTGGTGGGGGTGGGCATCAACGTCTCGCTCACCGAGGACGAGCTGCCGGTCCCCACGGCTACCTCCCTCCAGATCGAGGGCGCCGCGACCACGGACCGCACGGTGGTCCTGCGCGAGGTGCTGCGCTCCCTCGAGGCACTCTTCCTCGAGTGGCGCGCCGACCGCGGCGACGCGACCCGGGGGCTCGTCGATTCGTACGTGCGCCGCTGCAGCACGCTGGGGCGTCAGGTCCGGGTGGCCCTGCCCGGGGGTGAGCAGCTGCTCGGCGAGGCGACCGGCATCGACGCCGACGGCAGGCTCGAGGTGCGTACGCCGGAGGGCCGTCGGACCCTCGGGGTGGGGGACGTCGTGCACGTCCGCCCTGTCTCGTGACGGGGCCTAGGATCGGAGCCGTGGCAATCTCCAAAAAGCTGCTCAACGACGACGAGTCGGTGGTCGTGTCCACGCGCACCCACGCCAAGGCCTTGCTCGGCCCGGCGCTCGTGCTCATCCTCGTCGCCGCAGTCGCGGGCTTCGTCACGAGCTTCACGCCGGCCGCCGGCCGGGCGGCGCCGCTGCTCCAGGCGGTCATCGGGGCGGTCGCGGCGGTCTTCGTGTTCCGGTGGGTCGTGAAGCCCTTCCTCGTCTGGCTCACCACGACCTACACCGTCACGAACCGGCGGCTGATCACGCGCTCGGGCATCTTGAGCCGACGCGGCCACGACATCCCGCTCGCGCGGGTCAGCGACGTCTCCTACGAGCACGGCCTGCTCGACCGGGTGCTCGGCTGCGGCACCCTGCTGGTCGCAGTGGCCAGCGAGCAGCGGGTGGAGCTGCACGACATCCCGCAGGTCGAGCAGGTGCACCTGCGCATCCACGACCTCCTCTTCGACGGTTCCGGGGCACGGGACGTCGACGTCAGGACACAGAGGCTCGATGACGGACGCTGACCGGTCTCCGCAGAACCCCGGCCGGCCGCAGGACCCCGGTCCGCCGCAGGGCCCCGGCCGCGGCCACTTCACCCGGGAGCAGCTGGAGCAGGTGATCCTCGGAGACCTGCCGGGGCTGACCAGCACCGACGTCGCGGCCGCCGCCGGGGTGTCCATCGAGCAGGCACGCCGCCTGTGGCGCGCGCTCGGCTTCCCCGACGCGGGAGAGCAGCCGGCCTTCAACGATGCCGACCTCTCCGCGCTCAGCACGCTCATCGGCACCGTCGAGTCCGGGGCGATCGACTTCGACACCGCGGTCCGGATGACCCGGGCGGTGGGGCAGACCATGGCCAGGCTCGCGGACTGGCAGGTCGCGACCCTTGCTCCCCGGGTGGAGCAGCTCGAGGCCGGCCCCGAGGCAACCGGCTCCCGGATCGGCAGCGCGCTCCGCCTCGCCGACCAGGTCGGGGTTCCGTTCGAGCGGCTCCTGCTCTACTCGTGGCGCCGGCACCTCGCCGCGGCCGTCGGGCGGGTCGAGGCGCTCGGTGCGGCCGACGAGGACCTGCACACCACCCAGGTGACCGTCGGCTTCGCGGACCTGGTCAGCTTCACCGCCCTGTCCAACGAGATGGACGAGGACCGTCTGGGAGACATGGTGGAGATCTTCGAGTCGCGCTGCGCCGACGTCGTGGCGGGGCGGCACGGGCGGGTGATCAAGACGCTCGGGGACTCCGTGCTCTTCGTGTCCGAGGACCCGGCCAAGGCGCTCGACATCGCCTTCGACATCGTCGGCATGATCGGGCAGGACAACCGGCTGCCCGACGTACGTCTCGGTCTCGCCACCGGCTCGGTGATCATGCGGCTCGGAGATGTGTTCGGCCCTCCGGTCAACATGGCGGCACGGCTGACCGGGGTCGCCCGGCGCAACCGGGTGATCGTCGACCGGGCCACCGCCGAGCGACTTCCGGAGGAACGGTTCGACACCCGGCCGCTGCCAGCCCGGCCGGTCCGGGGGTTCGGGCTCGTCGAGCCGGTGGCTGCGCGACGGCGCTGAACCGGGCCACTTTCATGAGCATTCCGGTCTAGACCCGGGGTGGTCACCTGAAGTCAAAGTTTTCCGATTCTCGGGTGCTGTCCGTTTTGCCCTTTTACTCTGGCGACATGTTGAGTGTGCAGGGGGTGGACCTCGACGTGGAAACACGGCGAGTGTGGCGCGACGGCCAGGAGATCAGGATGTCGAACAAGGAGTTCGACCTCTTGCATGCCCTGATGAGCCGTGCGGGGGAGATCGTCACGCGTGAGGAGCTCATGCGTGATGTGTGGCAGACGACCTTCTGGACGTCCGCCAAGACCATTGACGTGCACCTGGGGTGGGTTCGCCGGAAGCTCGGCGACGACACCAGGCGCCCGACGTTGATCACGACTATCCGGGGAAGAGGTCTGCGGTTCGAGACGCAACCGCCGGTCTACGCCCCAAAAGCGGAGCAGGTCGCGGTCGTGTGAGGTGAGGCAGGCCACGAGGAGCGCCGTCGCTAGGCTCTCCTCGTGACCTCGCCTGCTCCTCTCCCACACACCAGGCCTCGAACGACACCGGTGCTCGCCGTCATCGGCGGGGGTCAGCTGGCCCGGATGATGGCGCAGTACGCCGTGCCCCTCGGAGTCCCGCTTCGGCTGCTCGCCGAGGCAGAGGGGATCTCTGCGGCGCAGGTGATCCCCGATGCCGTCGTGGGCGACTACCGCGACCTCGACACGCTGCGGAAGGTGACCGACGGCTGCTCCGTGGTGACCTTCGACCATGAGCACGTGCCGACGGAGCACCTCCATGCCCTGTCCGACGCCGGGGTGGCCTGCCGGCCGGGTCCCCAGGCCCTCGTCCACGCCCAGGACAAGGGCGTGATGCGGGCCAGGCTGCACCACCTCGACGTGCCCTGCCCGCGCAACGCGATCGTCGCCGGCCCCGGTGAGGTGGCCGACTTCGCGAGCTCGGTCGGCGGGTTCCCGGTCGTGCTCAAGACCACGCGCGGCGGCTACGACGGCAAGGGCGTCTGGGTCGTGGAGTCGGAGTCCGACTGCGCGGCGCCCTTCGAGCTCGCCCGCCGGGCCGGTGTCGAGATCCTCGCCGAGGAGAAGGTCGACTTCCGCCGCGAGCTGTCCGCGCTCGTCGCCAGGTCGCCCTCAGGGCAGGTCGCCGCGTACCCGGTGGTCGAGTCCGTGCAGGTCGACGGCGTCTGCACGGAGGTGATCGCTCCGGCACCCGACCTCGACCCCGACCTCGCCGTGCAAGCGCAGCAGATCGCGATGAGGACCGCGGCCGCCCTCGACGTGACCGGCATCCTCGCGGTCGAGCTCTTCGAGACCGCCGACGGCCGGGTGCTGGTCAACGAGCTCGCGATGCGGCCGCACAACACCGGCCACTGGAGCATGGACGGCGCCGTGACGGGACAGTTCGAGAACCACCTCCGCGCCGTCCTCGACCTACCGCTCGGGTCACCCGAGGCACGTCAGCCGTGGACGGTGATGGTGAACATCCTCGGTGGGGACCACGGGCCGATGTCGGAGGACCTGTTCGGGGGCTACCCGCACGTGTTCGCCCGCGACCCGCGGCTGAAGGTCCACCTCTACGGCAAGGACGTGAAGCCCGGTCGGAAGGTCGGCCACGTCACCGCCTACGGCGACGACCTCGACGACGTGCTCGAACGCGCACGGCACGCGGCCGCGTGGTTCCGCGGCGACCTCGGAATGGAGAGCGAGTGAGCATGAGCGAGTCCAGGACCGCGTCCGGCGGCGAGCCGAACCCCCGGGTCGGGATCGTGATGGGGTCGGACTCCGACTGGCCGACCATGAAGGCCGCTGCGGAGGCGCTCGAGGAGTTCGACGTTCCCTACGAGGCCGACGTTGTGTCCGCGCACCGGATGGCCGAGGAGATGCTCGCCTACGGCAAGGAGGCGGCAGGGCGTGGGTTGTCCGTGCTGATCGCGGGTGCAGGGGGCGCGGCCCACCTCCCGGGCATGCTGGCGTCGGTCACACCCCTGCCGGTGGTCGGGGTGCCCGTGCCGCTGAAGTACCTCGACGGGATGGACTCGCTGCTGTCGATCGTGCAGATGCCGGCCGGTGTCCCGGTCGCCACCGTGGCGATCGGGAACGCCCGCAACGCCGGCCTGCTGGCGGTGCGCATCCTCGCCGCGTCCGACGTACCCCTGCGGGAGAAGATGGAGCGCTTCCAGGAGTCGCTCGCGGAGGCGGCGCGGGCCAAGGGTGCCGTCGTACGTGGCGAGCGCACCCGCACCGTCGGGTTCGGCTGACGCTCCGACGCCGGCGCTCCCAGCCGGGCACCTCAGCGGTGTACCTCGACGGGGCGTCTCAGGGGCGGGCGAGGCGCGGCCACTCCATGACCGGGCAGGTGTCCATCACCATCGGGACGCCCGCCTCGGTGGTACGGCGGAAGGCGTCGTGGTCGACCACCCCGAGCTGGAACCACACGCCCCTCGCCCCGATCGCGACCGCCTGGTCGGCGAACTCGCCGGCGGCCTCGGAGCGTCGGAAGACGTCCACGCAGTCGACCTCGAACGGGATCTCGGCCAGCGAGGGGTAGCCGGTCTCCCCGAGCACGTCGCGTGCTTCGGGATGCACCGGGACGATGCGCTTGCCGCGGTCCTGGAGGAACTTGGCGATCCGGTACGCCGTCCGCGACGGGTTGCCGCTGAGCCCGACGATCGCCCAGGTCTGGCACTTCTCGAGCATGAACCGGATGTTGCCCTCGTCCAGCCACGGCACGTCTGAGGAAGCCATGCCCTCAGAGTTACCCAGCCTTGGGGAGGCAAACTCGAAGTGGTGCAGCGGCGTGGGCCCTAGCCTGGCTCGGTGAGCAGCGATTCGCGGGCGAGCGGGCTGGAGGTCGGGCCCGCGACGGCCGCGCGGCCTGTTCACACCGCCGCGCTCGAGCTCGTCCTCGGCCTGTTCCTGTGCGTCGGTGTCGCGATGGACAGCGTCCTGGCGCCACGGCCCGAGCAGCTGATCCACGCCGCGTGGTTCGGAGTGACCGCGCAGGACCTGGTCTTCCCGCTCTTCGTCGTGCTCTCGGGCGTGGGACTGGCCTTCGCGCACCGTGGCGGGCTCGGTTGGGCCACCACGGTGCGCCGCAGCGCCGTCCTCCTGGCCTGTGGCCTGGTCTTCAATGCGGTGGCAGCGGGGACCCTCGACCCCGAAACGCTCCGCTGGACCGGCGAGCTCCAGGTCTGGGCAGTCCTGGTCGTCACGGTCGGGCTGCTCCACAAGGTCGCGCGAGGACCGCGGGCATGGGTCGCGATCACAGGGCTGGCGGCTCTCTTGCAGGGCGCCTTCCTGCTGCTGTGGCAGAGCGGCTGCCCGGACGGCGCCTTCACGCCCGGCTGCAACCCGTCGCGGGTGGTCGACCCGGCTCTCTTCGGCAGGGCACACGTGTACATCGGCGGAGCGCTCGGCCACGACCCGGAAGGCGTGGTCGCGCTGCTCGGCGCACTCGTGACGGTGAGCGCAGGGGTGGCCGCGGGGCACCTCGTGCTGACCCTCACGGGCAGCCCGGGGGACAGTCATGGGGACGGTCGTCGCCACGGTCGCCGCGTTCCGGCGTACCTCCTCGGCTGGGCGGCGACGGTGACAGTGGCGGCAGTCGCGGCGGGCCAGTGGATGCCGGCGATGAAGCGTCTCTGGACCACCCCGTTGGGACTCGGTGCCGCGGCGTTCGGTGTCGCGCTGCTCGCGGTCGGCCTGGTGGTCCTGCACCTTCGGGTGCCCTCGCGTCTGGACCAGCTGCGGGAGGCGCTTGCGTGGCCGTTCGTCGCCATGGGCCGCAACGCCCTGCTGGTCTACTTCGGTAGTCAGCTGCTCATGCTGGTGCTGCTGACACGGCGCGACGAGCACCAGCACCCGCTCGCCAACGTGATGGGCGACTGGGTTGAGGGCTTCGCCCTGGGCCACAACCGCACGGGGCTGGTCGCGGTGATGCTCGGGCTGTGGCTGCTCGTGGCCGCAGTCCTTCGTTCCCGGCGGATCTACCTGCGGGTCTGAGCCGCTCTACCCGCACGTAGAATCCGGCTTCATGAGCGCTGAGTACCCGATGTTCGCCCTGTCCGAGGAGCACCAGGCGATCCGCGAGGCGGTCCGGGCCGTCTGCGACGCGAAGGTTGCCCCCAACGCGGCCGCAGTCGACGAGGCCGCCGAGTTCCCGCAAGCTGCGTACGACGCGCTCGCCCATTCCGACTTCGCCGCTCCGCACATCGCCGAGGAGTACGGCGGGGCGGGTGCCGACGCGCTCATGACGGCCCTCGTCATCGAGGAGGTCGCCCGGGCCGACGTGTCCGCGTCCCTGATCCCCGCGGTGAACAAGCTCGGCACCATGCCGCTGATCCTCGCCGGGTCCGAGGAGCTCAAGCGCAAGTACCTGCCTCCGGTGGCGGCCGGCGAGGCGATGTTCTCCTACTGCCTCTCGGAGCCCGAGGCCGGCTCGGACGCCGCTGCCATGACGACCCGTGCCGTCCGGGACGGCGACCACTGGGTGCTCAACGGGGTCAAGCGCTGGATCACCAACGCCGGTGTCTCGGAGTACTACACCGTCTTCGCGATGACCGACGAGTCGAAGCGCTCTCGCGGCATCTCGGCGTTCGTGGTCGAGAAGTCCGACGAGGGCGTCTCCTTCGGCGCGAAGGAGAAGAAGCTGGGCATCAAGGGCTCGCCCACCCGTGAGGTATACCTCGACAACGTGCGGATCCCGGCCGACCGGATGATCGGCGAGGAAGGCACAGGGTTCGCGATCGCCATGCACACGCTCGACCACACCCGGGTCACCATCGCCGCCCAGGCCGTCGGAGTCGCGCAAGGGGCGCTCGACTACGCACTGCAGTACGCCAAGGAGCGTGAGCAGTTCGGCAAGCCGATCGCGGACTTCCAGGGGCTGCAGTTCATGCTCGCCGACATGGGGATGAAGATCGAGGCGGCCCGCCAGCTCACCTACGCCGCCGCCGGGCGTTCCGAGCGCGGCGACAAGGACCTCACGTTCTTCGGCGCGGCCGCGAAGTGCTTCGCCTCGGACGTCGCGATGGAGGTGACCACGGACGCGGTGCAGGTCCTCGGCGGCTACGGCTTCACCAGCGACTACCCGGTCGAGCGGATGATGCGCGACGCCAAGATCACCCAGATCTACGAGGGCACCAACCAGGTGCAGCGGATCGTGATGGCACGCCAGCTCCTTGCGGGGGTCCAGTCACACCTGTGACCTGCGGGTGTGGCAGGCCCGAGCGACACATATTCGGGGCGCCACGGTGCCTGCGTCTGGCACCGTGACTGTGGAGCACGGACGGCACTGTCCGGCGCGTGGTGACGCCTAGCGGCACGTCTTGAGCCGGTCACGGGTGCGCAGCAGGCCGCCAGGGCTTGAGCCACTCGGTCTCCGGCCAGCCCTCCCGGGCGGCGACAAGCTCGTACATCGTCGCGCCGTCGACAGCCTCTCGGATGATGTCGGCGTGGCCGGCGTGGCGCGCAAGCTCCTCCACGAGGTGGAGCGCGACCCAGCGCACCGACCAGTTCTCGACGTCCTTGGGGAACCACGGCGCGTCCCGTGGGACCGGCACAGGGGTGTTCGGGTCAGCCTCGCGCAGGATCCGGAGCGTCTCCTCGGCCTGCTGGTCGAAGCGGGCCAGTATGTCGTCGAGCGTCTCGTCCTGGCGCATCACGAACTCGTCCTGGTAGGCCGCGATCCGCTCCGCGAAGGGCCGCGCGTCCTTCCGAGGCGGCTGGGGTGCGGCGGCGATCCGCTCGACCCAGCCGCGCGAGACGCCGGTGGCGTGCTTCACGAGGGCGCCGACCGACAGCGAGCTCGGCGTCGGGGTGGCGCGTGCCTGTTCGTCGGTGAGGCCGAAGGAGACCGACCGGAACGCGTCGAGCTGTTGCGCGACGTAGGCGACGAGCCCGTCGCGCTCGTTGTCGAAAGACGGGGCGTGTGCGGGCATGGTGGTCCTCTCGGGTCTTGGCTCGCGGCTCAGCGGCGGTGGGCGTACAGGTCACGGAGCAGCGCGATCTCCGCACCGTGATGGATGACCTCGCGGTTGATGTGGAGGACGAGCTCGGCCATCGTGTACTCGGCCCACTTCCCCTCGACCGGTCCGCAGGGCTGCGCGAGGCCTTCCTCGCCGAGGCTCCGGACACCGTCGGTCCATCGACCGTAGGCCTGGTCCAGCTGGTCCAGGGCGTCCGCCGCTGTACCGGCGTACGACCAGGTCATGTACTCGCAGGGCGGCCCGTCGAAGTGGCCCGCAACCCGGGCGCCCAGCACGCCGACGATGACGTGGCCGAGTCGCCAGGCGATCGTGGTGACCGGCGTCGGAGAGGGCTCGGGGTAGGCGAAGTCGATGGTGAAGTCGCCGTTGCCGGCCTGGACCTGGGCGGTGCCGGTGCCGCGCGGACGGACGTTCCAGCAGTCCGGCACCGGCTCCCAGAAGTACTCGTCGTCGGTGAGTCCCTTCAGCCTGGGTCGCAGCTGGTTGTGCCAGTGGAAGGCGAGCTGGTCCACCAGCTTCTCGTTGAGCCCTGGTCCCGTGTTCGTCGTCATGCCAGCGACTCTTCCAGCGCAACAGGACAGCTACTGTCCTCTGTCTCTGCGAGACTCGCTTCCATGGCGGAGACGACCGCGCGGCTGCTGCAGCTCCTCGGGCTGCTCCAGTCGCGGCCGGTGTGGACCGGGCCGGAGCTGGCGGATCACCTCGGGGTCACCGTGCGGAGCGTGCGCCGTGACGTGCAGCGCCTGCGCGAGCTCGGCTACCCGGTGTCAGCGAGCAAGGGCGTCGGCGGCGGCTACCAGCTCGGGGCGGGTCGGGCGCTGCCGCCACTGCTGCTGGACGCGGAGGAGGCTGTCGCCGTGGCGGTCTGCCTCCGCTTGGCGGCCGGTGGCACCGTCGCCGGTGTCGGTGAGGCGGCACTGCGCACGATGACGAAGCTCGACCAGGTGCTTCCCGGGCGGCTACGGTCGCAGGTCGCGGCGGTGCAGGAGGCCACCGTCACGCTCGAGAGCCGAGCCAACGCCGTCGACCCCGACGTCCTGCTGACGCTGGCCCGCGCCAGTCGCGACCACCACCGCGTGGAGCTGGGCTACGTCGCTCACGGCGGGAAGTCGTCTCACCGACGGGTGGAGCCGTACCAGATGGTTGCCACCGGCAGGCGGTGGTACCTCCTGGCCTGGGACCTCGACCGCGACGACTGGCGTTCCTTTCGGTTGGACCGCATGCGCGAGGTGCGGGCCACCACCTGGGCGTTCCGGCCCCGACAGGCCCCCGACGCCCGCGAGTACGTCGCCCGCTCGGTCAACCAGTCGCCGTACCGCCACCTGGCCCGGGTCCGCTTCGACGCCCCTGCCTCCGTCGTTGCCGACCGCATACCTCCGTCGGCGGGCACGGTGGAGCCGCTCTCGGAAGAGACGTGCCTGCTCACGGCCGGCGCCGACCACCTCGATCACTTCGCCGTTCACCTCACCCGGGTCGGTGTGGGCTTCACGGTTCTCGAGCCGTCCGAGCTGGGCGAGTCCATGCGCAGGCTGGCCGACACGCTGCGTGACGCAGCGGATCGCGCGTTGACCGGGCAGGATGAGCGCGCCGGAGCTCGACGAGCGTCCTCGGCGGGGGGAGCCGCGGTGAGGGGGCAGCCTCGGTGACCGAGGGTCAGTCAGCGATGGAGGGCTGGCGTGTCTCGGGCGACTCGGGGACCTTGAACATCGCCTTCTCGCTGAAGCTCCTGCCCTCGGCGAGGTCGAACATGACCAGCCGGTAGTCCTGCAGCAGCCTCCGGGCTCTCGGCGGCAGGTAGATCCACGGGAGGTTCTCGTTCTGGGGGCTCGTGTAGTGGTCGTGCGCCATGGCCGGTATCTCGCGCTCCAGCTGCTCGAGCAGCGCGTAGTAGGGCGAGACCGGAGCGTCGGCCGCCTTCAGCACGTGGTTCATCAGGAAGACCGGGCTGGTCGTCGGGAGCTGCTCGGCTTCCGGCTTCTCGAAGTTGGTGTAGACGAGGAACGGCGTCTCGTGCCTCAACCGTCGCGACATCCCGGTGCCACCCCAGATCGGCGGGAGGTGGTCGCCGTAGAAGACGACGACGGTCTTCTCGTCCGACTCCTCCAGCGACCTGAGGAACTCCTCCAGCGCCAGGTCACTGTGCCGGAGCCCACGCGCGTAGTGCTCGAGGTTGCGCTTGCCCGCCTTGTTGGGCATGCCGGTGGACGGGATCGGGTCGGCGTACTTGCCTGCTGCCGGGTAGTGGTTCTGCATCGTGACCACGTTCATGAACGTGGGGTCCTCGGCTTCCCGGAGACGTGCGACCACCTCCTGGAAGGTGGCCTTGTCGGAGATGAACGGGCTCTTGTCCACAGCGGCCTTGTGGCTCATCCCGTCCTCGAACACGACCTCGTCGAACCCGAGGAGGTCGTAGACCAGTGGCCGGCGGTACAGCGCCGAGGTGTAGGAGTGCATCGCCGTCGTGGTGAGCCCGCGGCTCTCGAAGAACCTCACGGCCGACGGGAAATCGGAGTGCTGCGGGATGAGCATCTGGTACGGCGTGGTCATCTGGGGTCGGAACTGCGAGGTCGACATGCCGGTGAGCACCTCGAACTCGGTGTTGGCCGTCCCGCCGCCGTACTTCGCCACCAGCATGTTGCCCGACGTCGTACGACCCATGAGCTCCCGGGTGAAGGGGATGGGGTCCTCGGCGAGCTGCACAGGCTTGAACCTGGTGGGGTCCGAGAAGGACTCGCTGAGCACGGAGACCACGTTGACGTCCTCCAACGCCGAGGGGTCCCTCTGCTCGTTGATCTTCGTCGCGGCTGCGGAGTACTTCTCCACGAGCCGCTTCATGGCCGCCTCGCTGTACCCGCGCGGGCGGGGCATCGCCGGCATGGGGAGGTTGTAGAGGAGGCCGGCGACGAGGCCGTTGTCCGTGTAGTTCTTGCTCTGGTTCCACGGCCGCCAGTGGACTCCGGACGCTTCGTAGGCCGCCCTGACGTTGTTGCCGGGCTGGTGGAACTGCATGACGTAGAGCAGCGACGACACGGCGGCCACGGCAAGGACCACCCGGCCCGCGACGAAGCCCCAGGCGAGCCGCGGCCGGGTCCGCAGGCTGGGGCGCGGGAAGCGCCTGCCGAGGAACCGGCCAAGCAGGACGGCCCCGGCCAGGATCAGCAGCACCGCTAGGAGAGCTGCGACCAGCACCCCCACTCCCACCATCTGTGAGAGAAAGCCCAGGTCAGCGCCCAGGGTCAGGTCCGAGGGGTAGAGCGGCTCCATGACCAGCTCTTGCTTGCGCTGATCGGCGAACCCGATCAGGCCGGTGAGGACGGCCACGACCCCGACGCTCAGCCAGAGCCTGCCCAGCACCGCCACGACCAGGACGACGACAAGCCAGACGACGACGCTGCTGAGGAAGAACAGCTCACGCTCCACCCGGAGCCTGCGCGCCACCGAGGCGGGCTCACCGTGCCGGTGGAAGAGATCGAGGGCCATGTTGCCGGCGAGGGCGACCAGGACGGTGACCAACAAGGCACCCAGCAACGTCACCGCGAGTACGCCGCCCGGAGACCTCAGCCACCTCACCACGACTTTGCCCACGGTTCTCCCCCTAGTCACCTGCATAGGGTAGGTGAGGCGCGCGCGTGGGGACGAATTGGGCTCGGAGCTCGGTGAGCCCAGGAGGGGGTTCGGCGGTCCGCGGGCCGTCGGGCAGCGGACCGTCCTTCAGGTGAGCAGTGCGCTGACGCCCTGCTCGGTCCCGCGACGGCGAGTCAGTCCTGCCAGGGGTAGAACGCCGGCATGTCCGTCGTGCGCCCCTTGAAGTCCGGGTCACGCTTCTCGAGGAAGGCGGCAACGCCCTCCTTGCCGTCCTCGATGCTCGTGTAGAACATCGCCAAGGAGTCGACCCGGTGCGCCTCGATCGGATGCGGCTGGGCCGAGTTCCGGTACATCATCTGGCGAGCCAGGGCGGTCGCCACAGGTGAGCGGTGCTGGGTGAAGCGGCGAGCGAGGTCGTACGCCGCGTCGAGCAGCTCGTCCTCAGCGTGCACGGACCGCACGAGCCCACCCTCGTGGGCTTCCTGGGCGCTGAGGATGTCGGCGCTGTACACCCACTCGAGTGCTCGGCTGATCCCGACGATCCGGGGAAGGAACCAGCTCGAGGTAGCCTCCGGGACGATGCCGAGCCTGCCGAAGACGAAGCCGATGCGGGCGCGCTCGGACGCCAGCCGGACGTCCATCGGCAGGGTCATGGTCGCGCCGATGCCCACGGCGGCGCCGTTGATGGCGCCGATCACGGGCTTGGTGCAGTCGTAGGTGGCAAGGGCGACCCGGCCGCCGGTGTCGCGCACCCCTTCGAGGATCACCGGGTCATCGAGACGCTCGTGCATGTCGGCCATGGTCGGCTCGAGAGACTCGTCCAGCCCGAAGACGTTGCCCTCGACCGACAGGTCCATCCCGGCGCAGAAGGCCCGGCCCCGCCCGGTGACCACGACTGCGCCGACTTCGTCGTCGAGGCTGGCCCTGTCGTAGGCGTCGACGAGCTCGTTCGCCATCGTCACCGTGAAGGCGTTGAGGTGGTCGGGCCGGTCGAGCGTGAGAGTCAGGATGCCATCGGCCGCGGAGTAGTCGAGAGTCTCGTAGCTCGGAGCGGTCACCTGGCGAGTCCCGAAGGTGTGCAGAGGCGCTTGGGGATTTCCTCGGTGCGGTCCTCCTTGATGTACTCGAACATCCTCAGTGCCCGCTCGCGGTCCCAGGTCACGGCCAGGTCCGCGATCGGGACACCACAGGTGAGCCCCTTGTCGCCGGTGACCCGGGTCATCGCCCAGGCGAAGCGCAGGGTGTCGAACGGTCCGGTGTCCTCGCCGAGCCGGAGTGAGTCGGAGCCCGCGCTTGCCAGCCGGGTGTAGCGCACGGGGTTGAGGATCGACCACGGCGAAGCGGCCTTGTCACCCACGGCGCTGACCACCTCACGCTGACGCTGTGCGCGGTCGATGTCACCGAGCTGGGAGATCTTCCGGGACCTGGCGTAGCCGAGTGCAGTGGGGCCGTCGGCCTCCTGGCAGCCCTTCTCGACGTCGAGCTTCGCGAGGGGGTCCTTCATCGCCTGCTTGGGGCAGATCTCGACCCCGCCCACCGCGTCGACGACGTTGACGAACCCGCCGAAGCCGATCTCGACGTAGCTGTCGATGCCGACCCCCGTCTCCTCCTCGAGCGTCTGGACCAGCAGCTCCGGACCGCCGTACGCGTAGGCCGCGTTGACCTTGGTCTGGCCATAGCCGGGAACGTCGACGATGGAGTCACGGGGGATCGAGAGGAGCAGGTTCGGCCCGGCGCCGGTGTGGAGCATCATGATGGTGTCGGTACGCCGGCCCTCGCCGGTGCCCGTGCCGTAGTCCTGTCGTTGCTTCTTCGACAGGCCCTCACGGCTGTCGCTCCCGACGAGCAGGTAGGTGTGGCCGGGCTGGGAGCCGGGACGCTCGCCGTCGGGCTCGGCGTCGACCTTCTCGATCTGGGACCAGGCCCACAGCGGTACGGCGACCAGGAAGACGAGCCAGAGCAGGAGCACGAGCTTGACCCAGCCGAACCGCTTACGGCCCCGGGAGGCCGAGCGCGGTGGCTGGGCGCTCGGGCGTGGTCCGCGCGGCGCGGTCGAGAGGCGGTCGGTGCGCGGCGCTGACGAGCCCCAGGCACCCTGGCCCGCGCTCTCGGCGGAGCGCTTGCTGGTGGGGAGGACCTGCGTGGGGTCCGGGTCGCCGGGGACCCCGCCTTGGCCGCGAGCGGAGCCCTTCGCGCCGTAGAGCCAGTTGTACTCCGGAGACCCCTCAGGCGGGTCTCCGCTTCCTCGGCGTCGGTCTGCCATGGCAGGAGACGGTACCGTGCCACGTCACACGAGCCCTCGGCGCGCCGTACGGTCTGTGACTGCTGTGACTGGTGATACTTGTCAAGACCGCACCCCGTCGCAGTACCGAAAGGCCCGCCATGCCCCCCGCCGCTCACCCAGGGTCGGACGACCGGCTGGCCCGCGTGCGATTCCGCCGTGCGGTGACGCTCATGGTCATGACCCTGGTCCTGCCCGGCTCGGCCCAGCTCGTCGCCGGGCGCAAGCAGGTGGGTCGGATCGCCCTGCGCATCTGGGCTTCGTTGGTCGCCACCCTGGTTCTCGTCGTGCTCGTCGGACTGGTCTGGCCCGGTTTCATCTTCTGGCTACTGAGCAACACCTTCATGCTCGGCGTCGTGCGCCTCACCCTCTTCGCGCTTGCACTCGGCTGGGCCGGCCTCTTCGTCGACGCGTGGCGGCTCGGCCAGCCGCTCGGGCTCCGGCAGAAGCAGCGCCTCGCGATGGTCGGCATCAACGGCTTCCTGTGCTTCGCGGTGGCGGGGTCGCTGCTCTTCGCCTCCCACGTCGTTGGGGTGCAGCGAGACTTCATCACGGCCATGTTCGGCGACGGCCTCGTCAGCGACTCCCACAAGGGCCGCTACAACGTCCTTCTGCTCGGCGGCGACTCCGGCGCGGACCGGTGGGGTCTGCGCCCGGACAGCATCACCGTGGCCAGCATCGACGAGGAGACCGGCCGCACCGTCCTCTTCGGCCTTCCGCGCAACATGCAGAACTTCCCCTTCCGTGAGGGGTCCGTGATGGACGAGCAGTTCCCCGACGGCTTCGACTGTGAGGACTGCTACCTCAACTCCCTGAGCACGTTCGCGGCGGACAACAAGCAGCTCTTCGCCGAGCACGACAACCCCGGGGTCGAGGCGACGATCGAGGGTGTCGAGGGGATCACCGGACTCGACATCAACTACTACGCGATGGTGAACCTCAAGGGCTTCCGCGAGCTCGTCGACGCCGTCGGCGGGGTCGAGATGAACGTCCGCGACCGGATCCCGATCGGTGGCGTCGGCGCACCCATCACCGGCTACATCGAGCCGGGCGTCAAGCGACTCGACGGCTTCGAGACCCTCTGGTTCGCCCGGTCGCGGTCGGGCGCGGACGACTACTCGCGGATGGCGCGGCAGAAGTGCGTCATGAACGCGATGCTGGACCAGCTGAGCCCCCAGGTGGTCGTGACGAAGTTCAGCCAGATCGCGAAGGCCAGCCAGGAGGTCGTCTCGACAGACCTGCCCGCCTCGGAGCTCGACCGCTTCATCGCCCTGGCACTGAAGGCCAAGGCCCAGCCGCTCGCGACGGTCTCGTTCGTGCCACCTCTGGTCAACACCGCCGAGCCTGACGTCAAGCTGATCCAGGAGCGCGTGCAACAGGCGATCGACAAGTCGCAGTCGCCCGAGGACGGCGAGACGCTGAAGGCAGACCCGGGTCCGAAGAAGAAGGTACGGCGGCCCGCGGCCGGCGCGGGTGCCCCGTCGGCGCCGACGACCGGCGGATCGATCGGCAGCCTCGCCGAGGGTTACGCCGCGAACGACTCCACCGACCTGTCCGCCGCCTGCTGAGGGGTAGGTAGGGTCACCCCTGTGCCTGCCCGGATCGTCGCCGTCGTCGTCACCTGGAACCGCCGCGACCTGCTCCGCGAGTCGCTCGGCGCGGTCGCCGGACAGACACTGCCGCCGGTCCAGACGGTCGTGGTGGACAACGCCTCGACCGACGGCACCGCGGAGCTGCTCGAGTCCGAGTACCCAGAGCTCGAGGTGCTGCGGCTCGAGACCAACACCGGGGGAGCCGGAGGTTTCGCCGCCGGGATCGAGCGAGCTCTGACGTTCGAGCCCGAGCTGGTCTGGCTGATGGACGACGACACGGTGCCCACACCGACCGCCGCGGAGAAGCTGGCCGAGGCGTGGAGCGGCTACCGGGAGGTGGCCGGCGAGCATCCCGCGGTGGTGGCGAGCCGCGTGGTCTGGACCGACGGCCGCGACCACCCGATGAACACCCCTCGCACGAAGCCGGGCGCAACACCGACCGAGCTCGCCGCGGCGCGCGAGGTCGGGTCTGTGCCGATCCGCTCCGCCTCGTTCGTCTCGCTCATGTGCGACGCGGAGGTGATCGGCGAGCGCGGCCTTCCGATCGCCGACTACTTCCTGTGGAACGACGACTTCGAGTACTCCACCCGGCTGATCCGTGACCGGGCCGGGCTGTACTGCCCCGAGAGCGTGGTCGTGCACAAGACCAAGGTCTTCGGCTCCACGGACGCAGACCCGGGGGAGCGGTTCTTCTACGAGGTCCGCAACAAGGTGTGGCTCTTCAGCCGCAGCACAGGTCTCAGTCCCTCGGAGAAGCTGCTGTACGGCGGTTCGACCGCTCGCCGCTGGGCGAGGACGTTCAAGAGGTCGCAGGACAGGAGGACCCTCGCACGGGCGCTCGGCAAGGGCCTGCGTGCGGGCCTCGGCAGTGCGCCCCGCACCAACGCAGACGTCCTCGCAGCAGCGGGTTTCGAGCTCCACCGACCCGGCACGGAGGAGGTACCCCCGACCACCGGTGAGCCGCAGCCCTTCAGCCTGCTGCTCTCCACGTACGGCGGCGACGACCCCAGGTTCCTTCGCGACGCGTTCGTCTCCACCGTGCAGGAGCAGACGCGTCGGCCCGACGAGGTGGTGCTGGTACAGGACGGGCCG
Source organism: Nocardioidaceae bacterium (assembly GCA_035688575.1). Lineage (GTDB taxonomy): Bacteria > Actinomycetota > Actinomycetes > Propionibacteriales > Nocardioidaceae > Nocardioides_C. The sequence goes on from DASSMS010000156.1 coordinate 36,876, forward strand.
GTCCCCGACGTCCTCGCCGAGACCATCCGCGAGCTCGTCGACACCAGTCCAGTCCCCGTGAAGCATGTGGTCATGGCCGACAACGTGGGTCTCGGCCCAGCCCTCGACAAGGGCCTCGAGACCTGTACCCACGAGATCGTCGCGCGGATGGACGCCGACGACGTGAGCTGTCCGGACCGGTTCGAGAGGCAGTTGCCGCTCGTCGAGGCGGGTGCGGACATCGTCGGGTCGGGCCTGTACGAGTTCGGCGAGTCCGTCGACGAGGTCGTCGGTCGTCGTACCCCTCCGACCGACCCGGACGAGATCCGCCGGGTGATCCGGTTCCGCGACCCGTTCAACCACCCGACAGTCGTGTACCGCAAGAGCGCGGTGCTCGGGGCAGGTGGATACACCGACATGGCGCTGATGGAGGACTACCTCCTGTTCACCCGGATGGTCGACGCCGGCGCCCGCCCGGCGAACATCGCCGAACCACTGGTCTACTACCGGGTGGGCGCCGGTGCCTACGCCCGCCGGGGAGGCCGCCAGCTGCTGCGCTCCGAGCTCGCCCTGCAACGGCGCTTCCGCGCCCTGGGCATCACCAGCCGCGGCGAGTATCTGCGAAACGTCGTGGTCCGCGGGGGCTACCGGCTGGTCCCGGAGAGTGTGAGAAAGGTCGCCTACCGCCGCCTCCTGGCGAACCGGGGGTCTCGGGTCGGCAGTTAGACTGCCCTGCGGCAAACCCGACCTAGGAGTTGTGTGTGAACGTTGATCTCGTCGTCGTCGGGTCCGGCTTCTTCGGACTCACGATCGCAGAGCGCTGTGCCAACGAGCTCGGCCTGAAGGTCCTGGTGCTCGAACGGCGCCACCACCTCGGGGGCAACGCCTACTCCGAGCGCGACCCCGAGACCAACGTCGAGGTGCACAAGTACGGCGCGCACCTCTTCCACACCTCGAACGAGAAGGTGTGGGAGTACGTCAACCGGTTCACGAGCTTCACCGACTACAAGCACCGGGTCTTCGGCAAGTACCAGGGGCAGGTCTACTCGCTCCCGATGAACCTGGGGCTGATCAACCAGTTCTTCGGCAAGAGCCACACGCCCGACGAGGCGCGGGCGCTCATCGCCGAGCAGGCCAGCGAGATCGCGACCGAAGACGCCACGAACCTCGAGGAGAAGGCGATCTCCCTGATCGGTCGCCCGCTCTACGAGGCCTTCATCAAGGGCTACACCGCCAAGCAGTGGCAGACCGATCCCACGAAGCTGAGCGCGGACATCATCACCAGGCTCCCGGTCCGCTACACCTTCGAGAACCGCTGGTTCAACGACAAGTACGAAGGCCTCCCGGTCGACGGCTACACCGCCTGGCTCGAGCGAATGGCCGACCACCCGAACATCGAGGTGCGCCTCGAAACCGACTTCTTCGACGTCGCCGACGAGTACAAGGGCCAGGTGCCGATCGTCTACACAGGCCCGGTCGACGAGTACTTCGGCAACTCCGAGGGCAAGCTGTCGTGGCGCACGGTCGACCTCGAGGAGAGCGTTGTCGACGTCGACGACTTCCAGGGCACCGGGGTCATCAACTACAACGACCAGGAAGTGCCCTTCACCCGCATCATCGAGTTCAAGCACTTCCACCCCGAGCGGGAGAAGACCCACCTTCCCGGCAAGAGCGTGATCGTCCACGAGTACTCCCGGTTCGCCCAGGAGGGTGACGAGCCGTACTACCCGATCAACACCGCCGAAGACCGCGACAAGCTGCTGAAGTACCGCGAGCTGGCGAAGAAGGAGCCGATGGTGCTCTTCGGTGGCCGCCTCGGCACGTACAAGTACCTCGACATGCACATGGCGATCGGCTCGGCGCTGTCGATGTTCGACAACAAGCTCAAGCCGCACTTCGCCTCCGGCGAGGCGCTCGAGAGCGGTGGCGTGGACGAGTGAGCACGACCCTGGACGGGGCCGCGGAGGTCCCTGACTCCCCGCTTGTCGCGCCCGGTGAGCAGGGTGGCCTGCACAACGTCTTCCGGCAGCGCTACCTGCTCAGGCTGCTGGTGCGCAAGGACCTCGCCGCGAGGTATCAGGGCTCGTTCCTCGGGCTGTTCTGGTCGTACGTGCAGCCGCTCGTACGCTTCCTGGCCTACTACCTGGTCATCGGGTACATCTTCCAGCTCGACAAGAACATGACGAACTTCCCGGTCCACATCTTCGCCGGGATGATCATCGTCCACTACTTCACCGAGACCTTCTCCTCGGGCACGCGCTCGATCGTGCAGAACAAGCGCATCATCCAGAAGCTGCCCCTGCCCCGAGAGATGTTCCCGGTGGCGTCGATGCTCGTGTCGGCCTACCACACGCTCCCGCAGATGCTGATCTTGCTGGTGGCGGTGCTCGTCACCGGTTGGGACCCGACGCTGTACGACCTCGCGGCAGGAATCCTCGGGTTCCTGACGATCGCCGTCTTCGGGATGGCGCTTGCCCTGATGTTCAGCGCGGCCAACGTGTTCTTCCGCGACTTCCAGAACGTCGTGGCCACCCTCACGATCTTCGTGACCTGGTCCGTGCCGATGATCTATCCCTACGACCGGATCGCGAACCTCTTCGGCGGAAGCTGGGCCGAGCAGGTCTACCTCGCGAACCCCGTCGCGAACTCCGTGATCCTCTTCCAGCAGCTGTTCTGGGTGCCCACGGTCGGCCCGGACGCGCCGTACCCCGCGATCCAGCCCGACCACCTCATGAGCAGGGGATTCGTCATCCTTTTCGTGTGCCTGCTCTGGCTGGCGGTCGCGCAGCTGCTGTTCACCAAGTTCGAGGCAAAGTTCGCGGAGCGTCTCTGATGGCTGAGTCGATCGTGGTGGAGCGCGCGAGCAAGCGCTTCACGATGCAGTACACCCGCACCATCAAGCAGATGTCGATCGCGGCACTGAGAGGCCAGAAGCTGAGCGACAGCTTCCTCGCCGTGAACGACGTCTCCTTCAAGGTGGAGCAGGGTGAGTCCATCGGCCTGATGGGGCTCAACGGCTCTGGGAAGAGCACCCTGCTCAAGCTCATCTCCGGCGTGATGAGGCCGGACCAGGGGAGCGTGCTGACCCGGGGCAGGATCGCGGGCCTGATCGCTGCGGGCGCCGGCTTCCACCCCCAGCTGACCGGCCGCGAGAACCTCTTCCTGAACGCTGCGATCCTCGGCATGAGCGAAGCCGAGACCAAGCGGAAGTTCGACCAGATCGTCGACTTCGCAGATGTCGGCAAGTTCCTCGAGACCCCGGTGGGGCACTACTCCTCGGGCATGAGCGCACGTCTGGGCTTTGCTGTTGCCGCCTTCGCCGAGTCCGACATCTTCCTTGCCGACGAGGTCCTCGCGGTGGGCGACCGCCCGTTCAAGCGCAAGTGCATGGCGCGCATGAACGAGATCAAGAAGGAGGGGCGGACGCTGTTCTACGTCAGCCACGCTCCGGGGTCGGTCCGGAAGATGTGCGAGCGGGCCCTGGTGCTCGTGGACGGCAAGCTCGGCTTCGACGGCCCTGTGAACGACGGCATCCACTTCCTGAAGTACGACGACACCGACGGGCCCGACCAGGACGAGGACGACCTCGGCGCCGACATCTGACGGCCCCGTCACTGAATCGGCTCGTCACCTCTTGAGCGCTGCTTCCTTGCCACGTCAGGAGGGTTGGCCTTCCGGAGTCTCCACACGCCGTCTTGGCGGGTGAGCTGCCAGTTGGGGTGGTGGGCGAGGTTGTGGTGGTGGGGGCAGATCAGGATGCCGTCGTCGAGGGTGGTCTGGCCGCCTTGGGACCAGGGCACGACGTGGTGGGCGTGGCACCAGGCGGCGGGGATGTCGCAGCCGTCGAGGGCGCAGGTGGGGCCGTCGCGGAGCTCGATGGCGATGCGTTGGTGCTTGTTGTGCAGGCGGCGTTCGTGGCCCAGGTGCAGGGGGGCGCCGTCG
>DASSMS010000172.1:0-50661 GCA_035688575.1 Nocardioidaceae bacterium
AAAAGGCCCCGGCAGCCTGCCGACTGGCGATACAAATTAATTCGTCGACTTTTAGCACACTGTTGAGTTCTCAAAGATCAAACGCACACCACCCTCAGCCTCCCGGCCTCGGTCTGGGGCAACCCGATCAAACTTACCGGATCGAGCCGCGCCGTACAACTTGGCTTGGCGCTCCCCGGTCCCTCGCATGCTCATCGGCTCGAAGGCCGCTGCAACGCTTGAGGCGTCGTCAGCCACCACCCGAGAAGGTGAGAGTTTGAGGGAGTGTCTCCGGAGCCGGCCACCCGGCCTCTCGGCCTTGCGTCCCGCCGCTCCCGGCGACAGAGAGAACATTACGTTTCCCTTGCCAGCAACGCAAATCCGGGGTCGGTGGTGCCCATCACCTAGGTGAGAGCAGTTCTCCGGTCACACCACTGAGGTGGTTGCAGCCGGCCAGTCGCATCACCTCGGCGAGGTCTTCGGTCAGGGCGTCCAGAAGGCGCAGGACGCCGTCCTGCCCGTCGACAGCCAACGCGTAGAGCGGGGGTCGTCCGAGGAAGACTCCCCTCGCCCCGAGCGCGAGCGCGGCCAGCCCGTGTCGCGCGTTGCGTACTCCCCCGTCGACGTACACCTCCGCCTCGTCGCCGACCTCGTCGACCACCGCCGCGAGGCAGTCGGCCGCGGCTGCGGCCCGGTCGAGCTGGCGTCCGCCGTGGTTGGAGACCCACACCGCAGACGCCCCCGCGTCGACACACCGCCTGGCGTCGCCCGGACGCAGGACCCCCTTGACCACAACAGGCAGGCCGGTGATCTTCCTCAGCCAGTCGATGTCATGCGGGCCCAGGTCGGCCGCCTTCTCACGGCCCGGGAGGTCGCCGTACCCCTGGGGGAAGTTGGCGCCCAGCCACCCCGGCTCCGCGACGTCCCAGACCGTCTCGCTGCCCCCGTCGTACTTCGTCCCGACGACCGGTGTGTCCGCCGTGAGTACCACCGCGGACCCCCCGGCATCGACGGCGCGGTCGATCAGCGGCTTGCAGGCGAGCCGGTCGGAGGGGACGTAGAGCTGCAGCCACCAGGCGACGCCCGTCTGCGCGATCTCCTCGAAAGTGGTGCCCGCATTGCTGGAGACCACCATGAGCGTCTCGCTCGCGGCCGCAGCGCGCGCCATGGCCGCCTCCCCGTCCGGGTGTGCCGCACGCTGCATGGTCGTGGGGGCGATGGCGAAGGGAGACCGGACCGGCGTGCCCAGGAGCTCGGTCGAACAGTCGATCTCCGTGACGTCGCGGAGCACGGCCGGGAGGAACCTGAATCGGTCCCAGGCCTCGACCGCCTCCGCGGCGCTCACGCCGTCCCGGGCTCCTTGCCGGATGTAGCGGTGGACGGCCTCGGGCAGCGAGCGGCGCGCGAGCTCCTCGAGCTGCTCGGTCCAGCGCTCCACCCTCGAACCTCCTCGCGCGTGTGGCGTCAGCCTTCGACGACCTCGACGCCGGCCAGGTGCTTCTTGCCGCGTCGAAGCACCAGCCAGGTCCCGCCGACCAGGTCCTCCGCGCCGGGAACGCGGTCGGGATCCTCGACACGCCGGTTGTTGAGGTACGCGCCGCCTTCGGCGATCGTGCGTCGGGCCGCGCCCTTGCTGGCGACCAGGCCGGTCTCGACGAACAGGTCCACGATGCCGGGCATGCCCTCGCCACGCTTGACCTGGACCGCGCCGGCTTCACGCAGGGCCGCTCCGAGCGTCTCGACGCTCAGCTCGGTCAACTCACCGGTGCCGAACAGCGCGGCCGAGGCGTCCTTGATCCGCTGCGTCTCCTCGGCCCCGTGGACCAGGGTCGTCACCTCGTCGGCCAGCGCCCGCTGGGCAGCACGGAGGAACGGCTTCTCCTTCGTCTGCGCCTCGAGGTCCTCGATCTCCTCGCGGGTACGGAACGTGTAGTACTTCAGCAGGTCGACGACGTCACGGTCATCGGTGTTGAGCCAGAACTGGTAGAAGGCGTAAGGCGAGGTCATCGACGCGTCGAGCCAGACCGTCCCCGACTCCGTCTTGCCGAACTTCGTCCCGTCGGCCTTTGTCACCAGCGGCGTCGCAAGCGCGTTGACCCTCGCGCCCTCGACACGGCGGATCAGGTCGACGCCGGCGGTGATGTTCCCCCACTGGTCGCTGCCACCGGTCTGGAGGGTGACGCCGAAGTCGCGGTGCAGGTTGAGGTAGTCCATGGACTGGAGCAGCACGTAGCTGAACTCCGTGTAGCTGATCCCGATCTCGAGCCGCGACTTCACGACCTCGCGTGCCAGCATCTTGTTCACCGGGAAGTGCTTGCCGATGTCGCGGAGGAACTCGATCGTCGACAGGCCTGCGGTCCAGTCGTAGTTGTTCACCACGAACGCGGAGTTCGAGCCCTCGAAGGACAAGAAGCGCTCGAGCTGGCCACGTACGTTGGCGCTCCACAACTTCACCGTGTCGAGGCTGTTCATCTGCCTCTCCCCGGTCTCCTTGGGGTCGCCGATCATTCCGGTGGCGCCGCCGACGAGGCCGTAGGGCTTGTGGCCCGCGTCCTGGAACCGCTTGAGCGTCAGGATCTGGAGCAGGTTGCCCATGTGCAGGCTCGGCGCGGTCGGGTCGAACCCGCAGTACACCTTGACCATGCCCTCCGAGAGCTCCGCGCGCAGGGCGTCGAGATCGGTCGAGTGCGCGATGAGGCCGCGCCACTCGAGCTCGTCGAGGACGTGCAGGTCAGTGGTCACCTCGGGTGCCTTCCGTGCTCCGGGGTACGACGGACCGGGCGGCCCGTCGCGGGCAGTTGCTGGTCCAAGCCTGCCTCATCACCGGGGCGGACCCACAACCGGATTCGCCTGCACGGTCCCACGCGAGTCAGTCGGCGGCTGCCGTGATCAGCCCGTAGTGTCCGTCGTACCGGATGTATAGCACCCGGCCGCGCCCGGTCTCGGTGTCGAGGTAGAACACGAAGGGCTCGCCGCCCACCTCGAGGCGGGTCCTCGCCTCGTTGTCCGAGAGGGTCGGGGCCGAGCCCACCAGCTCGACCAGCGGAGCGCTCTCGCCCTCGACGACAGCCTCCCCGCGGATCGCGAACCGGCCGTTGCCGTCGCGGTAGACCACCGCGTCCCTACCGGAGCGACTGTCGGTGAACAGGTAGAAGTCGTGACCGAGCAGGCCCATCTCGTAGGCCGCCTCGTCCGGGGTCATCGGGGCGAGGGCGAAGGTCTTGCGCCTCACGACCTCGCGCTCTTGGGACGGCCTCGGGAAGTACGCCTCGCGCGGGGTCGGCAGATCACCGTGCCGCCACGCGTGCTCGGACGCGATGCCGATCCAGCGATGGCGAGTCCGCTCGCGGTCCTGGTACTGCGTCAGGTTCTTGCGCAGCTTGTCCTCCAGGATGTCGACGGCCCCCGGCATCTGTGACGCCAGCCCGTGGGCCCGGATCAGCGTGCCCCTCACGTCGAGCGAAGCCTCGGCTCGGGCGGGCCGCTCCATCGCGGGGTCCTCGGCCATGGTGAGCACGACGTGTGCCGCCAGGACCGGCTGGTTGGCGTAGCCGATGACGTGGTCGACCTTGGAGCGTGCGTAGTCGGCGTCGGCGTCGGGGACCGGCCCGCGCTGCACGACGTCGACGGCCACGGGTGGCAAGGTCTGTCTGCGGTCAGCCATCACTGCCTCCTCGGGTCGCTCCGTTCAGTAGGGCGACGATCTCGTGCGGCAGGACCGCCCGGACCTTGTCGAGCTCCCCGGTCCCGACGTGGGTGCGGAGCACGCGAGCGGCGGCCTCCGCGCCGTACGCAGCCTCGGTCTCCCCCGCGAGCTGACCGTGTTCGGCGACCTTGTCCAGGAACGTCTGCAGGTCGTGGTACCGCATCGGCAGCGTCGTGGGACGCCAGCCTTCGTAGAACAGTCCGCGAAGGAACGCCGGCAGCTGGGCCGCCAGGTGCGCCGTCACCGGAACCGGCAGCCGGTCCCTGAGCGTGTGCAGGAAACCGCGAAGGACGCGAAGGGCGTACTTCTGGTCCCCCGGCCGGCCCAGCTCTTCGGCGAGCTCGTCCAGCCACAGGCGCGTCTTCTGCGCGCTCTCCTCGATGAGCGTGGCTTCGGTTGTGGACACGTCGTTCACCTCCAGGTGCCCCCGCTCTGTCCACGCTAGGCACGGGCATGTGGCAGGGCACGGGTCGATGGTCCCGGTTCGACCGAGTGCCTCAGCCCGTCGTGTCGAGGGCGAGTACTCGGTCCTCCCGCAGGCGGACATGGGTGCCGAACCGGGCGCCGGTCTCGTCCAGCGTCCGCGCGAGCCAGGACGTGTCCTCGCCGCTAGCACGCCAGAGCCTCATCTGCCGTGCCTGGAAGGGCAGCATCGACAGCTCCTCCAGCTCGCCCGTGCCCGGCCTGAGACGAGCCAGGTACAGCAGCCGGAGGTCGTCACGGAAGCGCTCGTAGCCCCGGATGCCCTCGTAGTCGTTGACCAGGTCACCGCACCCGTAGAGCACGAGGCGTCCTCGGTACACCTCGATCGGCCTCGGGTGGTGCGACGAGTGCCCGTGCAAGAGGTGCACGCCCTCGTCGATGAGCCGGTGGGCGAAGCGCCGGTGCTGCCGCGGGACGTCGTAGCCCCAGTTGCTGCCCCAGTGCACCGACACGACGCGCAGGTCCCCATCCATGCCTCCACGCATCGTCGCGTCCGCGAGCATCTCGGCGCTCCCCTCGGACAGGTCCGGGAGCAGGGCGACCCCGGGGTGGCGCGCCGTCGCAGCCCACGAGGCGGGCACCCCGCTCGAGACGTGACCGACGGAAGCCACGACCACGCGGGTGCCATCGGCCCGCACGATGGCAGGCGACCACGCCTGTGCCCCGTCCGCACCGGCCCCCGCGGTGCGGAGACCCGCGGCATGCATGGTGTCGAGTGTCTCGAGGAGCCCCGGCATGCCGTGATCGAGGACGTGGTTGTTGGCCAGGGTCCAGACGTCGGCCCGGACCTCCGCCAGACAGCCGAGGTTCGCCGGGTTCATCCGGTAGTGCACGCCTTTGCCGGGCGCGACCTCCTCGCTGCGGGTCACACTGGTCTCGAGGTTCATCACTCGTACGGCGGCGCCGATCTCGTCCATGGCGGAGAGCGCGTCGCCCCACGGCCAGGCGTCCTCGACCGGCCTGGGGATCGGCCCGTTGACGTCCTCGGCGAGGTCGACGTAGGAGCGGGCGTCGACGACGTACTGCTCACGCAGCCTCGGGGAGCCCGGAGAGGCGAGGATCTGGTCGACCCCCCGCCCCGTCATGACGTCTCCGGCCAGGATGAGGCTGGTCGCGCTGACCATGCCTCCAGCCTAGGGCGGTCAGGGTCTGCGCTGCCCCGGGTCGCCCGGTGGGGCGGGCAGCCGCTTGGCCGGCCGGTAGAGCGACACCGTCGGCTCGTCGGCGAGCCAGAACCGCCACGGCTGGTGTGCGGCGTGGCGCAGGCCCACTCTGGGGCCGGTCAGGACCTCCTCGAGGTGGTGCGGCGCCTCGGGCAGGGTGAGTGTCAAGGGTCCTTCTCCGAGGTGGACCCCGTTGTGACGCAGGTCGATGCCGAGGGCCTGACAGAGCCGAGCGGGGCCGCGCGCGAGGTCGCGGTCCGGGCCGTTGCGACGTCGCTCCCTCGCGAGCTCGGTCCCCTCCACCACCTCTCCGGCGCGCAGGAGAACGGCGGAGGCGTGCCCGGCCTCGCCCACGACCACGTTGCAGCAGTAGTGCATGCCGTAGGTGAAGTAGACGTAGAGGTGTCCGGCCTCCCCGAACATGACCTCGTTGCGCTTGGTGGGGCCGCGGTACGCGTGCGAGCCGGGATCCTGCTCCCCGGCGTAGGCCTCGACCTCCGTGAGACGAACCGCGACCGTGCCCTGGGCGCTCTCGTGACGCAGGACCGCGCCGAGCAGCGTCGGGGCGACCTCGAGCACCGGCCCGGTCAGCTGGTCAGCCAAGCCAGGCACGGTGCTCGGCCACGGCGGCCCGGACCTCGCCGAGCTGCTCGCTGACCCTGTCGAGGGAGGTACCCCCGCGGCCGGAGCGTGAGGTGATCGAGCCCTCGACGGACAGCACCTCACGCACCCCGGGGGTCAGGTGCGGCGAGATGTCGGCGAACTGCTCGTCGGTCAGCTCGCCGAGGTCACAGCCGAGCTCCTCGCAGCGGCGCACACAGGCACCGGCCACCTCGTGCGCGACCCGGAAGGGCACCCCTTCCCGCACGAGCCACTCCGCGACGTCGGTGGCCAGCGAGAAGCCCTGGGGCGCGAGCTCTGCCATCCGGTCGGTCCGGAAACGAAGCGTGGCGACCATGCCGGTGAAGGCGGGGAGAAGCACCTCGAGGGTGTCGACCGAGTCGAACACCGGCTCCTTGTCCTCCTGGAGGTCGCGGTTGTAGGCCAGCGGGAGCGCCTTGAGCGTGGCCATCAGGCCGGTCAGGTTGCCGACCAGCCGGCCCGCCTTGCCGCGCGCGAGCTCGGCGATGTCGGGGTTCTTCTTCTGCGGCATGATGCTGGAGCCGGTGGAGTAGGCGTCGTCGAGCTCGACGAACCCGAACTCCCTGGTCGCCCAGACGATCACCTCCTCGGCCTGCCTGGACACGTCGACACCGATCATCGCCAGGACGAACGCCAGCTCCGCCACGAAGTCACGTGCTGCGGTCCCGTCGATGGAGTTCGCGCTGGAGTCCGCGAAGCCGAGCTCGCGGGCCACCTGCTGCGGGTCGAGGCCCAGTGACGACCCGGCCAGCGCTCCCGAGCCGTACGGCGAGTCGACCGCCACGCGCGCGTCCCAGTCCCGCACCCGCGAGACGTCGCGGAGCAGAGGCCACGCGTGCGCCAGGAGGTGGTGGGACAGCAGGACCGGCTGCGCGTGCTGCAGATGGGTCCGACCCGGCATCGGCGCCCCGAGGTGCTGCTCCGCCTGGTCTGCGAGGGCGTCGACGAGGTCGAGGACCTGCCCGGTGACCACGCGGGCGTGGTCACGCAGGAAGACCTTGAAAAGCGTCGCGACCTGGTCGTTGCGGGACCGCCCGGCACGCAGCCGCCCGCCGAGCTCGGCACCGACCTCCTCGATCAGCAGCCGCTCGAGGGCACCGTGGACGTCCTCGTCGGACTCGGCCGCCACCGCCTCTCCGGAGGCCACCTTCGCCCCCAACGCGTCGAGACCGGCAAGCAGACCCTCGAGGTCGGTGTCGGTGAGCAGGCCCGCCCGGTGCAGCACCCGCGCGTGCGCCTTGGAACCGGCGATGTCGTAGGGCGCGAGCCGCCAGTCGAAGTGTGTCGACTTCGACAGCGCGGCCAGGGCGGGCGAGGGGCCGCCGGCGAACCGACCGCCCCACAGGGCTCCGGAGATCGTCTTCGAGTTCTCGCTCACGTCGTCCTTCCATGCCGGACGTCATACAGGCCGGTCGTTGTAGCAGCCCCAACGTATGACGTTCTCTGGGACGTCATACGTTGCGGTCGGTATCGCAGCCGGAACGTATGACGTCTGCCGAGGGTGGTCAGTCGGTGCCGAACTCCATGGCGGCGTGGTCCAGGGCCTCGTCGTCGAGCGCCCCGGGCTCCACGGGGTTCTCGGCGATCTGGTCGGCGCCGCCTGGCTCGAGGGCGCCCAGCAGGTTCCCGTGCTCGACCAGCACGTGCCCCTGGTCCTGGGGCTGCAGCGCGTACATCTCGAGCTTGGAGCGCGAGTCGGCGATGTCGAGGTTGCGCATGGTGAGCTGGCCGATCCGGTCGGTGGGACCGAACGCGGCCGACTCGACGCGCTCCATCGACAGCTTGTCGGGGTGGTAGGAGAACCCCTGGCCCTGCGTGTCGAGGATGGTGTAGTCCTCGCCGCGGCGCAGCCGGACTGTGACCTCGCCCGTGACGACCGAGGAGACCCAGCGCTGGATGGACTCACGCAGCATCAGCGCCTGCGGGTCCAGCCAGCGGCCTTCGTAAAGCAGGCGTCCGAGCCGACGGCCCTCGGCGTGGTAGTTCCCGATGGTGTCCTCGTTGTGGACCGCGTTGAGCAGGCGCTCATAGGCGATCCACAGCAGCGCCATGCCGGGCGCCTCGTAGATGCCGCGTGACTTGGCCTCGATGATCCGGTTCTCGATCTGGTCGGACATCCCGAGCCCGTGGCGCCCGCCAATCGCGTTCACCTCGTGGACCAGCTCCACCGGGTCGTCGTACCACTTGCCGTTCACCGCCACCGGACGGCCTTGCTCGAACCGGACGGTGACGTCCTCGGCCTCGATCTCGACCGAGGGGTCCCAGAACTTCACGCCCATGATCGGCTCCACGGACTCGAGCGAGACGTCGAGATGCTCGAGGGTCTTGGCCTCGTGCGTGGCGCCCCAGATGTTGGCGTCGGTGGAGTAGGCCTTCTCCTGGCTGTCGCGGTACGGCAGGCCACGCTCGGTCAGCCAGGCGCTCATCTCGTTGCGTCCGCCGAGCTCGTGGACGAACTCCGCGTCGAGCCACGGCTTGTAGATGCGCAGCAGGGGGTTGGCCAGCAGCCCGTACCGGTAGAACCGCTCGATGTCGTTGCCCTTGAAGGTGGACCCGTCACCCCAGATGTCCACGCCGTCCTCGTGCATCGCCCGGACGAGCATGGTGCCCGTCACGGCGCGCCCGAGCGGCGTGGTGTTGAAGTAGGCGCGCCCGCCGGAACGGATGTGGAAGGCTCCGCAGGCGACGGCCGCGAACCCTTCCTCCACCAGCGCGTGCCGGCAGTCGACGGCGCGTGAGAGCTCCGCGCCGTACTGCAGGGCGCGGTCCGGGACCCCGGAGATGTCCGCCTCGTCGTACTGGCCGATGTCCGCGGTGTAGGTGCAGGGAACTGCGCCCTTCTCCCGCATCCAGGCTACGGCGACCGAGGTGTCCAGCCCTCCGGAGAAGGCGATGCCGACGCGTTCGCCGACGGGTAGAGAGGTCAGGACCTTGCTCACGTTGGTTCCAATCGATGGTGGGGAGGTGCGGTCAGGGTCCGGCGGGACGGTGTGGTCAGGGCGCCGGTGCGGAGTGGTGGTTGGCGAGGGCCAGAAGTCGCTGGACCAGCGCCGCGCCACCGGCGGGGTCCCGGCTGATCACCAGGACGGTGTCGTCACCGGCGACGGTGCCGAGGATCCCGGCGAGCTCGGCCTTGTCGAACGCCGAGGCGAGGAACTGTGCCGCGCCGGGTGGGGTTCGCAGGAGCGCCATGTTCGCCGACGAGTCGGCCGAGACCATGAGCTCCGCGAGCAGCCGGGCCAGCCGGGCCTCTGCCGCGGCGCTCTCACCACCCGGGCGCGGGGTCCGGTCGCCGCCCTCTGCCGGCACGGCGTACACCAGGGCACCACTGGGGATGCGCACCTTGACCGCGTCGAGCTCTACGAGGTCCCGCGACAAGGTCGCCTGGGTCACCGTGACCCCCGACTCGGCAAGGAGCTCGGCGAGCTCGGTCTGGGAGCGTACGTGGTGCTTGCCGAGGAGCTCGACGATCTGCTGCTGGCGGGCGTTCTTGGTCATCGGGGCGCCGCTCGCGCCATGGGTGCTGTGGGTCATCGCGGCACCTCCCGCTCCTCGAGCAGCCAGGTGAGCAGCGCCTTCTGTGCGTGCAGCCGGTTCTCGGCCTCGTCCCACACGACGCTCTGCGGCCCGTCGATCACCTCGGCGGCGATCTCCTTGCCGCGGTAGGCCGGCAGGCAGTGCAGCACGACGGCCTCGGACGATGCCTTGGCCAGGAGCTCGCCGGTGACGGAGTACGGCCGGAACGGGGCGTCGCGCCCCTCGGCCTCTCCCTCCTTGCCCATGGAGACCCAGGTGTCGGTCGCCACGACGTCGGCTCCCCCGACCGCGGCCACCGGGTCGGGGTCGTACGACGCCGAGCCTCCCGTCGTACCCGCTATCTCCTGGGCGCGGGCCAGCACGTCGGGGTCGGGCTGGAAGCTCTCGGGACCGCTGACCGTCACGTGCATGCCGGCCGTCGCGCACCCGAGCAGGTAGGAGTGCGCCATGTTCGAGGCGGCGTCGCCGAGGAAGGTCAGGCGTCGCCCCGAGAGGGCGCCATGGTGCTCTGTGACCGTGAGCAGGTCCGCGAGCACCTGGCACGGGTGGAAGGAGTCCGTGAGCGCGTTCACGACGGGGACCCCCGCGTGCTCGGCCATCTCCTCGAGGCTCGACTGGTGGAAGGTCCGCCACACGATCGCCGAGGCCTGACGGCCGAGCACGCGAGCGGTGTCCGCCACGGACTCCCGCACGCCGACCTGGGCGAGGCGGGCGTCGATCACCATGGGGAAGCCCCCGAGCTCCGCGATCCCGGAGGTGAAGGACGCCTGGGTGCGCAGGGTCGGCTTGTCGAACAGGATCGCCACGGTCCGAGGACCCTCGAGCGGCCGTGCGCTGAACGGGTCAGCCTTCAGCTCAGCGGCGAGGGCCAGGACCCCCGCCTGCTCGGCGGGCCCCAGGTCGTCGTCGCGCAGGAAGTGCCGGGTCATGGCCCCTCCTCGGCGAAGGCCTCGTCGAGCAGCCGCGGCCAGGCCTCCACGAACGAGGCCGCCTGCTGCTCGGTGAGCACGAGGGGCGGAGCGAGCCTGACCCGGTCGGGCGCGCAGTCGTTGACGATGAAACCGTGCTCGAGCGCCGCGGCGGTCACCTTCGCTGCGACCGGCGCGGCGAGGTCGAGCCCGATGAGCAACCCGGCCTGCCGGATCTCCGTGACTCGCTCGTCCTTGAGCCCCTCCGCGAGCGCGGCTCCGACACGCTGCACGTGCTCGAGCAGACCGTCCTTCTCGATCGTGTCGATGACGGCGAGGGCAGCAGCAGCGGCGACGGGGTTGCCGCCGAAGGTCGTGCCGTGGTTGCCGGGCTGGAGCATCTGTCCGTACTCCCCCACCGCTATGCAGGCACCGATGGGGATGCCTCCGGCAAGGCCCTTGGCGAGGGTGAGGACGTCCGGCTTCACACCGCTGGCGCTGTGGGCGAACCACGTGCCGGTGCGCCCCATGCCGGTCTGCACCTCGTCGAACCACAGGAGTGCGCCGTGCGCCCTGGTGATCTCGCGCGCGGTCTCGAGGTATCCCTCCGGCGGCATAACGACACCCGCCTCACCCTGGATGGGCTCGAGCACGACCGCTGCGGTCTCGTCCGTCACCGCGGCGGCGAGCGCGTCGGCGTCGCCGTACGGCACGAACGTCACGCCTGCGGGCAACGGCTCGAACGGCTCGCGGTAGGCAGCCTTGGAGGTCAGCGCGAGCGCTCCCATGGTCCGGCCGTGGAAGCCGCCCTCGGCCGCGACGACGTGCGTGCGTCCCGTGCGCCGGGTGAGCTTCAGCGCCGCCTCGTTCGCCTCGGCCCCGGAGTTCGCGAAGAACACGCGTCCCTCGACGCCGAGGAGGGAGAGCAGCCGCTCGGCGAGCGAGACCTGCGGCTCGGTGGCGAAGAAGTTCGACACGTGACCCAGCGTCGACAGCTGGCCGGTGACCGCGGACACCAGCGCCGGGTGGGCATGGCCGAGCGCGTTCACGGCGATGCCGCCGAGCAGGTCGAGGTACTCGTTGCCCTCCGCGTCCCAGACCCGGGCGCCCTCGCCTCGGGTGAGCACGAGCTTCGGCTTGCCGAAGGTGTTCATCAGGGCGTGCGCGTAGCGCTCCTGGACGTCGTCACTCGTGGTCTTCGTCAGCTCGCTCATCAGTTGGCCTTCCTCAGCGCGGTCCGGATCTTCGTCTCGACTCCAGGAAGCACCTGGGTGCCCACGCCCTCGTCGGTGAAGATCTCGAGCAGGACGGCATGTGGCTCCCGGCCGTCGACGACAGTCGCGCGCGGCACCCCGCCCTGGAGCGCGTCGAGACAGGCCTGCATCTTCGGGACCATGCCGCTGGCCAGGGTCGGCATCAGCTCGGCGAGTGCCTCGGGGCTGATCTGGCCGATCACGTCGTCACTGTCGGGCCAGTCGCGGTAGAGGCCCTCGACGTCGGTCAGCACGAGGAGCTTCTCGGCGCTGAGCGCGGCGGCGAGGGCGCCTGCGGCCGTGTCCGCGTTGACGTTGTGGACGACGCCGTTCTCGTCCGGGGCGACCGAGGAGATCACCGGGATGCGGCCGGCCTCGATCAGGTCCCGGACCGCCTCCGGGCGGACCTTCTCGACCTCGCCGACGAGGCCGAGGTCCACCTCCTCACCGTCCACGACCGTGCTGGTCGCCTTGGCGGTGAACAGCCCGGCATCCTCGCCTGAGAGTCCCACCGCGAGAGACCCGTGCTGGTTCAGGAGTCCGACGAGCTCGCGGCCGACCTGTCCCACGAGCACCATGCGGACGACGTCCATGGCCTCCGGGGTGGTCACCCGCAGCCCTCCGCGGAACTCCGACTTGATCTCCAGGCGGTCTAGCATCTTGCTGATCTGCGGCCCACCACCGTGTACGACGACCGGGCGGAACCCGGCGTAGCGCAAGAACACGATGTCCTCGGCGAAGGCCCGCTTGAGCCGGTCGTCGGTCATCGCGTTGCCGCCGTACTTCACCACGATGGTCTTGCCGTGGTACCGCTTCAGCCACGGGAGCGCCTCGGCGAGCGTCGCGGCCTTCTCGGTGGCCTGCTTCCACTCGGCAGGGCTCTTCCCGGTGTCGAGGGTGGAGTCGTGGGTCATCAGGTCCTCAGCTCGAGTAGGCGGAGTTCTCGTGGACGTAGGCGTGGGTGAGGTCGTTGGTCCACACCGTGGCGCGGGCGTCACCGGCCTTCAGGTCGATCGTCACCGAGACCTCGCGCGCGCTCAGGTCGACCAGCTCGGGCGACTCGGCGGGCTCGGAGGACCGGCAGACCCAGACCCCGTTCATCGCCACGTCGAGGTCGGCGGGGTCGAACGCCGCCGAGGTGGTGCCGATGGAGGCCAGCACCCGGCCCCAGTTCGGGTCCTTGCCGAACACCGCGGCCTTGAACAGGTTGCTGCGGGCGACGGAGCGGCCGACCTCGACGGCCTCGTCCTCGGAGGCGGCGTTGAGGACGGTGATCGCGATCTCGTGGTCGGCCCCCTCGGCGTCTGCGAGGAGCTGCATGGCCAGGTCGGTGCATGCCCGGGTCAGCGCCTCGGTGAAGTCCTCCAGGGTGGGCGTGATACCCGAGGCGCCGCTCGCGAGCAGGGTCACGGTGTCGTTGGTCGACATGCAGCCGTCGGAGTCGAGCCTGTCGAAGCTGACCCTGGTCGCCGCGCGCAGCGCCCGGTCAGCCTCGGCGGGGGTGATCTTCGCGTCGGTGGTGAGTACGACGAGCATGGTGGCGAGCTGCGGGGCGAGCATCCCGGCACCCTTGGCCATGCCGCCGACCGACCAGCCGCTCCCCTCGACGACCACCTGCTTGCTGACCGAGTCGGTGGTCATGATCGCCTCTGCGGCGTCTTCCCCGCCCTCCGTGGAGAGCGCCTCGGCGCAGGCGTCGACACCCGCGACGAGGTCGCCCCGGTCGTTCTTGAGCCCGATGAGGCCGGTCGAGCACACGACGACGTCGATCGAGCCGATGCCTAGCGCCTCGGCGGTCCTCTCGGCGACGGCGTGGGTGGTCTGGAAGCCCTCGGCGCCGGTGTAGCAGTTGGCGCCCCCGGAGTTCAGGATCACTGCGCGGACGATCCCGTCCTTGACCACCTCCTGGCTCCACAGGATCGGGTTCGCCTTGCACCTGTTGGACGTGAACACCGTGGCGGAGCTGTGCTCGGGGCCGTCGTTGACCACGAGCGCCATGTCCTTCGCTCCGGTGCTCTTGAGCCCTGCGGGCACGCCGGAGGCGCGGAAGCCCTTGGGGGCGGTGACACTCATGCTGATCCTTCGGATGGTGGCTGCTCGGTGGACTCGTGCGGGGCCCGGACGACGTGACCGGATCTTCGCCATGCCTCGGCGGCGCGTGCTGCGGAGTCGGCGGGCACGAGGATCCAGTCGGTGTCGAACGTGGAGAGGGTGAAGACCGGGATCTGCGCCTCGGCGAGCGGCTGCAGCAGCTCGTGGAGGACACCGGTCAGGGTGAAGTCGAGGGGGCCTTCCACCTCGAAGGCCGTGAACGGTCCCTCCTGACGTGCTTTCTTGGGCACACCGGCCTGCGCGCACACGATCGACGTCTCGGTGGCTGTGGCGGTCACCGAGAACAAGGTGGCGGCGCCGCTCCAGGCCGGCAGGTCGGCACCGGGCCCGAGCCGCACCACGGCCAGTTGCTCGCCGTGCTGGACGAGAGCGCGGCTCACGGGGCGAGGCCCACCGTGGTCAGGCCGGTGGCCTCCGGCAGGCCGAGTGCGAGGTTCATGCACTGGACGGCGGCTCCGCCGGTGCCCTTGGCCAGGTTGTCGACCGCGCCGACCGCCACGAGCCGGCCGGCTGCGTCGTCGACGGTCACCTGGACGTGAACCGCGTTGGACCCGAGGACGGACTTGGTCTGCGGCCACTGCCCCGCGGGCAGCAGGTGGACGAAGGGCTCGTCCTTGAAGGCGAGCTCGTAGACGGCGTACGCCTCCTCCTCGGTGACGCCCTTGCGCACCGGCGCGGAGCAGGTCGCGAGGATGCCACGCGGCATCGGGACGAGCAGCGGGGTGAAGGAGACCCGCACGGCCTCCTCGGTGATCGCGGAGAGGTTCTGGGTGATCTCGGGCGTGTGCCGGTGCGTCCCGCCGACGCCGTACGCACTGGCCGAGCCCATCACCTCGGAGCCGAGCAGGTTCGGCTTGGGAGCCTTGCCGGCGCCGGAGGTGCCCGACGCCGCGACGACCACGACGTCGGCCGGGTCGACGATCCCCGCGGCGACGGCCGGTGCCATGGTGAGCGTGGAGACCGTCGGGTAGCACCCGGGGACGGCGATCCGGGTGGCCCGCTTCAGCTCCTCCCGCTGCGCACCGAGCTCGGGGAGGCCGTAGGGCCAGGAGCCGGCATGCTCCCCGCCGTAGAACCGCTCCCACTCGCCGGGGTCGGCGAGGCGGAAGTCAGCGCCGCAGTCGATGACCACGCACTCGTCGGGGAGCGCCTTGGCGATCTCGCCGGACGCGCCGTGCGGCAGCGCTAGGAAGACCACGTCGTGCCCGGAGAGCACCTCGACCGTGGTCTCCTCCAGCACGCGGTCGGCGAGCGGGACGAGATGCGGCTGGAGCTTAGCGAGCCGCTCGCCGGCGTTGGACCCGCCGGTCAGCGCCCCGATCTCGACCGACGGGTGGCCGAGCAGGAGCCGGAGGACCTCACCACCGGCGTACCCACTGGCACCGGCGACGGCGACGCGGTATCTGGCCTTCGACGTGCTCTCTGGCGGCATGCGCATGACCATACAACATACTGCATGATCATGCGAAACCGGTCAGGACCGGTGGACGGCTCCGTGACGCTCGACCGCGAGAGCGACCGCCGCCTCGCGCGCCTCGGCCACATCGGCGTCGGTCAGCGTCCGGTCGGGAGCGCGAAAGCGCATGGCATAGGCCAGCGACTTCTTCCCCTCGCCGATCTGCTCGCCGACATAGACGTCGAAGAGCCGAACAGACTCCAGTAGCGGCCCTGCGCCTTCACGCAGGGTTCCCGCCACCGCCGCCGCCGAAACCGTGGCGTCGACCACGAGGGCGACGTCCTCCTTCGCCACCGGGTAGGTCGAGAAGTTCGGCGCCGGTACGACGGGCACGGCGGCGCGCATCAGCGCGTCGAGGTCGACCTCGGCCACCGCCGTGCGCGGCGGCACGCCATAGGCCTTGCACACCTTCGGGTGGAGCTCACCGCCGTGGCCGACGACCTCTCCGTCGAGCAGGAACTCCGCGCAGCGCCCGGGATGCCAGGGGGCATAGGCAGCCGCGCGCACCTCCACCTCGGTGCCGATGTCACGGGCGAGCCGGCGCACTCCCTCGAGCGCATCGGCCCACGAGACGGGACGGCCCTTCCCCCACCAACCGGAGGGCTCGCGCTCGCCGGCGAGCACCAGGGCGACGTGCAGCGGCTGCTGGGGAACCGCTGCCTGGAGCGACTCCCACTCCTCGTCCGTGGGACGCCGCTCCACGCCGAGGATCGGGGCGGCACCGGCGCCAGGCGTCGGCAGGTAGACCGGGGCCTGCTCGAACAGCGCCAGGTCGGCGAGGCCGCGACCCACGTTGCGGGCCAGGGTCTTGAGGAGCCCCGGCACGAGGGTGGTCCGCATCAGCGGCTCCTCCTCGGACAGCGGGTTGGCGATCCGGACGGTGCGCCGCCGGTCGTCGTCCGCGTCGAGACCCAGGGCGTCCCAGTCGGGCTCCCCGACGAAGGGGTAGGTCAGTACTTCGACGTAGCCGGCGCCGGCGAGTGCGAGTCCGGCTCGACGATGCAGCTTCTGCTCACGGGTCAGGCCGGAGCCGGCCGGTGCGGCAGGCAGCACGGAGGGCACCTTGTCGTAGCCGACCACGCGGGCGACCTCCTCGACGAGGTCGTAGGGGTCGTTGAGGTCGGGCCGCCACGACGGCGGTGCCACGGTGAGTCGGTCGCTGTCCGCTGCGACCGTGCAGCCGACCGCACGCAGGTGCGTCACGACCGTCTCGGTGTCGACGGGGATGCCCGTGACCTGCTCGGGCAGCCGGCCCGAGATCGAGATCGAGCTCCCCTCGGGGGGACGGCCGACGTAGGTGACGCCCTCGGTGATCGTCCCGCCGCCATGTGCCACGAGCAGCTCCGCGACCCGGTCGGCCGCGAAGGCGGGCAGTAGCGGGTCCACACCGCGCTCGAAACGCTTCGAGGCCTCGGAGGGAAGCTTGTGGCGGCGGGCGGTGCGGAAGATCGACGCGGGGTCGAAGTAGGCCGCCTCGATCACGACGTTCGTCGTGGTCTCGCCGAGCTCGGTCTCCTGGCCGCCCATCACGCCCGCGATGCCGATCGGTCCGCGGTCGTCGGTGATGAGGAGGTCCTCGGGGTCGAGGTCACGCGTCACGTCGTCGAGCGTGGTGAGCCGCTCCCCCTGCCTCGCGCGGCGTACGACGATGGGGCCCGACAGCTTGTCGCCGTCGTAGCCGTGGATCGGCTGGCCGAGCTCGAGCATCACGTAGTTGGTGATGTCGACGGCCAGCGAGATGGGTCGCATCCCTGCGAGCTGGATCCGGCGGGACAGCCACCGGGGGGTAGGCGCCGAAGGGTCGAAGCCGATGACCGTCCTGGTCGCGAAGACCGGGCAGCCGTCCACGGCCTCCACGTGCACCGGGTAGCCGGAGTCGTTCGGCGTGGGCACGTCGCGGACCGCAGGGTCGCGGTAAGGCACGTCGAGAGCGAGCGCCGCCTCACGCGCCAGGCCGCGCAGCGAGAGCGCGTAGGCACGGTCCGGGTTGATCTCGAACTCGATCACGTCGTCGCGCAGGTGAAGCAGCTCGATCGCGTCGTCGCCGGGCTTGACTGCAGCGTCGGAGTCCAGGCGCGGATCCAGGACGAGGATCCCGTCGTGGTCCTCGCCGGTGCCGAGCTCCCGGGTCGAGCAGATCATCCCGTCCGAGACGTGGCCATAGGTCTTGCGGGCCGAGATGGGGAACGGTCCGGGCAGGATCGAGCCGGGCAGCGAGACCACGACCAGGTCGCCCTCGGCGAAGTTGTGCGCGCCGCAGACGATGCCGCGCCCACCCTCCTCGTCGTTGTGCTCGGGGCCGACGTCGACGCGACACCAGCGGATGACCTTGCCGTTCTTCTGCGGCTCGTCGTCGATCGAGAGCACGCGGCCCACCACGATCGGGCCCGAGATGTCGGACCCCGGAGCCTCCAGGGCCTCGAGCTTGAGGCCCAGAGCAGTCAGCCGGTGGGCCAGGTCGGCGGCGGTCAGGTCGGCCGGCAGGTCGACGTACTCGCGCAGCCAGGAAAGCGGGGCCCGCATCAGATCTCCATTCCGAACGGCAGGGTGAACCGGACGTCGCCTTCGACGAGGTCACGCATGTCCTCGATGCCGTGACGGAACATCAAGGTGCGCTCGAGACCCATGCCGAACGCGAAGCCGGAGTAGGTCTCGGAGTCGATGCCGCAGGCGGTCAGGACCCGCGGGTTGACCACCCCGCAGCCGCCCCACTCGATCCAGCCCTCTCCCTTGCACGTGCGGCACTCCTCCACGGCCGGAGCCTGGCCAAGGCAGACGAAGCACACCAGGTCGACCTCGGCGCTGGGCTCCGTGAACGGGAAGTACGACGGCCGGAACCGCGTGGTGATCCCGTGGCCGAACATCGCCTCGGCGAAGTGGTCGAGGGTGCCCTTGAGGTGCGCCATCGAGATGCCCTTGTCGACCACGAGGCCCTCGACCTGGTGGAAGACCGGGGTGTGCGTGGCGTCGAGCTCGTCGGTCCGGTACACCCGACCTGGGCAGATCACGTAGATCGGCGCCTCGCGGGTCAGCATGGCGCGGGCCTGGACCGGCGAGGTGTGCGTCCGGAGGACGAGTCCCCCGTCGGCCGGCTCGAGCCAGAAGGTGTCCTGCATCGTGCGCGCGGGGTGGTCCGGCCCGAGGTTCAGGGCGTCGAAGTTCAGCCACTCGGCCTCGACCTCCGGCCCCTCGGCGACCTCCCACCCCATCCCGACGAAGACGTCGCAGATGCGCTCCTGGATCGTGGTCAGCGGGTGCCGTGCGCCGTGCGGCTCGCGGTCCCAGGGGAGCGTGACGTCGACGGACTCCTCCACCAGCATCCGGGCCTCGTGCTCGGCTTCCAGCACGGCCTGGCGCTCCCCGAGGGCCTTGTTGATCGCGCCGCGCGCCTGTCCGACGCGCATGCCGGCCTCTTTGCGCGCCTGCGGTGGCAGGGCGCCGATCTCCCGGTTCGCCAGCGCAAGCGGGGAGCGCTCACCGGCATGGGCGAGCCGCACCTCCTTGAGCTCCGCGAGGCTGCTCGCGTCGGCGATGGCCGCGAGCGCGGACTCGCGCATCGCGTCGACCTCGTCGGCACGCAGCGGCGTGACCTCGACGGGGTCGTAATCGGTGTTCGGGCCCGACATGGCTGCCTTTCACGAAAACGGGGGCGGAGGACTAGGACTGCACGCTCAGTCTAGGAAGTCCCCGAAGTCGCAGGCGAACCGGTTTACCGCCGAGACGCCGCTCAGTCGGTGCGGCGGTCATCCTGCGGCCAGCTCACGGTGATGCGCGCTCCACCGCCGGGTGCGTCACCGATCTCGATCGAGCCGCCGTGGGCCGTCACGAGGCCGTGGACGATGTACATGCCCAGGCCGGACCCGCCTCGGGTGCCGTGCTTCCAGAACTTCGTGAAGACCCGAGTGCGGATGTCGGGGCTGATCCCCTCCCCCTCGTCGTCCACGTGCATCCGCACGCCGGGGTACGGGGTGTCACCCCCGAGGGGCTCGAGGGTGATCCGGACGACCCCCTCGCCGTGTCGCACGGCGTTCTCGACGAGGTTGGTCACCACCTGGACGAACTTGTCGGGGTCGGCGAAGACCTGGGGCAGGTCGGGAGCCGCGTCGAGGACGATCTCGCGCCCGGTGCCCGCCCTGACCGAGGCGAGCACTCGCTCCACCGCCTGGGTGAAGTCGACCGGCCGCGGGTAGAGCGAGAGCCGGCCGGTGTCGATCCGGGCGACGTCGAGCAGCTCCACGATCAGCCGGCTGAGCCGGTCCGCGTCGGAGTTGACGGTGTTGAGCATGAGCTTCTTCTGATCGTCGTTGAGCCGGTCCCACCTGCTCAGGAGGGTGGCGACGAAGCCCTTCACACCTGTCAGCGGAGAGCGCAGCTCGTGGGCGACGGTGGCGACGAGGTCGGAGCGCTCCCGGTCGAGGCGCTCGCGGGCCCGCGAGGTCCGCAGGCAGACGACGACTCCGGTGGTCGGCCCCTGCTTGGCCTCCCGTTCGATGCGCACGGTCAGGAGGAGCTCGGTGCCGTCGGAGAGGAACCACGACTGCTCGGGGATCCTCGAGCGCAGCCGCGGGCCGCCGTACAGGTCGACGGTGGTGAACCAGTCGTTGCCGGCCTGGTCCTGGAGGGCGACCACGTCGGCGAGCTGCTTGCCGACACCGTCACCGACGGCGAGCATCGTGCGGGCTGCGGAGTTCATCGCAGTGACCTGGCCGGTCTCGTCGGCGAAGACCACGCCGTCCGGGATCGCATCGAGGCTCACCTGCTCGACGACTTCTGTGTGGTGCGACACCCGACCAATCTAGACGTTGTGACCCGTAGTTGCGACTGCCCAGTCAGCGGGCGGCGCGGCGCTGGGCGCGCGCGGACGCGTACAGGCACACCGCGGCGGCCGTGGCGAGGTTGAGGCTCTCGGCTCGGCCGTGGATCGGGATCCTCACCCGGCGGTCCGCGAGGCCCGCCAGCTCTGCCGGGAGTCCCCAGGCCTCGTTGCCGAACAGCCACGCAGTCGGACGGCTGAGGAGCCCGTCGTCGAGCGCGTCGTCTAGGTCGGTCTCCCCCGCCCCGTCGGCGGCGAGCACCTGGAAACCGCGGCTCTGGAGCTCGGCCAGCACCGCAGCGGTGTCGTGGTCGACAGACAGGCCGACGTGGAAGAGGCTGCCTGCGCTGGCCCGGACCGCCTTGCCGTTGTAGGGGTCGACCGAGCTGCCCGTGAGGACCACGGCCGTGGCACCCGCGGCATCCGCGCAGCGGATCACGGTGCCGGCGTTTCCGGGGTCACGGACGTCGGCGCACACTGCGACCAGAGCCGCCCCGGTGCCGGGAGCGGCAGGGAGTACGTCGGGCAGCGGCCGGTCCAGGAAGCGGCAGACCGCGACGAGCCCTTGCGGGTGGACCGTCTCGGCCAGCGACGCGAGCGCCGCCTCGTCGACGAGGTGCCAGGCGATGTCCTGGCGGGTCGCGCTGGAGTGGATGTCGGGATGGGCGTCCGAGGCACCCGGGACTGCGAACACCTCCGCCACGCAGCCGGAGAGCTCGAGCGCCTCCCGCACCGCCTGGGGACCCTCCGCCAGGAAGAGTCTCGTCTCTGCCCGAGAAACGCGTCGGGCGAGCCTCCGTGCCGCTTTCACCCGCCCGCTCTTCACCGAGAGCAGCGGGGAGTCGGCAGGGAGGCTCGCCATCGACGGTTGGGCCGGGTCGCCCGGCTGGTCAGCCGAGCCGATCAGGCAGACGCCTCGGCCTTGGCCGCGTTGACGTCGGCCGGCACGTTCGCCTTGGCCAGCTCCACCAGCGAGGCGAAGGTGGCCGCGTCGTTGACCGCCATGTCCGCGAGGATCTTGCGGTCGACCTCGACGCCGGCGGCCTTGAGGCCCTGGATGAACCGGTTGTAGGTCATGCCGTTGGCGCGGGCAGCAGCGTTGATGCGCTGGATCCACAGCTTGCGGAACTCGCCCTTCTTGGCGCGACGGTCACGGTAGCTGTAGACCAGCGAGTGGGTGACCTGCTCCTTGGCCTTGCGGTAGAGCCGCGAGCGCTGACCGCGGTAACCGGACGCGCGCTCGAGGGTTACCCGGCGCTTCTTCTGGGCGTTGACCGCCCGCTTGACGCGTGCCACTACTTACTCCTTGATGCTTGCAAACGAAAGGGTTCGGCGGGGTGACCGGGAGGTCACTTGCCGAGGAGCTTCTTGACCTTCTTGACGTCCGCCTTGGCGACGTCCTCGGTGCCGGCGAGGCGGCGGGTGAGGGTCGACGGCTTGTGCTCGAGCAGGTGGCGGCGGCCGGCCTTCTGCCGACGCAGCTTGCCGGAGCCGGTCATCTTGAAGCGCTTGCTCGCACCGGAGTGCGCCTTCATCTTCGGCATTGCTTGTCCTTCTGTGTCGGGCCCGTCCGTGTGGACGGGCCGGGTGTCACATGTCTGGGTCGAGGTTCTCCGACCGGCGGCGCGGCTTCTTGGGCTCGGCCGCGCCTGCGGTCGCCCCTGCGGAGCGCTCGGCGTGCTCCGCCTCCCGCTCGGCGGCCCGCTCGGCGGCCTTGGACGCCTTCTCCGCCTTGACCTCCGCCTTGGCCTCGGCCTTCTTCTTGTGAGGGCCGAGCACCATGATCATGTTGCGGCCGTCCTGCTTCGGCGCCGACTCGACGAACCCCAGGTCGACCACGTCCTCCGCAAGGCGCTGCAACAACCGGAAGCCCAGCTCGGGGCGGTGCTGCTCACGGCCGCGGAACATGATCGTGATCTTCACCTTGTCGCCCTGGCGGAGGAAGCGCACCACGTGACCCTTCTTGGTCTCGTAGTCGTGCGCGTCGATCTTCGGCCGGAGCTTCATCTCCTTGATGACCACGTTCGTCTGGTTACGACGGGCCTCGCGTGCCTTCTGCGCATTCTCGTACTTGAACTTGCCGTAGTCCATGAGCTTGCAGACGGGCGGACGCGCGGTCGGGGCGACCTCGACCAGGTCGAGGTCGGCTTCCTGGGCAAGACGGAGTGCGTCGTCGATGCGGACGATGCCCACGGTCTCGCCGTTCGGGCCGACGAGCCGGACCTCGGGTACCCGGATCCGGTCGTTGATGCGCAGCTCTGTGCTGATGGGTCCTCCTGGGGGTGGGTCTTCGGTGGGCTGACGTGTCAGGTGTCGGCCTCCGACATGCCTGGGCATGAAAAAAGGCTCCCGCTCGACACACAAGCGGAAGCCAGTCCCTGCACGTCGCCCAAGGACACGGTGGTCGCCGCGACCCAGGCTCTGCGCCTGCGAGGGGGACGACTGCCACGGGCAGATGCCCGTGAGGCCGAACCTCTCGCGACCGGACCCGACGACTTTGTCCGTCGATGCGGGTGGGAGAGTGATCTCCGCTTGTCAGATCTCGTGCTGATCAACCATCTGCACGCTCCGGTTGTTCCCATCCGGGGCACACAGGCAGCCGATCGCCGAAATCGGTCGCTCAAGGGTATCAAGAGAGTGCGGTCGAACGCACATCGACGGGGCCGTGTCACCCTTGTCGCATGACCGACTCCCTGCCGGACAGCATGACTGCCACGAGCGAGCCGTCCTCCCGCGACATCGCAGACGTCCCCGCGATCGAGATCGTCTCCACCGCGGCCCTGCACCTGATGAGCTCGGCCGCGGTGAACCTCGGCCTGGCGGAGGACCTACCCGACCACGTCGACCTCGACGAGGCCCGGACTCTCATCGAGTCCCTCGCCGGCCTGGTCACCGCTGCGGCACCGCGGCTGGGCCACCACCACGCGGCGCCGCTGCGGGACGGCCTGCGCAGCCTCCAGCTCGCCTTCCGCGAGGCCTCGGAGATCGAGGACCCACCGGGTGAGGGTCCGGGCGAGAAGCTCACTGGTCCGGTTCGTCCTCAGCGTCGCTGAGCCGTACCCAGGCCCATCCGGCCGCGGACTCCACGAGCCGGTAGCCCTCGGCGAGCGACCGAAGGTCCTCCCCCTCGACCACCAGGAGCGCCGGTCCCGCGACGTCCACGAGCAGGGCAGCCGCCTCGTCGTGGACCGCGGCCTCGGCCGCCTGCCGCGCAGAGACGGGCACGGGGCGCGCCTCGGGGTTCCAGCGCTCCAGGGGCTCGTTCCCGGTGAAGGCGAGCAGTGCGAGGCGGCCGTCCTTCCCCCGCATGAGGACCGTCGCCATGTCGGAGGTCTTGTCGTGCGCCACACCCTGCTCGTCGTACTCCACCTCGCCGAGCACGGCGACCACCGGCACCAGCAGGCGGCTGTCCTGGAGAACGGCGATGGTGGGGTGATGGAGCCGGTCGGGGTCGGCGGCGTACGCGGACATGGCGGCGGCGACCTCGGGAGCCACGGCTCCGTCGTCGCCTGCGAAGCCCGGGTCAGGGATGGTGCGCATCCCGACAGTGTGCCAACGGCGAGACCTTGCGGGTTCCCGCGGGTGTGACAGGCTGGTCGCGTGGGTTCCTTCGACAGCATCACGTGGCAGGCCCTGACGGTCATCTTGACCCTGGCCGGCCTGGTCGGAACCGGTGTGCTCTGGCGGCTGCGGGGCCCCGTCGCAGGACTCCGGATGCTCGCCGTCGCACTGCTTCCCGTCGCGGCCTACCTGACCGGCACCCTCCGGCTGGTCTGGGAGATCGGCGACGCGGTCGTGTCCTGGGCGGTCAGGTTCAGCTTCAGCCCCACCGTGTGGCTCGGCATCGGCCTGGCAGCGGTCGCCGTCGCGCTGTTCAGCGTCGCCGGGGCGCTTGGCCGCCGAGGCGTCGGTGGATCCCCCCGGTCGCGCGGAAAGGCGCTGCCCGACTCCCCCTCACGCGCGCCGGCCGGGCCCGCAGGTACGACGGCCGCGAAGTCCGCCGAGGACGACGACATGGCTGACATCGAGGCGATCCTCAAGAGGCACGGCATCTCGTGAGCGAGTGGCGGCGGCGAGTCGCCGACGTCGCGGAGCTGGTCTCGTGGGCCGCCGGCTTGAAGGCGCCCACACTCGGGCAGAGCCGCCTCGTGTGCGTGGACGGCCGCGCCGGGTCCGGAAAGTCCTGCCTCGGCGCCGCCATCCACGAGGCAGCGTCGGAGGTGTGCTCCTGCGCACTGGTCCACCTCGACGACCTGCTCGATGGTTGGGAGGGGCTCGACCGGGTGAGCGAGACCCTCGAACGAGACGTCCTCACCCCGATCAGCCAGGGACGTCCCGGACGCTACCGGCGCTACGACTGGCATCTCGCGAGGTTCGCCGAGGAGTGCGTCGTGGAGCCGGTGGACCTCCTCGTGGTCGAGGGGGTCGGGTCGGGCGCTTCGTCGTACATGTCCTGGATCACCACGCTCGTGTGGGTCGACGCACCCGCGGAGCTCCGCACGAGCCGCGGCATCACCCGAGACGGCGAGGAGCTCCGGCCGCAGTGGGTCCGGTGGATGGCGGCGGAGGACGCGCTCTTCGCCAGGGAGCGCACGAGGGACCGTGCCGACGTGATCGTCGACGGGACCGGCGAGGCGGACCAGGCCGTCGTCCTCACCTGAAAGGGCTGCTCACCTCACGGTCTCCAACGCCCGCCCGGCCGGGTTCGAGGCATCCGTGACCGACCCCCCTCGTCCGGACCGGGGTGCGAGGACGATGGTGAGCGGCGCGGCGGCAACGGTCAGCCCGACGGCCGCACAGCCCGCCGCGAGTGCCTCCGCGGGGGACGGCACGTGCCCGAGAAGCACCATGGCCGGCACGGCGAACGCCAACGCGCCCGCGGCGAGGAGGGGCAGCGAGGCAGGGCGGTGCACTGCGCGTAGACGAGCCCGGCGGTCAGGGTCCCTGGCGGCCATGAGGTCGACGAGAACCTGCGGGACGAGCGCAGCGGCGATCGCGGCGTACTGCCACTGCTGCTCGGCGTGCCCGGCTCGATGGACGATGGCGGCTGCCAGGAGGACCAGGGCAGCTGCGGCCAGGTGCCGCATCGCATGCCGGGTCAGCTGCTCGCCGGTCGGCTGCGTCGCGGGCCGGTCGGTCGGGCGTCCTGTGCACGTGCGGGCGCCTCGAACGAGGGCACTCACCACCTGGTTCATCTGCCTATGCCTTCTATGCCTGGCTCCGGGAGCGGGTCAGCTGACCACCTGAAGGTAAAGGCAGTGCGCGGCGTCCGCGGCGATTCGCGAGAAATCGCCCAGACCGGGGACCTTGGTCCCGGCGGCGCCCCCTCAGCGGCGACCTCTGCCGGCCGCACCCCCGCCTCCGGAGAAGACCACCGAGAGCCCGATGACGTATCCGAAGTCGTACCAGTTGCCGCTGTTGCGCACCTCGTAGATGTTCACGTCGTCGGTGAAGAGCGAGACCAGGAAGGTCACCGGTGTGATGAAGCCCTGCCAGAGGCCCAGCCAGAAGCCGGCGGGGTCCTTGCCGCCGTCGACCGCCGGGTTCGGCCCTGCCGCGCAGGACGACAGCACGAGCACTGCAACGACCACGAGCCCGGCGAGCAGCCACGTCTTCCGACTCATCCGGGTCCCCCTTCCTCATGACGCCAGGCTGCGGCCCGGCGCGCCGGTTTGCCTCCACGTTGTCCGGCGGGACCCCAGGGCGCCCAGGGCCTTAGGTCACGCCCTGGGTGACCCCTACGGACGACGGTGTCGATGTGGCAGGTGAGCGCCTTCGATCCAGGGCATCGTCGATGTCCCCCGCAACGGTCACGCAGCGCCCGCTCCTGACGTATGTTCGGAAGGGTGATGCGAAGAGCCCTCGCACTCGCCGTCATGGCGCTGCTGGCCGCGTGCTCCGAAGGGGCCGCCGGGTCCGGGCCGCCCGCCACTGCCCCTGAGGCGCGAACGCAGCAGGGCCTGGCCTGGCTGAACGAAAGCGGGAACGTCAGGGTCGTCAGAGGCCACCACCCCATCGACAAACCCCGGGTCCCTCAAGGCACCGTCTTCGACCTGCGATCGTGGTCGTTCCACGGGCGCTCGGGCTATCCGCTCACGTTCGGCGAGGACTGGTCGCCGGTCTCTCGGGTGGTGACCGTCGGAGGGTCGGTGTCCTCGACCTTGCCCGACCGGTCGTGGAACTACCTCTACCACGTGAACCGGCAGGACGGCGACGGGATCCGGGTGGTCACGAACGACTGGACGGCGACGTACGGCCTGACCCTGCACAACGTCTGGGACGGCTACAACCCCACGGTCGAAGAGGGCTCCGAGCCGAACACCAGGGCGCGGTTCCTGTTGAGCGGCTGCTACTTCAAGTGGATCCACGACGACGCGGTCGAGAACGACAGCCTGATGTCGGGCACCGTGCGTGACTGCCTTTTCGACGACATCTTCGTGGGCTTCTCCGAAGCGCCCTCCGACGGCTACGACTACACGAACCACGGGTCGGTGCTGAAGGTGCGTGATGTCATCGCCCGGTTCTCGCCGAGCATCTACGACGGGAGGTCCGGCACGGGCATGTTGTTCAAGTGGGACGACGCCGCGGGCTCGGTCGACATGCGGCGCAGCGTCTTCCTCTTCGAGGACAACACGAACCAGGAGCAGGGCTCCCAGAGGTTCCCGCGCGGGACCTACAAGGACGTCACGATCGTCCTCGGTCCCGGCTTCAAGGGCTCCTGGCCGGAGCCACTGCCTCCGGGGGTCAAGGTCACGCGCGACATGTCGATCTTCACGAGCGCTCGGGACGCCTGGCTGGACCGCCACGGTGTCACGGGCCAGGCGACCCCTCCGGGGCGACGGTGACGATGTAGTCGGTGGACCGCTTCTCCACCTCGAAGCCCGCGCGCTGGTAGATTCCGAGCGCACCGGTGGGGTTCTCGGAGTCGACGTCGAGCGAGGCCTCGTCGTACCCCGCGTCGCGGTAGGCGCGTAGTGCATGGGCGAGAAGAGTGCTCGCAAGGCCCCGTCCGCGGTACTCCCGCCGGGTCCCGACCTTGCCGACGTAGGCCTCCCGCCGGCCCGTCGTCTGCTGGTAGGCGTCGTACTCGCTCGACTGGACGTAGGCCACGACCTCGTCGGGCTTCTCGGGATCGACCACCACGAAGCTGACCTCGGGACGGAAGTTGCGGCTCTCGGTGACCCACTGCTTCCACATCGAGTCCGACCACGGGGTGAAGTTCGGGTGGTCCACGAACGCCGCGTTGTGGGCCGCGTGCATGGCGGCCGCGTAGGAGTCGTCGTACCGCCGGAGCTCGAGGCCCTCGGGCACCATGGCTGAGGTCGCGGGCAGGTCCGAGAGGTGGGCGCGCATGGTGAAGCCCCACCGCTCGGGTAGCAGCCCGATGTCGGCCATGAGCTGTGCCTGGGCTGCGTTGTCGGACAGCCCGGTCAGGGTGAGCAGCGCGCTCAGCCGCGGGTACCGCTCCCGGTGGGCCTCGAGCGCCCGTGCGCGCATCGCCTCGGCCAGCACCCAGCCGATCCCCTGGCCGCGGTGGTCGGGCCGGACCACGCCACTGAGGTGGATCTTGTGCACCTCCTCAGCGGCGGAGCGGGCGTAGACGCTGAAGTACCCGACCATCTCCTCGTCGAGGAAGGCACCGACGAGGTCCTGGCTCGGTTCGATGTCGGGGTTGGCCATCTCCTCGGCGAGGTCGGCCTCGTTGTAGTGCTCGCCGGTGTGGTCGACCTTCTCGGCCTCGGCCAGCAGGTGGTTCCAGGCGGGGATGTCGGCCGTGTCCAGGCCACGCAGAGTCAGGTCCACGCGACGAGGGTAGGGCCCGACAACCCCGCCCGCACCCGTATTACGACGCCGGCGGCACGTAGCCCGTCGGAGCTTCGCCGAGGTCGATGATCGCCGCGACGGGTCCGCCGCCGTCCGGCCCCTGGTGGGCTGCGGAGACCGAGACGAAGACCGCGGGGTCGCCGGTGACCGCTGCGGTGACTCCTCCGACACAAGCCTTGATCTGGCGGTGCCAGTGCACGTCGGAGTCGTCGAGCATCGCGTTGCGGCGCCCGTGGACGGTCCCGTCCTGGCTGACCTCGCACTTGAGGAAGACGTTCACCAGCCGTCCCTGGAGGTCGCTGGGGTGCGGACGCTCGGGGAGGTCGAGCCCGGCGTCCTTGATCGACTCCCAGATCCCGTCCTGGTCGAGAGCGTCACGCATCACCGAGTGCCCGATCCGGTACCTCCCGCCGACGCCTCGGGCGTTGCCGACCACGACCACCTGCGCCTGGTCGAGCTCGACGCCGCTGGAGCACGAGGCGACGCTCGAGTAGAGCGAGCGGTCGTGCATGACCTGGTCGTTGGTCGGCATCTCGATCTCCCCCAGGGCGACGGCGATGCCGAGCGCGGTGCAGCCGTTGGAGAGGTCCATGGACTCGTGCGTGTGCTCGGTCCACACCGTCTTGCCGCGACTCTTGGCGTCGCGGATGGTGTGGATCGTGAGCAGCGGCGTCTTGGTCTGCACGTAGTGGACGTCGGCCGGGTCGGTGATGCCGGCTCGTCCCATCGCCTCCTTCACCGCGGCGGCGACCTTCTCCACCATCTCCACGCGGCCGATCTCCTCGGGCAGCAGCTGCTCGCTCATGGCGAACCCGACCGTCAGGCGCGGCTCGTCGGTCGCGGGGGCCTGATCTGCCGGGACGGTCGCGAAGACCGTGGCGTGGGGGCTGATCACCCCGTCCGTGCCACCGGACCACACGATCGGGATCTGCTTGACCTCCTGCGCGCTGCGGCTGCCCTTCTCCATCAGCACCTCCCGGAAGGCACGGTCGGCGATGATGCGGGTGTAGTCGTTCACCCCGCCGTTCCCCTCGGTCTTGCCGATCACCGCGATCACGCGGTCGGCGTCGAGCACGCCCTCGTCGATCAGGTCGGCGAGGCCGCTCGCGTCGGAGACGTTCAGGATCGGGACCTTGCGGACCTCGATGGGCTCTGGCATGGGTGACTACCTCTCTTCTCGGTCTGTTCTCATGGCTTGTCTGTCCGACTCACTCGGGCACCACGACCGTCCCGCGTGCGCCGGCTGCCGCGTCGGTGATCTGGTCCAGGCTGGTGATGACGGCGTACCTGCCGCCCCTCTCCACGAACCGGCACGCAGCGTCGACCTTGGGCCCCATCGAGCCGCTGGCGAAGTGGCCCGCCCCCGCGAGGGACCGCAGCCCCTGGACGGACACGCGTTCGACGGGCACGGCGTCAGGTGTCCCGTAGTGCAGCACCGCGTTGGGCACGTCGGTGGCGATGACGAGGACGTCCGCATCGATCGCACGGGCGAGGAGGGCGGCTCCGAGGTCCTTGTCGATCACCGCCTCGACACCGGCCAGCGTGCCGTCCTCGCGCCGGACGACGGGGATCCCCCCGCCCCCGTTCGCAACCACCACGAAGCCCGCGTCGATCAGGGTCGTGGCGGCAGGGGCGTCGACGATCTCCAAGGGCTCGGGCGAGGCGACGACGCGCCGCCAGCCCTTCTCGCCCCGGTCCTCCCAGGTCTCGCCGTGCTCCACCAGGAGCGCGGCCTCCTCGGCGGGGAGGAAGCGCCCGATCGGCTTGGTCGGACGCGTGAAGCCGGGGTCGCCCGCGTCGACGAGCGCGCGAGTCACGACCGTTGCGCTCCGCCGCTCGCACCCACGCTCGGCCAGAGCGGCGTCGAGCGCGTTCATCAGGATGAAGCCCAGCGTCGCCTGTGTCTGGGCGCCACACCAGTCGAGAGGCACCGGGGGTACGACGGCCGCGGCGAGCTCGTTCTTCACCAGCAGGTTCCCCACCTGGGGCCCGTTGCCGTGGGTGACGACCACCTCGACGTCCTGGCACACCAGGTCCGCCACCGCCGCCATGGCGACCGTGGCCGCCAAGATCTGGTCCTCGGGCCTCGCGCGTCCGTCGGGCGAGGTCATCGCGTTGCCGCCGAGGGCGAGCAGGACTCTCATCGCCCACCTGCCACACGCAGCGTGGCACCGGTGGCGTGGGAGCAGGCGGCGGCCAGCCAGAGCGCCACCGCCGCGTCGATGTCGCGGGTGCCGCCGTCGACCAGGGAAGGGGGCCTCACAGCCAGTCCACCTTCGCGGCGTCGGCCCCACCGGAGAGGCGTGCGTAGCCCGGGCCGCGGTCGAAGAACGGCTCGTCGGGTCGCTCGCTGCGCATCTGCTCGCGCAGCCGGTCGCTGGCCTCGGAGTCGACGACCGGCTGGTCCGGCGTACCGGTGACGATCGTGCCGTAGGCGGTCCGGGCGCACTCGACGGAGACCTTGCCCCACAGCACGTCTCGTGCCACCTCGTCGTAGGGGCGGTCGAGCGGGTCCCCCCAACCACCGCCTCCGGTCGTGCGGATGCGGATCACCTCACCGGCCATGACCGGCTCGTCGTCGGCGAGCGCGTCGACCTCCCGCTCGTTCGGACCGCCCGGGTCGATGACCACCTCGAAGGGCCTGCCGGCCTTGCCGCCCTTGACACCCCAGCAGGAGAGGATGGAGCGGTCGGCGATCGACATGAAGTGCGCGTCCTCGAGCATCCGGATGTGCTTGTCGTACCCGAGTCCACCGCGGTACCGGCCCGCTCCCCCGCTGTCGACGGCCAGCCCAAGCCTCTCGACCACGAAGGGGAAGCGTGACTCGGAGAACTCCGTCGGCAGGTTGCGGGAGTCAGGCACCACGTGGATGGTGTCCTCACCGTCGGCGTAGTAGCGGCCCCCCGACCCGCCACCGAGCACCTCTCTCATGAGGTAGGGCTGGCCCTCCTTGTCCCGGCCGTAGACCCCGGTGTAACGGATGGTCTCCTGGTCCGCCGGCATCCGGCCGTCCACCGCCTTGGCGAGCACCCCGGCGAGAACCCCCAGCAACCGCAGGATGACGAACGTGCGGGCGTTCGTGGGCGCGGGGAACTCCGGTGTCAGCAGCGTGCCCTTGGGCGGGAAGCGCATCTCGATCAGGGGGACGACGCCCTCGTTGACGTCGAGCTCGGCCATCCGCTCCGGGCTGTCGGCGAGGTTGCGCAGGATCGGGGCGAGCCACTTCTTGAGGAAGTTGCCGTCGGCGTAGTCACCGCAGTGGTTGATCGGTCCCTTGGCCTGGGGTGCCGTGCCGTGGAAGTCGATCACGAGACGCTCCCCGCCGGCGTCGTCGGCGCCCGTGCGGGTGAGGGTGATCCGCTGGGTGTGCAGACGCGGCTCGTCGACCCCGTCGTGCTCGGCGTAGTCCTCCCAGACGTAGGTGCCCTCGGGGATCTTCGAGAGGATCTCGCGACGGAAGGTCGCGGTGGTCTTGTCGAGCACCGCGTCGAAGCAGGCCTCCACGGTCTCCTTGCCGTAGCGGGTGAACAGCTCCCCCATCCGCCGCGCGCCCATGAGGCAGGCCGAGCACTCGGCGTCGAGGTCGGCTGCGAGCGAGTCGGGCATCCGGGAGTTGCGCGTCATGATCTTGAGCGCCTGCTCGCACGGCACGCCCTGGTCCCAGAGCTTGATCGGAGGGACCATCAGGCCTTCCTCGAAGACGCTCGTGGCGTTGCTCGGCATGGACCCCGGCACGGCGCCCCCGATGTCGTCGTGGTGACCGAAAGCCTGCACGAAGGCCACGACCTCCGGACCGTGGCCGCTGTCGTGGAAGACCGGCGCTGTGACGCACAGGTCGGGCAGGTGGCCGATGCCGCCCTCGGAGAGGTAGACGTCGTTGTGGAAGAAGACGTCGCCGGGCCTCATCGTCTCGATCGGGTAGTCGCGCACGACCGGGTGCACGAGCGCGGAGTAGGACCGGCCGGTGAGCTTGCGCAGGTGGCGGTCGTGGATCCCCGCACGGTAGTCGTGGGCGTCGCGGATCATCGGCGACCTGCTGGTCCGGCCGATCGCGGTCTCCACCTCCAGCTCGACCGACGCGAGGTAACCCTCGACGATCTCGACGAGCACCGGGTCCGGCGCTGCGCGGTCGGTCAGGTGGTAGGGCGAGGCTGACCCGTCGAGGTTGTCGAGACCACTCATGACGCGCTCCTCGTGATGACCAGGTTGCCGAAGGTGTCCACCGCTGCGGTGAAACCGGGATGCAGCGGGACCGTCGAGCTGAACTCCTCGAAGATCGCCGGCCCCTCCACCACGTCGCCGGCGCCGAGCCGGGCACGGTCGTAGAGCGGGGTGTCGACCCACTCCTCGAAGTACACCGACCTTGTCCCGGTGCGCGCTGTGGCCGCCCCGGAGCCGGCGTCGACTTCGCGCACCTCCGGCTTGCGGATCGGTCCGACCCCGGTGACCCGGAGGTTGACCCACTCCACCTCCTGGCGCGGGTCCTCGCGGAAGTCGTAGTCGTAGAGCGCCCTGTGCTCGTCGTGGAAGCGGTCGGCGACCGTGGCCAGCAGCTCGGGGGTGACCACGCCCTCGGGGACGTCCACGCGGACCTCATAGGCCTGGCCGTAGTAGCGCAGGTCGGCGGTCCGAACGAACTGCCGCTGCTCCTCGGGGAAGCCCTCGCGCTCGAGGGCGCCGTCGGCCTGACGGGCGAGGTCGTCGAAGACGTTCTGGACGTGCGTCGCGTCGAGGTGCGACTGCCGCGCCACCGCTGTCTGGACGTAGTCGTTGCGGACATCGACGGTGAGCAGGCCGTAGGCGGACAGGTTGCCGGGGTTCATCGGGACCAGCACCCCTTGCAGGCCCAGGATGTCGATCAGACGGCAGGCCAGCAGCGACCCCGAGCCGCCGAAGGTGACCATGGTGAAGTCGCGAATGTCGAGACCGCGGTTGACCGTGACCTGGCGAAGGGCATTGGCCTGGTTCCACGCCGAGATCTCGAGGATTCCCGTCGCGCAGGCCTCGAGGCCCAGACCGAGCTTGCCGGACAGGTCGCGGATGCCACGGGTGGCGACGTCCACGTCGAGCGGCACCTCGCCGCCCAGCAGGTGCGGTGGGATCCGGCCCAGCACGGCGTGCGCGTCGGTGATCGTCGGCTCGGTGCCGCCGGTGCCGTAGCACATCGGACCGGGGTCGGCCCCGGCCGACGCAGGTCCGACCTTGAGCGTTCCCTCGGGCGAGATCCAGGCGATCGAGCCACCTCCCGCGCCCACCGTGACCACGTCGATCATCGGGATCTTCGACGGGTAGGCGCCCACGTGCCCCTCGGTGGTCAGGGCCGGCCGGCCGTCGATCACGACGGTCACGTCGGTCGACGTACCCCCTCCGTCGCAGGTCACCACCTGAGGGAAGCCTGCCTTGTCCGCGACCACCGCGGCGCCCAGCGCACCCGCGGCGGGACCCGACAGCACAGTGGTGATGGGCTGGTGCACGACCTCCTCGGCCGACAGCACGCCACCGTTGGACTTCATGACGTAGAAGGGCACGGTGCTCCGGTCGGTGGCCCCGACGAGCTCGACCAGCGACCCCAGGTGTGTGCTGATGTTCTCGACGTACCGGCGGATGTTGGGCTTCACGGCCGCGTCGACCAGCGTGGTCACGGAGCGCTCGTACTCGCGGTACTCACGGAGCACCTGGCTCGAGATCGACACCGTTGCCTCCGGATGCACCTCGGCCAGGATCGCGCGCATGGCGATCTCGTGCGCGTCGTCGGCGTAGGAGTGCAGGAGGCAGACCCCGATGGTGTTGATGCCCTGGTCGCGGAACCACGCGGCGACGGCCATCGCCCCCTCGGCGTCGAAGGGCCGGATCTCGGACCCGTCGACGGCAAGCCGGCCGCCGACGGTCTTCACACGGTGCGCGGGCACGATCCGGTCGGGCTTCACCCAGAAGTAGGAGTTGCCGTACCCGTCGGGCACCGACTGGCGGGCGATCTCCAGCATGAACTCGTAGCCCTCGGTGGTGATGAAGCCGAGGTTCTCGACCTTGCCCTCGAGCAGCTTGTTGGTAGCCACGGTGGTGCCGTGGCTCACCGCGCTGATCGACTCCCCGCCGAGCCCGAGGGTGTCGAGAACCTTGTGCACCCCCGCCATGAAGCCCCTGGCGGGGTCGTCGGGAGTCGAGGGCGTCTTCGTCGTCGCCATCTCGCCCGAGTCCTCGTCGACCGCGACCACGTCGGTGAACGTGCCACCGGTGTCGATCCCGATCCGGATCCTTCTCGCGACGGGGGTCGTCGTCATGGTTGCTCCTGCCTGATCCGGGGGCGGCGCTCGCCGGAACGGTTGATCTGCTCGAAGGCGTGGGCGATCTCCAGCAGGCGGCGTTCCTGGTTGGGGGCCGCGACCAGCTGGACGCCCACCGGCCAGCCCTGCGGAGTGAACCCGGCGGGGACCGAGATCGCCGGGCACCCGGTCACGGTGATGAGGTACGCCGAGCGCATCCAGTCCAGGTACGTCGGCTGGACCTCGCCGTTGATGTCCGAGGGGTACTCCTCGTCGGCGCTGAACGGGGGGACCTGGCTCACCGGCATCAGCAGGACGTCGTGCTCCTCGAAGAAGACCCTGACCCGCTCGGCGAGGCGGGTGCGCAGCTCGTAGGCTCGCGCCACGTCAGCGCCCGAGAGCGCCGCTCCCGCCCTGATGTTGTCGGCGAGCGAGCGCTTGAACGCCTCGGGCCGCCGCTCGAGCATGACGCCGAAACGGTGCTGGAAGTGCCACGCTCGCAGTGTCCGGAAGACCTGGTCCGCACCGGTCATGTCCGGGTGGGCCTCTGTCACGTGCGCGCCTGCCGCGACGAGCGGCTCCGCCTGGGCGCGCACGACCTCGGCGACTGTGTGGTCCACGGCGAACGAGCCGCCCAGGTCGACCGACAACGCGACCCGCACGCCTTGGAGCACCGCATCCAGCGGAGGGGCGAACACGCTGCCGGGCGTCTCGAGGGACATCGGGG
The DNA here is from genome assembly GCA_035688575.1 of Nocardioidaceae bacterium. Classification (GTDB taxonomy): domain Bacteria; phylum Actinomycetota; class Actinomycetes; order Propionibacteriales; family Nocardioidaceae; genus Nocardioides_C. Next base: position 34,867 of record DASSMS010000172.1, read on the forward strand.
CTCGGGTGCTCGGACCGGCCACGACCGAGAGCAGCAGTGCGAGGTCCTCCACGTTTCGCGCCATCGGACCGCTGACCGACGTGAGCTCCCACGCGTTGATGCTCGGCCACGTCGGGACCCGCCCCACGCTCGGACGCAGCCCCACCACGTTGCAGAAGGAGGCCGGGTTCCGCAGCGAGCCGCCCATGTCGCTGCCGTCGGCCAGCGGCACCATGCCGCTCGCCAGGGCCGCGGCCGCACCTCCGCTCGACCCGCCCGCGGACCGGTCCAGCGCGTAGGGGTTCAGGGTGGTCCCGAAGACCGGGTTGAAGGTGTGCGAGCCCGCCGCCCACTCCGGCACGTTCGTCTTCCCCATGACCACGACCCCCGCGGAGCGGATCCGCTCGACGACCAGGTCGTCGCGCCGGGACACGTGGTCCGCGCGTAGCGGCGAGCCGAACGTGGTCGGCCAGCCGGCCACCTCGTGAGTGTCTTTGAACGCGAAGGGAAGGCCGTGCAGCGGGCCGACAGGTCGTCCGGCCGCGAGCGCGTCGTCGGCCTCGGCCGCCTGGTCCCGGGCGCGGTCCGGGTCGAGGCTCACGATCGCGTTGACCGCGGGGTTCGTCTCCTCGATGCGGCGCAGGTGCATCTCGAGAAGCTCGCGAGCCGACACCACCTTGGCCGCCACCATGGCGGCCATCGCCCGGGCGCTGCTGTAGACGTCGAGGTCGGTCATGGAGGGCAGCCGGCCCCTCACCCTCGGCGCCGGCCGGCCACCCAGGCACCCACGAGGACACCTGCGAGTGCGGACGCCGCGCCGAGGACCACGCCGGTGACGAAGCCAGGCTGGGCGCCCCCTGCCGCCCGGGCCGGGGCCGTGAAGACCTGGCCGGCGGTGGGTGCTGCCGGGCCGATCGGGGTCGGGGCGGCCGCAGCGGCCCCCGGGGCTGCAGCGGGTGCGGCCTGTGCCGCGGCGGTCGGCAGGCCCGCGAGGAGGCTGTCGATGTTGCCGAAGAACTCGTCGGCCATCTTCTTCGAGACGCCGGTGAGCATCCGCTGGCCCACGCCGCCGATGGTCCCGCCCACCACGGCGTCGGCGTCGTAGCTGAGCGACGTGCCGCCGTCGGGGCCCTCGTCTAGCATCACGAGCACCTCTGCGCCGATCGTCCCGGGGGCTCCCGCTCCCTGCGCGTGCATCCGGAAGGACACGGGCTCCTCGTGGTCGGTCAGGCGGACCTCCCCGTCGTACACGCCCTTGATCGCGCCGACGCCGGCAGCGACCGTCATCTTGTACGCGTCCTCGCCGAGAGCCTCGAGCTGCCGGCAGCCGGGGATGGCCTGCACCAGCACGGCCGGGTCGTTGAGCGCGCGCCACACCTCCTGCCGGGGCGCCTGCAGGACGGACGTGCCGGAGACCTTCATCGTGTCTGACCCTCTCGGTTCTTCAGGCGTAGGTGGAACAGCTCGCTCGGTGAGATCGGCATGCTGCGGATAGGGATTCTCTCGGCGTCCTCGATGGCCGAGGCGATCGCCGCGGACCCGGGGATCACCCCCGCCTCCCCCGCTCCCTTGACCCCGAGCGGGTTGAGCGGTGAAGGCGTCTCGAGGTGGTCGATCTCGACCGTGGGGACCTCGGAGGCGTAGGGCATGAGGAAGTCCATGAACGACGCGTTCAGGAGCTGGCCGTTGGGGTGGTACACCATCCGCTCGTACAGAGCCCCTCCGACCCCCTGCGCGACACCACCGTGGATCTGCCCCTCGATGATCAGCGGGTTGATGATCGTGCCGCAGTCGTGCACCACGCAGTAGCGCAGGATCTTGATCTCCGCGGTCTGGGGGTCGGTCTCCACCACCACCGCGTGCATGCCGTTGGCGAACGTCGACCGGATCGGCGAGTAGAAGTCGCTGCCCTCGAGCCCGGGAGCGTCGCCGGCGTCGACCGGTGGCCGGGTCGGGTCCGCGGCGGAGGCGAACTGGGTCGCCCGCTTGGCCGCCTCGTCGAAGGCGTAGCGCAGGGGGTTCGACAGCACCGCTACCGCACCGAGGTCGATGGACGCGGACTCGCCCGGGGAGCCCTTGACGCGGACGTGGCCGTCGACGATCTCGAGGTCGTCCTCGGAGGCCTCGAGAGCCTCGGCGGCGATGCTGAGCGCCTTCGCCCGGACCTTGCGAGCGGTGAGGGCGACCGCGCTTCCGCTCATCACGGCGGTGCGAGAGGCGAACGTGCCCACCGCGTACTTGAACCTCCTGGTGTCGCCGGTGGTCACCTTGATCCGGTCGAACGGGACGCCGAGCTCGTCGGCCACGATCTGCGCGAGCATCGTCTGGTGCCCCTGACCCTGGGTGGTCAGGCCGGTGGAGACCACGACGGTGCCGTCGGTCTCGACGCGGACGTGGCCACCCTCGTAGGGGCCGACGCCGGTGCCCTCGACGTAGCAGGCCAGACCGATGCCGACAGTCCGGCCCTCGGCGCGTGCCTGCTCGCGGTAGGCCTCGAACTCCTCCCAGCCGACGAGCTTCTTCAGCTTCTCCAGCGAGGCGGGGAAGTCGCCTGAGTCGTAGACGAGCTGGCGGCCGTCCTGGAACAGAAACGTCTTGCCCAGCCCATGGTCGTAGGGCATCTCCTCGGGCTGGATGAAGTTGCGCTCACGGACAAGCGCCCGGTCCAGGCCGAGGTCGTTCGCGATCGCGTCCATCGTCCGCTCCATCACGAAGCAGCCCTGTGGCCGGCCCGCGCCGCGGTACGGGGTCACGATCACCGTGTTGGTGTAGAGGCTCTGGAACTCGACGCGGTAGACGCCGGGCTTGTAGGGGCCGAGCAGCTGCGTGGAGGTGATGATCGGGACGATCAGTCCGTACGGCGTGTAGGCGCCGTTGTCGTGCCAGAACCTGACCGACAGGCCGAGGAGGCGTCCGTCGTCGTCGTACCCGACCCGCACCTTGTGCAGCTGCGCCCGCTCGTGGGCGCTGGAGACGAAGTGCTCCCGTCGGTCCTCGGTCCACTTCACCGGGTGTTCGAGCCGTACGGCGGCCCACGGGACGAGGACCTCCTCGGGCCAGGGGTGGACGATCTTCACCCCGAAGCCGCCGCCGACGTCCGGCGTGACCACCTCGACCCGGTCGACCGGCAGCCCCAGCTTCGCTGCCACCGCCTGGCGCACGCTGGTCGAGGTCTGGGTGGACGTGTGCATCAGCAGCGAGCGGTCGTCGGGGTCCCACTCCGCGAGGACGCCCTTGCCCTCCATCGGCATCGACGCGCTCCGCTCGATCGCCAGGTCGAGCTCGAGCCGGTGGGGCGCGGCGTCCACGGCGGCGTCGGCGTCACCGGTCTCCTGGACCATGACCGCCGCGACGTTCCCGGGCACGTCGTCGTGCACCAGGTCGGCGGCAGCCCTGGCGGCCTCGACGCCGACCACCGCCGGCAGGAAGTCGTACTCCACGACGATCCGCGAGGCGGCGTCCTCGGCGATGTAGCGGTTCTCCGCGACCACCATGGCGATCGCCTCGCCCACGTGGTTGACCTCGTCGCGTGCCAGTGCGTACGGCGTGCGGCCGTGGGTCAGGGTCGGGTGCGGGATCAGCAGGGGCAGCGGTTCGCCCACCCGGCTCGCCGCGTCGGCCTCCAGGTCCTCGTAGGTGTAGATCGCTACGAGCCCTTCGACGTCGAGGGCGTCGCTGACGTCGATGTCGAGGATCCGGGCGTGCGCGTGCGGGCTGCGCACGAACGCCGCCTCGTACGCGTCGTGGCCCAGGTCGTCGAGGTACCGGCCGTTGCCGGTCACGAGACGGGGGTCCTCGCTGCGCGGGATGCGAGCGCCGAACATCTTGGTGGTCATGCGCCCGCTCCCCCGGTCGAACCCGGTCCGCTGCCAAGACCTGTCGAGGCCCGGAGCTCCGCGGCGCGCTGCACGGCGGCGACGATGTTCTGGTAGCCGGTGCAGCGGCACAGGTTGCCCGAGATCGCCTCACGCGCCTCGTCGGCGGTCGGGTCGGGGTTCTCGTCGAGGTAGGCCGTGATCGTGGTGATGAAGCCCGGCGTGCAGAAGCCGCACTGCAGCCCGTGGCAGTCCTGGAACGCCTGCTGCACGGGGCCCATGCCACCATCCTCGTCGCAGCAGCCCTCGACCGTCGTGATGTCGGCACCCTCGAGAGAGACCGCGAAGACGAGGCAGGAGCGCACCGGTCGTCCGTCGACGAGGACCGTGCAGGCACCGCAGACCCCGTGCTCGCACCCCACGTGCGTGCCGGTCAGGCGCAGGTCGTGCCGGATGGCGTCCGACAGGAGCCTTCGGGCGGGAAGCTCGAGCTGGTACGGAGCCCCGTTGACCCTGAACGCCACCGGGACGAGGGTCTCCCTCGTCATGACACCACCCCCTCGCCGCGGCGGGCGCTCACGGCGGCGGCGTACGCCTCGTCGAGGACCCGCGTCGTGAGCACGTGCGCGAGGTGGCGGCGGTACTGAGCGGTGGCGTGGATGTCGTCCTCCGGGTCGATGTGGGCGTCGACGAGGTCACGGACCGCCGACTCCTTGAAGCCTCCGCCGCTGCCGGTGACAGCCCCCGCCAGGTCGACCAGGACGGGTCCGGCTCCGACACTGATCAACGCCGCCCGGGCTGCGGTGACGGCGTGGTCCGCGTCCGTGGTCACCACGGCGCCGACACCACACATGGCGTAGTCGCCGTGCCGCCTGGCGAGCTCGTGGAAGGCGGTCCCGCTGCCGTGCGGTGGTCGGACGAAGGTCGCGGCGACGGCCAGCTCGTCGGCGGCCGTCGACGACTCCATCGGCCCCACGAAGAACTCCGCGGCCGGCACCGAGCGCGAACCTCGCGTGCTGCGCAGCTCCACGGCTCCGTCGAGGAGCACGAGGACCGCCGGCATCTCCGCCGCGGGGTCGGCGTGGACCAGGCTCCCGACAGTCGTTCCACGGTTCCTGACCGTCGGGTGGGCGACGTGCACCAGCGCCTGCCGGATCAGGGGTACGGCGGCGTGGACGCCCTCGTGGAGCTCCACGTCCCGATGTCGCACCGTCGCACCGATGCGGACCGTGCGCTCGTCGACCTCCACCCGGTCGAGGCCCGCGACGTGGTTGATGTCGACCAGGTGCTCCGGCGCCGCCAGTCTCATCGACATCAGCGGCACCAGGCTCTGGCCTCCCGCGAGGACCTTCCCCGCCACTCCCAGGACCCCCAGCATCTCGACGGCCTCGTCGATCGTGCCGGGACGGTGGTAGGTGAACGGGGAAGGCTTCACGGGCTTCTTTCGGAGGTCGGCTCTACGGCTTGGGGTGCTGCTCGTGAGGTGGGATCTCCTCGTCCTCCTGGACGCCGGGGCGCTCCACGACGATCAGGCTGACGTCCTCCTTGAGGTTGGCCGGCGCGACCGCCCTGGCGAGGTGGTAGCCGACCAGGGTCACGATGGTGCCCAGGGCGATCCCGGACAACGTGAAGTCGTCGGTGATCTCGAGCGAGGTGTCGCCGATGGCGATGATGATTCCGGCGGCCACCGGAACGAGGTTGATCGGGTTGGCGAAGTCGACCCGGTTCTCCTTCCAGATCTTCGCGCCGAGCAGGCCGATCATGCCGTAGAGGACCACGGTGATGCCGCCCAGGACGCCTCCGGGCGTCGCCGCGACGAGCGCGCCGAACTTCGGGGACAGACCGAAGATGATGGCCACCCCCGCGGCGACGAAGTACGCAGCCGTCGAGTAGACCCGGGTCGCTGCCATCACGCCGATGTTCTCGGCGTAGGTCGTGGTCGGGGAGCCACCCACCGCGCTGGTGAGCATCGTGCCGACACCATCGGCCGCGATTGCCTTGCCCATCACCGGGTCCAGGTCGCGGTTGGTCATCTCGGCGACCGCCTTGACGTGACCGGTGTTCTCCGCGATCAGCGCGATCACAGCGGGCAGCACGAGCAGCACGAAGGTGATGTTGAAGCTCGGCATGTGCCAGCCGACCTCAGCCAGGTTGCCGGCGTTGGTCTGGTTGCCCACCAGCCCCTCGACGGTCTGCCGGGGGAACCCGAACCAGTCGGCCGACCTGACCTGGCCCCAGTTGACGCGGAAGTGCGTGGTGACCTCGCCCGCGGTGGGGTCGAAGGAGGTGATCTGGCCGAAGACGGTGTCGAAGATCCACGACAGCAGGTAGCCGAAGATGAGGCCGAGGAAGATCGCGATCCGGCCCAGGAACCCTCGGACCCCGACCGCGACGAGGATGACGAAGAACATGGTCAGCAGGGCGACCCACTGGTCCTGCGGCCAGTAGATGTCGGCGACGACCGGGGCGAGGTTGAAACCGATCAGCATCACGACCGCACCGGTGACCACCGGAGGGAGCACCGCATGGAGCATCCGGGTCCCGGCGAAGTGGATGAGGAGACCGACCAGGGCGAGGACGGCGCCCGCGATCAGGATGGCGCCCGTGACGTCAGCGGGCCCGCCGTCCTGGGCGTAGATGGCGGTGGCGCCGCCCACGAAGGATGCGGAGGTTCCGAGGTAGCTCGGAACCTTGCCCTGCACGATCAGGAGGAAGCAGATCGTGGCGACACCGCTCATCATGATGGCGAGCTGCGGGTTCAGGCCCATGATGATCGGGAAGACGAACGTCGCCCCGAACATGGCTACGACGTGCTGGGCACCGAGTCCGGCCGTCCGGCCCCACGAGAGGCGCTCGTCGGGCGCCACCGCGGCGCCCGGAGGCGGCGTCTTGCCCTCGTAGACGACTTTCCAAGAAAACATCGACATCGGAGGCCTCCTGGCCGACACTCGCCGCCCTCGCGGGACGACGCATCCGGGTGGCCCTGGGGACGCGGGCCAAGGCTCACTGTGCACCAGCGGAAGCGAGACACGCATCACACTCGCGCCAAAACAGATGCCGAATCCAGACGGTTTCCTTGGTAGGAAGTTGCCAACAGGCTCAGGCGCTGCGCATCGTGACGATCCGCAGTGCGAGCCCGAGGTCCATGCGCAGGTGCGGGTCGGTGGTGAACGGGCCGACCACGCGCTCGAGCTTGCCGATGCGGTAGCGCAGGGTGTTGTAGTGGAAGTGGAGCCGCCGAGCGGTCTCGGCGACGTTGAGGTTGGTGTCGAGGAGGACCTGCAGCGTCTGCCGGAGGTCTACGGCCTCCTCGGTGGGCGCCGCGAGCTCGCCGAGGGTCTCCGCGACGAACCTGTCGAGCTCGCCGGCGTCCTCGATCAGGCTCAGCAGCCGGAAGACACCGAGGTCGTCGAAGTAGGTGACCGCTCTCGTGCCGTGCAGCTGCCGGCCGACCCGCAGCGCCTTGCGAGCCTGCTCGTAAGCCGCCGGCAGACCGTCGACCTGCGCGACCGGACGGCTGACCCCGGTGGCGAAGGGCCGGCGGCCGCCTCCGCCGTCGCCGGCGACACCCGTGAGGACGGGGTCGACCACCTGCGCGGGCGAGACGCCGTCGAGGAGGGGGAGCAAGGCGACCACCTCGGACGCGAACCCCACGACGGGCACGCTCGGGTCCTGTCGCGCGACCACGCCCAGCCAGGCGGCCTCGAAGCGCTCGAGCTCCAGTGGACCCTCGTAGCCGAGAGTCATCGGTGGGGCCTCCTCGGTCTCGAGGGCCGCGACCACCACGACCATCGGCCGTGCCATGTCCCATCCCAGCGCCCGGGCGTGACCGAGCACGTCCTCAGGGCTGCCTGCCCGGCCCGACAGCACGTCACGGAGAAAGTCGCCGCGGTACTTGCTCTCGACCGCCGTGATCGCGATCTCCTTGGTGAGCGAGACCGCCGCGACCGTGGCTGCGCGGCCGAGGACGACGAGGTCCACCCGGGACATGACGCGTCCGGGGTGGAAGACGACCAGACGTCCGTGGTCGATCCGGCCGCCCTCGATCGCCACCACCGCGTGGGAGCCGGGCAGTCCCTCGACCTGGTGGACGCCGACCGACGACGCCTCCGTGCGGAACCTGCCGCTCGGGTGGAAGGCCCGGGAGCCCTGGACCCTGGCGAGGTGGTCGGCGTCGCCGGCCTCGGCGAGGACGCGTCCGTCTGCCGTGGTGATCATGGCGACGCCGGAGAAGAGCTGGCTGACGCTCGCGGCGACGTCCGCCACCCCTCCGCCGCTGAGCACGATGTCGACGAGGCGGCGCTGCACCTCGTCGCTGCGCTCGAGCACCGAGGCCCTCTCGCTGACCACGTTGGTGAAGACCTGCGTGAGCACGTCGTCGAACGCCACGTCGTCGGGGACGAGGATGATCGGAAGGCCCCGCGTGTCCGCCTCGGCCAGCATGTCCTCGGGCAGGGAGTCGAGGTAACGGTGCAGCTTCACCGCGAGCGCGGAGACACCACGGTCGTCGAGGTCCGCAACCAGCTCGGCGAGGCCGGTGCCGACCTCACGTAGGGGGTAGCCCGTGGTGAGCAGCAACGCCTCGGGCCGCACCCACGAGACGATGTCGGGGACCTCCATCACGTTCGCCCCGCGGACGACTCGGTCCAGGCCGTCCGCGCCCGCGAGCACCTCGGCCCCGGAGAACGCCGGCAACGACAGCATCCGTTCCACGCTCACCGCCGAGGTGGCCGGGACCGCCTCACCGGTTGGCAACTCCGGGGCACCCGGGCCCCGATCGTTGGCAACTTTTCCCATGCACCGGACGCTACCGGACTCCCTATCGTCGGAGAGTGTCTTCCCGAGAGATCCGATGTGCCGCGTCCTCACTGGTCGCGGCGCTGATGGACGGGGCCGACCGGCCCCTCGAGGAGGCTGCGAGGACCCGGGTCAGCGTGCACTACGAGACCGGCGACCCTCGGGTTCCGGTGCTCACGTTGGCCACCCCGTCCGCCGTACGCCTGCCGGCCACGATCGTGGCCTCCACACTCCCCCCGCCGGGTCCTGCCACCGTGGGGTCGGGGCGGTTCGGGCACGAGTCGTCGACCTGGCGGGTCAGCCGCTGGTGGCGACCCGACCGGCCGGTCGGACTGGTCCCACCGCGCACGGACCTGTCCGAGCTGGAGCCAGACGTCGAGTCCGCGGTTGGCGTCCCAGAGGTGAGCGCGGCGTACGACGGGCTCCGACCGGAGAGGCTCGTCGGACGGGGCCCGGGCCTCACGCCCGCGGGTGACGACGTCCTTGCCGGCGCCCTGGTCGCGGCCCACGCCACCTCCGACCCCCGGCTGGGCCGCTGGCGTTCGACCACCCTCGGCACGCTCGGCAGCGGCGCGACGACCGCGGTGTCCCGGGCGCTGCTCCACCACGCCTGCGACGGCTACGCGGCCCCAGAGCTCGCGCGCTTCCTGGTCGCTGTCTGCAACGGCGGTGACGTGGCCGCCGCCCGCGACCGGCTGCTGGCGGTCGGGCACGTCTCCGGGGCAGCCTTGATGACCGGCGCCCTGCACACTCTCTCCACCCACCGGCTCGAAGGAGCAGCGTGAGCAAGACACTCCAGGTCCGTCGCGGCGGCTACGTCGACTCGGTCACCTTGATGCAGGTCAGCAAGACGGTCTCCGCCTCACCGGGCGTGACGGCCGCCCTCGTGGCCATGGCCACCGAGCTCAATCTCGACCTCGCGACGTCCATGGGTTTCGACCTGCCCGCAAGCACGGCCCCCAACGAGATGCTCGTGGCTGTGGAGGCAGCCGACGACGACTCGCTCGCGCAGGCGCTGGACCTCGTGGAGGCGACCCTCCGGGAGGCCGCCTCACCGGCACCCACGGCGTTCGGCGCCGCTCCCCCGCCGGTCACGGTCGGTGCGGCCGCGCGAGGCAGCGGCGCGACCGTCGCGCTGGTCTCGACACCGGGTGAGTACGCCTTCGCCGACGCCGTCGACGCGGTGGACGCGGGCCTTCACACGATGGTGTTCAGCGACAACGTGCCGTTGGAGCAGGAGGTCGCGCTCAAGCGGTACGCCGAGGACACTGATGTGCTGGTGATGGGGCCCGACTGCGGCACCGCGGTCGTCGCCGGCGTGGGGCTGGGCTTCGCGAACGTGGTCCGTCCGGGACCCGTCGGCATCGTCGCGGCGTCGGGCACGGGGGCGCAGCACCTGATGACGCTGCTGGACCATGCAGGGGTTGGCGTCAGCCACTGTCTCGGCGTGGGAGGGCGTGACCTCTCGGCCGACGTCGGCGGCCTGTCGACCATGCGGGCGCTCGACCTCCTCGCCGACGACGAGGCCACCGATCTCGTCGTGGTGGTCTCCAAACCGCCGGACGCCGAGGTCGCCGACCGCCTGGAGCGCCGGGCACAGGAGCTCGGCAAGCCGGTCCTCTTCGCGCTGCTAGGCCCGGGCCGTCCCGATCTCACCGCCGCCGCCGAGCGCGTGGTCGCGGCGGTCGGAGGCGCCTGGCAGGAGCCGTCGTCCGCGCGCGGCTCCGTCGAGACCGGACGGCCGCGTGGTTACCTGCGGGGCCTGTTCGCTGGAGGCACCATGTGCTACGAGGCGATGCTGCTGGCCGCCGAGCGGGTCGGCCCGATCGCCTCGAACACCCCGCTCGCCGGTGGCCGCTCACTCGACGACCAGCTGCGGTCGGACGGGCACACGATGATCGACTTCGGCGACGACCGGCTCACCCGCGGCCGACCGCACCCCATGATCGACGGCTCGATCCGCGTCGACCGCCTGCGCGCCGAGGTCGAGGACGCCACCACCGGGGTCGTGCTCCTCGACGTGGTTCTGGGCCTCGGCGCCGCACTCGACCCGGCCGGTGAGATCGCCCCCGCGATCTCGGCCGCCACCGCGGCGGGACTTCCGGTCGTGGCCGCCGTGGTCGGCACCAAGGACGACCCTCAGGGCCTCGAGAGCCAAGTGGAGGTGCTCCGGGACGCGGGGGCCTGGGTCCACGGGTCCAACGCGGACGCGACGCGCACCGCCCTCAGCCTTCTCCGTGACCGGGAGGACAACTCATGAAGCCGCTCGCTGCACCCGAGTCGGTCGTGACCGCCGGTGTCTCTCTCCTGGCCGACGCCCTCGACCAGCAGGGCGTCGAGGCCGTCCGGGTCGACTGGAAGCCGCCGGTCGAGGGAACGGCCGCTGCCGTCGCGACCGTGATGGGCGACCGTCGCCGCAAGCCGGCCAACGCGCTGGCGCTGGAGCGCATGCTCACCGCCGAGGCCACGCTGGTGGACGTCCGGCCCGCATCCGAGGCGCTCGGACTCGGGCCCGGTGAGTTCCTGCACGCCGGTCCGCCGGTCGACTGGGAGCACGCGTCGGGACCGATGCGAGGCGCCCTGATCGGAGCGGTGCTGCTGGAAGGGCTCGCCTCCGGCCCCGAGGAGGCCGAGCAGAAGCTGGCCACCGGCGACGGCCTGCGGTGGGAGCCCTGTCACCACCGCGGCGCGGTCGGGCCGATGGCCGGGGTCGTCTCCCCGTCGATGTGGATGTTCGAGCTCCGCGACGACGTGCACGGCAACACGTCCTGGTGCTCGCTGAACGAGGGCCTCGGCAAGGTCCTCCGCTACGGCGCGTACAGCAGCGAGGTCATCGAGAGGCTCCGGTGGATGAACGCCGTCCTCGGCCCACTCCTCCAGACTGCCGTGCGCGCCGGGAACCCCATCGACGTCAAGGCGATCATCTCCCAGATGGTCCAGATGGGTGACGAGGGCCACAACCGGAACCGTGCGGGCACCCTGATGTTCCTCAGGGAGGTCCTCCCGGCGATGATCGAGTCGGGCGGGTCCAGCGCCGACGTCGCCGAGGCGGTCCGTTTCGTCTCGGGCAACGACCACTTCTTCCTCAACCTCGGCATGCCCGCCTGCAAGCTCCAGGCCTCGGCGGCAGCAGGCATCGACGGCTCGACGGTGGTGACCGTCCTGGCCCGCAACGGCACGGACTTCGGGATCCAGACCTCCGGCACGGGCGACCGCTGGTTCACCGCGCCCGCGAACACGCCGGACGGGCTCTTCCTCGGCAGCTTCGGACCGGAGGACGCGAACCCCGACATCGGCGACTCGGCCATCACCGAGACCGCCGGCATCGGCGGGCTGGCCATGGCGACGGCGCCGGCGATCGTCCGCTTCGTCGGTGGCAGCGTGCCGGACGCGCTCGCCACCACGCGCCGGATGTACGACATCACCGTCGGCGAGAACCCTGCCTTCGCGATCCCCGTCCTCGAGTTCCGTGGCTCACCCACCGGGATCGACGTGACGGCGGTCGTCCGCAGCGGTGTGCTCCCCCAGATCAACACGGGCATGGCGGGACGAGTGGCGGGAACCGGTCAGGTCGGCGCCGGCCTGGTCACCCCGCCGATGGCGTGCTTCACCCAGGCCATCGCCGCTCTCGCGGACGAGGTGCCGAAGGCCTAGGGCTGCGGTGTGCGGTGCTCGGCCAGGATCACGCGGAGCCGCTTGACCTGCGAGACGGCCCGAGAGCCGTCCGAGCCCTGGATCCCCATGGCGCCAGCGGTGGTTCCGTCGGCGAGCTCGAGGATCGCCCACGGGCCGCCGGCCCGCAGGGTCACCCCGGCCAGGTCGTTCCACGCGTACTGGTGGGTGCGGTAGCCGTTGACCGCGAGCAGCCCGTCCTCGCGGGCGTCCACGCGGCTCCGTCCCAGGGCATGGAGCGCCGCCAGGGCCACCAGCCCGAACCCGAGCAGGGTGAGCCGCTGGAGGATCGTGAAGGCGTCGCGCACGCTCTCGGGGAAGGCGAACCAGATCACTGCGGACACGAGGAAGAGCATCGCGCCGAGGACGACGGCCGCGATGCGCACACCGAGGGGGCGAAACCTCACCGGCAGTGTCGTGCCGGTGGCGTCAGAGCCGGCAGGCATGGATGTCCGTCACGAGGATGCCGCGGGCGCCGATCTCCCACAGCTCGTCCATCAGCCGTTGCGCACCGTCGCGTGGCACCATCGAGCGGACCGCGACCCACCCCTCCCGGTGCAGGGAGGAGATGGTCGGGCTCTCGATACCGGGCGTGAGGGCGACCGCCTTCTCGACGCGCTCGGTGCGGATGTCGTAGTCCATCATCACGTAGGTGCGCGCGACGAGGACGCCCTGGAGCCGTCGCTGGAAGACGTCGAAGCCGGCCGGGAGCTGGGCTCCGGCACGGGTGATGAGCACCGCCTCGGACTCCAGGATCGTGTCGAGGACGATCTCTAGCCCCGCGTGCCGCAGGGTGGAGCCGGTCTCGACGACGTCGGCGATGACGTCTGCCACCCCGAGCTGGATGCTCGTCTCCACGGCTCCGTCGAGTCGGGTCACGGTCGCGTCGACGCCACGCTCTTCGAGGTAGCGCCGCACGACACCGTCGTAGGAGGTCGCGACCCGCTTCCCGCGCAGGTCCTCGAGCGAGCTCACGGTGCCGGGTCGGGCGGCGAACCGGAAGCGGGAGCGGCCGAAACCGAGGTTGAGCACCTCCTCGGCCTTGGCCCCGGAGTCGAGCAGGAGGTCCCGGCCGGTGATGCCGATGTCGAGGGTCCCCTCCCCTACGTACAGCGCGATGTCGCGTGGCCGCAGGTAGAAGAACTCGACTCCGTTCTCAGGGTCGGTGAGCGTGAGCTCCTTGGAGTCGCTGCGCTGGCGGTAGCCGGCCTCGCGGAGGATCTCCGACGCGGACTGCGAGAGCGAGCCCTTGTTGGGGATGGCGATCCGCAGGGTGGTCGCCGCTGACGTGGTGGTGGACATGTCTGGCCTCTCTGTCCTGCTCACAGGTGGGCGTAGACGTCGTCGAGCGTCAGCCCGCTCGCGAGCATCAGCACCTGTGCGTGGTACAGCAGCTGGCTGATCTCCTCGGCGGCACGCTCGGGGCCCTCGTGCTCGGCCGCCATCCACGACTCGGCGGCCTCCTCGACCAGCTTCTTGCCGATCGCGTGGACGCCGGCGTCGAGTGCCTGGACGGTGCCGGAGCCGGCCGGGCGGGTCTGGGCCTTCTCGTTGAGCTCGGCCCAGAGCTCGTCGAACGTCTTCATCGAGGTGCTTTCCGTGAGGGTCACGCCGCATCCCGCAGCTCGCGGGTGGACGGGGACAAGCCTACGGCGTACGACGTCTCGGCCGGTGGGGCCTCCTGCGGCGCGAGACGTCGGTCACGCCGCCGCGGACAGGTCAGTGGCTGTAGCCGCGGCGGATCTCACGCAGGGTGGTCGCGGTCTGCAGCGCCGCCGCCGTCGCCTCGTAACCCTTGTCCTCCCGGGAGCCCTCGACGCCGGCCCGGTCGAGAGCCTGCTCCTCGGTGTCGCAGGTGAGCAGGCCGAAGCCGACTGCCGCACCTGAGTCGAGCGCGACCCGGTTGAGACCGTCCGTGGCGGCCGAGCAGACGTAGTCGAAGTGCGGGGTGCCGCCGCGGATCACCACGCCGAGGGCGATGACGGCCTCGTAGCCCTTCTCCGCCAGCGCCGCCGCGACCACCGGCAGCTCGAAGGAGCCGGGCACGCGCACCACGGTGGGTGCCTCCACCTTGTGGTCCTCCAGCGCCCGCCTGGCGCCGGCGAGCAGGCCGTCCATCACCTGCTCGTGCCAGCTCGCGGCGACGACGGCGACGCGCAGGTCGTGGCAGTCGATCGGGGTGACGTCCGGTGAGCCCTCGCCGCTCATGCCCGGACCCCCCGGTGCGAGCGCATCGAGCAGCTTCGTGGGGTGGTCATGCCGGCTCTCCTTCGGTCGCGGGGGTGCCCAGGTGGGGCAGGTCGTGGCCCATCCTGTCGCGCTTGGTCAGCAGGTAAGCCAGGTTGTGGTCGTTCGGGTGCGGGGTCAGCCGGACCCGCTCGGTGACGGCGACGCCGTACTCCTCCAGGCCCGTGGTCTTGGCGGGGTTGTTCGTCAGCAGCCGGACCGAGGTGATCCCGAGGTCGCGCAGGATCTGCGTCGCGGTGCCGTAGTGGCGGGCGTCCGCGGGCAGGCCGAGGTCGAGGTTCGCGTCCACGGTGTCCCGGCCCCCGTCCTGGAGCTGGTACGCCTGCAGCTTGGCGACCAGTCCGATCCCCCGGCCCTCGTGGCCGCGCAGGTAGACGACCGCACCGCGGCCCTCCGCGACGATCCGCTCGAGCGCCTCCTCGAGCTGCGGACCGCAGTCGCAGCGGTGTGAGCCGAAGACGTCACCGGTCAGGCACTCGGAGTGGACCCGGGTCAGGACGTCGGTGCCGTCCCCGAGGTCGCCGTACACCAGCGCGATGTGCTCGGAGTCGTCGATGGTGATCTTGTAGCCGAAGGCGGTGAAGTCGCCGTGGGCCGTGGGCAGCCGGGTCTCCGCGACCCGCTCGACGTGGGTCTCGTGCCGGCGGCGGTAGTGGATCAGGTCGTCGATCGAGATCATCTTCAGGCCGTGCTCGTCGGCGAAGTCGCGCAGCTCCTGACCGCGTTTCATCGTGCCGTCGTCGTTGACGATCTCCGAGATCACCCCCGCCGGCGAGAGCCCGGCGAGGCGGGCGAGGTCGACTGCCGCCTCGGTGTGGCCGGGCCGCACCAGCACGCCGCCCTCCTGGTAGCGCAGCGGGAACACGTGCCCGGGCTGGGTGACCTCGAACGGCTCGGTCGCGGAGTCGTTGAGCACCCGGACCGTCCGGGAGCGGTCGGCCGCGGAGATGCCGGTGGTGATGCCGTCACGCGCGTCGACGGAGACGGTGTATGCGGTGCGGTGCCGGTCGCGGTTGTGCGGCGTCATCAGCGGGATGCCGAGCCGGTCGAGCGTCTCAGCGGTCATGGGCGCGCAGATGACACCCGAGGAGTACCGGATCGTGAACGCCATCAGCGCGGGCGTCGACTTGCTGGCCGCGAAGACCAGGTCGCCCTCGTTCTCACGGTCCTCGTCGTCGACCACGACCACGGCCCTGCCGGCCGCGATGTCGGCGATCGCCTCCTCCACGGAGTCGAGCCGGACGTGTGGTGTGCCGCTCATGCGGCTACCTCCTCGGGTGCGTCG
>DASSMS010000187.1:0-44522 GCA_035688575.1 Nocardioidaceae bacterium
CCCCTGGCATCTCTCAGGTCGTGCAGCCTCTCTCATCACGATTGGAGGTTCCGCATGTTGTCCCATCCGCAGGTCCGGCTTGTCCCAGCAACGGTGCCGTTGCTGAACGCCCTGAACGAGGACCGCACCCTGTTCGGCGAGTTGATCGGCTCACCTGCCCCCGACGGTTGGCCCGAGTTCCCTGAGGCCGTCGGCTTCACCCTGGAGCATCTCCAGACCGCGCCGGAGGCGGACCGCTCGTGGTCGATGCACGGTCGAGATCGGCTACGAAATCGCTCCTGAGTTCCGGGGTCATGGGTTCGGGACCGCTGCTGCTCGGGCTCTGGTCTAGCGTGCTGTGGCTAGCGGCGAGGTCGACCTCGTCGACGACCGGGAGGACCCCGAGGTTGGCAAGGTCTGCGAGTGGAGATGGATCCGGCCCCTGGCCATGTAGCCCGGCGAGGTAGGGCACAAAAGCAAAATTTCCGTCACTTCGGTGAGAACTGCCTCGTTGGTGGGGAGAAGGAGATTCCCTGCTCACCACCTGGAGTCCGCATGGCCCACCGGTCACGTCCTCGCCTGGCGCTCGCCGCTCTCACCTCGCTCGCCGTGCTGGGACTCGCGCCCGCAGCAGTCACCTCCGTCGCGGCCGCGGAGGACACCGCCTTCGCCCCGAGGCTCGTCACCGTGGACACCCCGACCCGGGAGCACAAGGAGCTGCTGCAGTCGCTCGGCCTCGACCTCACCGAGCACGCCGGCCACGACTACGTCGAGGTGGTCCTCCACAACGCCCTAGACCTGGACGCCCTCGAAGAGGCCGGCCTGACCTACGACGTGCGGATCCCCGACCTCGTCCGTCGCGAGGCTGAGAACAACCGGGTCAGCGCGGCCTACGCCGCCGCCACCACGACCTCGCCGCTCCCCTCGGGACGCGACTCCTACCGCACCCTGGCCGACTACAACGCCGACATCGACTCGCTCGTCGCCTCGCACCCGACCATCGCCAAGAAGCTCACCCTGCCCCACAAGTCGCTCGACGGCCGGGACGTCCACGGCATCGAGATCGGCCGGGACGTGCAGGCACCGGAGGACGGCCGCCCTGTGTTCGTGCTGCTCGGCGTCCACCACGCCCGCGAGTGGCCGTCGGGTGAGCTGGCGATGGAGTTCGCCACCGACCTGGTGAAGAGCTACGGCACCGACCAGCGGATCACCGGCCTCCTCGACCGGGCCCGGGTCGTGGTCGTCCCGGTCGTGAACGTCGACGGCTTCCACCTCTCGCGCACCGACGGCGCCCTCATCGACCTGCGCGACCTCAACGCGAACGACCCGCTCGGAGGGACGACCTCGGTCCTGGCCACCCCGGGCCGCGCCTACATGCGCAAGAACTGCCGGGTGGTCGACGGAGAGGACACTCCTGACGGCACCTGCGCCGCCGTCCTCGCGAGCCCCGGTGGCTATGGCGCGGGAGTCGACCTGAACCGCAACTACGGCGGGTTCTGGGGCGGACCGGGGGCGGGCACCCTGTTCCCCGAACCCACCTATCGCGGCGCAGAGCCCTTCTCCGAGCCGGAGACCCAGAACATCCGCGAGCTGATCAGCAGCCGCCAGGTCACGACGATGATCTCCAACCACACGTTCTCGAACCTCGTGCTGCGCCCGAACGGCGTGCACCCGGACACCATCGGCCACGACGGCCTGCCCGTCGGCAACGCCCCGGACGAGGAGGGCCTGAAGGCGCTCGGCGCCGACATGACCGCTGCCAACGGCTATGCGAACATCCACGGCTGGGAGCTCTACGACACGACGGGCACCACCGAGGACTGGTCCTACAACGCCACCGGCGGCTACGGCTACACCTTCGAGATCGGGCCCGACGAGTTCCACCCGCCGTTCCCTCAGGTGATCGACGAGTACCTCGGCGCCGGCCAGTACGCCGGGAAGGGCAACCGCGAGGCCTACCTGCTCGCCCTCGAGAACGCCGTCGACGCCTCGAACCACGCGGTGATCACCGGCAAGGCGCCGAAGGGCGCGACGCTCCGGCTGGCCAAGCAGTTCTCGACCCCGACCTGGGAGAGCTCGTTCACCGACGAGCTCGAGACGAGCATGGTCGTCGGGCCCAACGGCCGCTACACCTGGCACGTGAACCAGTCGACCCGCCCGGTGGTGCAGAAGAAGCTGGTCGAGATCACCTCGGACGAGCCGGTGCGCTCGGAGACCTTCGAGGGCGGCGCCACCACCGTCGGCCAGCGGGTGGACCACGAGTTCAAGATCACCGAGACCGGCATCGACGTGTTCCAGGTCGACCTCGACTGGCCGATGCCCGACGACCTCGACCTCGAGGTCTACCGGAAGAACGCCGACGGCTCGCTGACCCAGGTCGGCACCTCGGGGAACATGCCGGGAGAGAAGGAGCAGGTCGAGATCGCCGCTCCGGAGCCCGGTGACTACGTCCTGCGGGTCGTCAACTTCGCCTCGGTGACCCCGTCGTACACGCTGACCGCGACGCTCTTCGACTCCACGATCGTCTCCTCCGAGGAGGTGCCCGGCCTCATCGAGAGCTGGACCCTCTCCTGCGAGCAGGACGGCCGCGTGGTCGAGCAGGTGCCGGTCGTCGTGGAGCGTGGCCAGCAGGTCAAGGTGGACCTCACCGCCTGCGGGCGCCGCGTGGGCTAGGCCCCCGGTCTAGCGCATTCGGTAAAAAGGCCGTGACCTCTGTGAGGGACGGCTCGTTGGAGGGGAGAAGACCTACAGACCTCGATCCGCCGGTGGCCGGACCATGCCCACCGGCGGGTCGAGCTCCAAGACCCCCAGACGGGACAATGGCGGCATGAGCAAGCGACTCTCCGCCACCGAGCTGATCGACCTCGTCCTCGACGAGGGGTCCTGGAGCTCATGGGACACGCCGCCTGTGCGTGGCCCGATCTCCGAGGACTACGCAGCGGAGCTCCGCGCGGCCGAGGAGAAGACCGGACTCGACGAGTCCGTGATCACCGGCGAGGGCCTCATGCGGGGCAGGCGCGTCGCCGTGGTCGCCTGCGAGTTCCGGTTCCTTGCCGGCTCGATCGGGGTGGCCTCGGCCGAGCGGCTCGTCACCGCGGTGCGACGCGCCACCGCCGAAGGCCTCCCGCTGCTCGCGGCCCCGGTCTCGGGCGGCACCCGGATGCAGGAGGGCACGGTCGCCTTCATGCAGATGGTGAAGATCTCCGCCGCGATCGCCGAGCACAAGAGCGCCGGCCTGCCCTACCTCGTGTACCTCCGCAACCCCACGACCGGCGGCGTGATGGCCTCGTGGGGCTCGCTGGGCCACGTGACGGTGGCCGAGCCCGGCGCGCTGGTGGGCTTCCTCGGGCCCCGAGTGTACGAGGCGCTGTACGACCGGCCGTTCCCCGAGGGCGTCCAGACCTCCGAGAACCTCTACGCCCACGGCCTGATCGACGCCGTCGTACCCCCGACCGAGATCGCGGACATCCTGGCCCGCGCACTCTCCGTGCTGCTGGCCTCGCCGACCGACCTCGGGGAGATCCCGGACCCGCCGGACGAGGAGGTGCCCGACGTCGACGCCTGGGAGTCGGTCACGCGGTCCCGCCGGCCGGACCGCCCCGGTGTGCGCCGGTTGCTCAGGTACGCCGCCACCGACGTCATCCCGCTCAACGGCACGGGCCAGGGCGAGGCGGACCCGGGCCTGCTGATCGCGCTCGCCCGGTTCGGCGGATCGCCCTGTGTCTTCCTCGGCCAGGACCGCCGCGGCCAGACCGAGGCGCACCCGCTCGGCCCCGGAGCCCTGCGCGAGGCCCGCCGCGGCATGCGGCTGGCCGCCGAGCTCGGCCTGCCGTTGATGACCGTGATCGACACGCCGGGCGCAGCCCTGTCGGCGGAGGCCGAGGAGGGCGGCCTCGCCGGTGAGATCGCCCGGTGCCTGGCCGACCTGGTCACGCTCGACGCGCCCACCTTGACCCTGCTGCTAGGCCAGGGCACGGGTGGCGGCGCGCTCGCGCTGCTCCCTGCCGACCGGGTGATCGCGGCCCAGCACGCCTGGCTCTCGCCGCTGCCACCCGAGGGCGCGAGCGCGATCGTGCACCGCGACCTCTCGCACGCACCCGAGATGGCGCGTGCCCAGCGCGTGCGCTCCCTCGACATGCGTGCGGCCGGCATCGTGGACCGGATCGTCGTCGAGAAGCCCGACGCCGCCGACGAGGCGGAGGAGTTCTGCGCCCGGCTCGGCGACGTGCTGCGCTACGAGCTCGCCGAGCTCGGGCAGCGTGACCGGAGCACGTTGGTCGAACAGCGAACCAGGCGCTACGAGGCCATCGGCCACGTAGGACGCTGACCGGTCAGGTCGTGGAGGAGCGGGCCAGCGCTATCGACCACTGAAGGTGGCTGTTGAGCACGTCGATGAACGCGTCCTCGTCATCGCCCTCGAGCTTCTCGATGATGCCCTCGTGCTCGGCGATCGCGGCGTCCATCCGGTCGGTGCGACCCCGCACCATCGTCGAGGTGAACAGCGTCTGGCGCTCGCGCAGGGACCGGTACATCTCCGAGAGCACGGCGTTCTCCGCCCCGTCGACGATGATCTCGTGGAAGAGCCGGTCCGCCCGAGTGAAGCCCGCGGTGTCCTGCTCGCGGCGGCGCTGCTTCATCTCGTCGTGCGCCTGGAGCAGGTCGGGCAAGAACTTCTTGCGGTTCTGGAAGGACCGGGCGGCGGTGTAGTTCTCGACCAGGATGCGGGCCTCGAGGACGTCCTCGACCTCCTGGGGGCTGAAGGTGGCCACCACGGCGCCCCTGCGGGGCACGACCCGCACCAGGCCTTCGGCCTCGAGCCTCAGCAGCGCCTCCCGCACCGGGTTCCTGCTCAACCCGAGCTCGCCCGCGAGGGAGCTCACCGTCACCACCGAGCCGGCGGGGTAGACGGCGTTCAGGATCGCCCACTTGGCGAAGTCGTAGGCGCGCTGGGCAGCGTTGGGGCGCGGCGGGCGGGCTGAGGAACGCATGGTGGTCACCATGGTAAAGAGGCCGCATAAAGACCGCAGGAGAGTTCGTATCAGTCCGGAAACAGATCCCCCGAGATCCTCGTGCGCCACCCCGGCGGCGTCGAACTCCCCGAGCCCCCTCGTAACCGGTCGGTTTCAGGGTCGTTGGAGGCTCCATGACACGTGCGACGCGACGGACCCGCCTGTTTCTCGTCGCGGCAGCCCTGCTCGCCCTCGGCGCCGTCTCTCTCACTCCGGCCGCCGGCGGCGTACCGATCCCGCCCGGCCCTGCTGACTCGACGGTCGCGGCGTTCGAGGGCAGGTCGGCAAGACCGGACCCGGTCCGCAGCCGGCCGGTCCCGCGCCACCCGTTCCTCGCGGCGAACGACCGCAGCAGCATGCACAACGACGCATACGCCTCGGACGCCTACGCAGGGCCGGGGCCGCTGGGCCGCGGCGTCGAGGTGAGCAGCGCGACCTACGGCGTCGAGGAGTGCGCGACGATGGCCTTCGACCGGTTGGGCAGGGTAGAGGCGCTGTGCGGTGGCCTCGAGGGGTCGCGCCTCATGCTGCTCGACCCGGAGACGCTCGACGTGCTCGCCGCGCACCCGCTTCCCCCACGCCGGGTCGACCCGCAGACCAGCCCGCTAGAGGACATCTGCGCGGGCGCGTACTTCTACCTCGACCACCGCGACCGGGCCGTCATCGCGACGACCAACGCGCAGATCTGGGTGGTCGGACAGTCCGAGACCCCGGTCGGGACCGGTTTCGAGCTGCTCCGCCGCCACGACCTCGCCGCCCACGTCCCCGAGGACGACTGCCTCGTCGCGCTGCTCCCGGCCTGGGACGGCCTCATCTGGTTCGTCACCCAGGAAGGCGGCGTCGGCACCGTCCACCCACGCACAGGCCGGGTGCGCAGCATGCGGCTGCGTGGGGAGAGGATCGTCAACTCCTTCGCCACCGACGAGACTGGCGGCGTCTTCATCGTCAGCGACCACGCGATGTACCGGTTCGACAGCGGCCGGCGCGGGCGGCCGCGCGTGACCTGGCGGGAGACCTACGACCGGGGCTCGACGCAGAAGCCCGGCCAGCTCTCCCAGGGCTCCGGCACCACGCCCACGCTGGTCGGTCGTGACCTCGTCGTGGTCACCGACAACGCGGATCCACGGATGCGGGTGCTGGCCTTCAAGCGCACCGCCGAGCCGAGACGGAAGCGCCGGGTCTGCGCTCGACCGGTGCTGCGCAAGGGTCGGAGCGCGACCGAGAACAGCATCGTCGCCGTGGGCCGCTCGGTGCTCGTGGAGAACAACCACGGCTACACCGGGCCGGCCTCGACGATGCTGGGCGCGAGCACGACGCCGGGGATCGCGCGCGTGGACTTCGACCGCCAGGGCTGCTCCGTGCGTTGGACGTCACGCGAGACCGCTCCGACGTCCGTGCCCAAGGCTTCGCTCGCCAATGGGCTGCTCTACGTCTACACCAAGCCGGCGGGCGACCCCGCGGACCCGTGGTACTTCACCGCCATCGACGTCGACACGGGCCGGACCGTCTGGCGTCGCCTCACCGGCACGGGACCGCAGTGGAACAACCACTACGCCGCGATCTACCTCGGCCCCGATGGGTCGGCGTACATCGCCACAGTCGCAGGCGTCGTACGCCTCGAGGACAGGGGATGAGATGAGCACCTACGTCGTCACCGGGGCCGGATCGGGCATCGGAGCCGCCACCGCGCGGCTGCTGAGGGAGCAGGGGCACCGCGTGGTCGGCGTCGACCGCTCCCCCTGCGACATCACCGCGGACCTGTCCACCGCACAGGGGCGGGCCGACGTGGTGCGCCGGGTCGGCGAGCTGTCCCCGGAAGGCATCGCCGGGTTCGTGCCCTGCGCCGGTGTCGCGGGGCTGACCGGCGTGGACCCGCGGTTGGTGGTGTCGGTGAACTACTTCGGCGCGATCGACGTACTCACCGGGCTCCGGCCGCTCCTCGCACGCGCCGCCGAGAACGGCGAGCACCCGGCGGTCGTCCTCATCTCCTCCAACTCCGTCACCTGCCAGCCGGGGTGGGCCTCCGAGGTGGCAGGCGCGTGCCTCGAGCACGACGAGGAGAAGGCCAGGCTGGTCGCCGCGGACGCGCAGGCCGTCGACGTCTACCCCGCGACGAAGGCCGCGTTGGCGTGGTGGGTCCGTCGCGAGGGGATCGAGCCGGCCTGGATCGGCGCCGGCATCCGGGCCAACGCCGTCGCCCCCGGCTTCGTCTCGACCGCGATGACCGACCGGCTCCGCGAGGACCCCGAGCTCGGGGTGTTCGCCGACGCCTACCCCAGCGCGATCAGCCGGCCCGGGAAGCCCGAGGAGGTCGCCGCCACGATCGGCTTCCTGCTCTCGGAGCAGGCGAGCCTGGTCGTGGGGACGACTCTCTTCGTCGACGGCGGGACCGACGCGATCATGCACCCGCGGAAGCCGGAGGGCATGAACGTGCCACCGATCGCCATGACCATGGCCCGGAAGGTCGCCGAGATGGCCACCAAGGTCCAGGCGATGCGCCGCCGCTGAGGCGTGCCACGCAAGTGGGAGAGGACGACAAATCCCATGGCCCGGAACGTGCCGTCTTCGCCCACTTGCCGAGAGACCCTCAGAACATCAGTGAGTTCGCGGGGTCCTCGAGGATCGCGGCCACGTCGGCGAGGAAGCGCGAGCCCTTCTCGCCGTCGACGAGCCGGTGGTCGAACGACAGCGCCAGCGTCGTGATGTCGCGGGGCTTGATCTTGCCCTTGTGGACCCACGGCTGCTTGCGTACCGCGCCGAAGCACAGGATCGCGGACTCGCCCGGGTTGATGATCGGCGTGCCGGCGTCGACCCCGAACACGCCGACGTTCGTGATCGTGAACGACCCGCCGCTCATCTCCGCCGGCTGCGTCCGTCCCTCACGAGCGGTCCTGGCCAGCGCGTTGATCGACTTCGCGAGGTCGACCATCGACATCGCGTCGGCGTCCTTGATGTTGGGCACGACCAGCCCGCGCGGCGTGGCCGCGGCGATGCCGAGGTTCACGTAGTTCTTGAACACGACCTCCCCGGCGGCCTCGTCCCAGGTCGCGTTGACCTCCGGCGTACGACGGGCGGCAAGGCACACGGCTCGCGCCACGACCAGGAGCGGGGACACCTTCACGTCGCGGAAGTCGCGGTGGGCCCGCAGCTTCTCGACGTACTTCATCGTCTTCGTGACGTCGACGGTGATCCACTCGGTGACGTGCGGCGCGGTGAAGGCCGACTCCACCATCGCCTGGCCCATCATCTTGCGCACGCCCTTGATCGGCTCGCGGGTCTCCCGCTCACCGGCGCGGGCCACCACGGGGGCGGCCGGGCTCTCGGCGGGCGCGACCGCGGGCGCGGCCCCACCGGCGCCGTGGCTCTGCACGTCGTCGCGGGTGATGGTGCCGTTCGGGCCGGTCGGCGTGACCGAGCGGAGGTCGACGCCGAGGTCCTTGGCGAGCTTGCGCACCGGCGGCTTGGCGAGCACCTGGACGTTCGCAGCCTCCCCTGCCGAGGTCCGGGCGGAGTGCGCGGGGACGGCGGGCTCATCGGCCTCGACCACGGCCTGCGACTGCGCGCCGCCGGGGCTGAACGAGCCCTGCACCTGCATCTGGGTCGCGGCGCCCGCGTCGGTCGCCGGGGTGGCACCGCCCTTGCGGGGACGGCGCTTGGC
Organism: Nocardioidaceae bacterium; assembly: GCA_035688575.1. Classification (GTDB taxonomy): domain Bacteria; phylum Actinomycetota; class Actinomycetes; order Propionibacteriales; family Nocardioidaceae; genus Nocardioides_C. Next base: position 8,647 of record DASSMS010000187.1, read on the forward strand.
CTCGACGGTGCGCGGGCCGTAGCCGACCAGCGTCTTCATCGGAGGCTCATCCTCCTCGACAGCCGGCTCGGCAGCGGCGTGCTTGCCGGCGGGCTCGGCAGGCGCGGCCGCCGGCGCAGCAGCCTCGGCCCCGTCACCGATCGCGATGATCGGGGTGCCGACCTCGACCGTCTCGCCCTCGGGGACCAGGATCGCGCTGACGGTGCCGGCGAACGGCGACGGCAGCTCGACGAGCGACTTGGCCGTCTCGATCTCCACGACGATGTCGTTGATCTTGACGGTGTCTCCGACCTTGACCTTCCAGGAGACGATCTCGGCCTCGGTCAGACCCTCACCGGGGTCGGGAAGCTTGTACTCAGGCATCTGCGAACTCCGGGATCAGTAAGCGAGCGAACGGTCGACGGCGTCGAGCACCCTGTCGAGGTCGGGCAGCCACTCCTCCTCGATCCGGCTCGGCGGATAGGGCGTGTCGAACCCGCCCACCCGCAGCACCGGAGCCTCGAGGTTGTAGAAGCACTCCTCGGTGATGCGCGCCGCGATCTCCGAGCCCATGCCGAGGTTCACGTGCGCCTCGTGGGCCACGACCGCACGACCGGTCTTGCGGACCGAGGCGAGGACCGGCTCCATGTCGAGCGGGGAGAGCGTACGGAGGTCGATGACCTCGATGCTCTTCCCCTCGCCGGCAGCGGCCTCGGCGCTCTGCATGCAGGTCTTCACCGTGGGGCCGTAGGCGAGCAGGGTCAGGTCGCTGCCCTCGCGCACGACGCGGGAGGTGAACAGCGGGTCCGCGTCGGCGAGGGTGAGGGACTCGTCGAGCTCGGCCTTGTCGGCGTGGTACTGCCGCTTGGGCTCGAGGAAGACGACCGGGTCGTCGCACGCGATCGCCTGCTGGATCATGAAGTAGCCGTCGACGGGGTTCGAGCAGGCCACGACCTTGAGGCCAGGCGTGTGGGCGAACTGCGCCTCCGGGCTCTCGCTGTGGTGCTCGACCGCGCCGATGCCGCCGCCGAAGGGGATCCGGATGACGATGGGCATCTTGACCTTGCCCTGGCTCCGGAAGTGGATCTTGGCGACCTGGCTGACGATCTGGTCGTAGGCCGGGTAGACGAAGCCGTCGAACTGGATCTCGCACACCGGGCGGTAGCCGCGCATCGCGAGGCCGACCGCGGTGCCGAGGATGCCGGACTCGGCGAGCGGGGTGTCGATCACCCGGTCCTCGCCGAAGTCCTTCTGGAGACCGTCGGTGATGCGGAAGACACCGCCGAGCTTGCCGACGTCCTCACCCATGACGACGACCTTGGGGTCCTTCTCCATCGCGGCGCGCAGGCCTGCGTTGAGGCCCTTCGCAAGAGTGATCTTGGCCATCAGTGGGCTCCCTCGAAAGACGCGAGGTAGGCCGCGTAGGCCTCCTTCTGTGCGGCGAGCTCAGGGGTCTGGTCGACGTACACGTTGTCGAAGACGCTGAGCGGACTGGGCTCGGGGAGGGCCTTGCAGCCCTCGCGCAGGTGGTGGCCGAGCTGCTCGGCCTCGTCCTCGATGCTCTCGAAGAAGTCCTCGTCGACCAGGCCGTTGCGGACCAGGTAGGCCTTCACGCGCGCGATCGGGTCCTTGAGCTTCCAGGCCTCGACGTCGGAGGAGAGCCGGTAGCGGGTCGGGTCGTCGGTGGTGGTGTGAGCACCCATCCGGTACGTGTAGGCCTCGATGAAGGTCGGCCCGCTGCCCTCGTGGGCCCGCTGGAGGGCCGCCTGGGTGACCGCGTAGCAGGCGAGGACGTCGTTGCCGTCGACGCGGACGCCCGGGAAGCCGAAGCCGAGGGCGCGCTGGTACAGCGGGATGCGCGACTGGCGCTCGATCGGCTCCGAGATCGCCCACTGGTTGTTCTGGCAGAAGAAGATCACCGGCGCGTTGTAGGACGCGGCGAAGATGAACGACTCGTTGACGTCGCCCTGGCTGCTCGCGCCGTCTCCGAAGTAGGCGACCACCGCGGCATCACGCTCCGGGTCGCCGGTGCCGACCACGCCGTCGCGCTGCATGCCCATGGCGTACCCGACAGCGTGCAGGGTCTGGGCACCGATGACGATCGTGTAGAGGCCGAAGTTGTTGGCCTGGGGGTCCCAGCCGCCCTGGTCGACGCCGCGGAAGAGGCCGAGCAGGCGCAGCGGGTCGAGGTCGCGGCACCAGGCGACGCCGTGCTCGCGGTAGGTCGGGAAGACGAAGTCCTGCGGGGCGAGCGCCCGGCCGGAGCCGATCTGAGCGGCCTCCTGCCCGAGCAGCTGGGCCCAGATGCCGAGCTCGCCGTGGCGCTGCAGCGCGGTGGCCTCCACATCGATGCGACGGGTGAGGACCATGTCGCGGTAGAAGCCCTTGATCGCCTCGTCATCGAGGTCGAAGGAGAATTCGGGGTGCTCGACGCGCTCGCCCTCGGGCGTCAGCAGCTGCACCAGCTCGGGGCCGCCGTCGGCGTGGCTCGGGCCGAAGACCTCACCGAGGTCCGGGCCGAACTCGGCCTTGGGTACTACGTTCTCTGTCACCTGCACTCCTTGGAGTTGACGACGAGCGGGGTCTCCGCCGTCGGCTCGCGAGTTCACGACCGTGCGCGAGGGTGTTGCGCTCGGGAGACTGTGACCGGTGACACACCGGACTCAGTGTTCATAAAGTACCGATCTTTGACGGCCTCGCCTAATCGGCGCCTGGCTGCATCTCGAGGTTTCGTGTCCGAAATCCGCGCGACTCCCGGGGGCCGCCCCACCTAACCTTGTCATGGGTGAAAGGACAAAACGCTCATGACACAGACGGACGCGAGGACCCCCTCCGTGAAGGCGGCACCGGCTCTCGGCCTGGTCGTCGCAGCGCTCGGGGTCGTCTACGTCGTCTGGGGCTCGACCTACCTCGGCATCCGGGTCGTCGTCGAGGAGGCGCCTCCGTTGACGTCGATGGGCCTGAGGTTCACGACCGCAGGGGTCCTGCTCGGTGTTGTGCTGTCCTTCAAGGGCGGGGTACGCCGTCTGGCGGTGCGCCCGCGCGAGCTCGCCGGCGCCGCACTCCTCGGCCTCATGCTGCCGATGCTCGGCAACGGCCTGGTGTCGGTGGGCGAGAGCAAGGGAGCACCCTCCGGAGCCACCGCGCTGTTGATCGCGATCGCCCCGATCCTCATCGTGGTGTTCCGCGCCCTCTCCGGCGACCGGCCAAACCCGCTGTCGGTCTTCGGAGTCGTGCTCGGCTTCGTCGGCCTGGGCTACCTGGTGCTCGCCGGCCGCGGCGGCGGGGACCTGCCGCTGGTCCCCGCGCTGATCATCCTCTTCGCCGCGACCTGCTGGGGCCTCGGATCCTTCATCCAGCCGAGGCTCCTGCTCCCCGACGACGTGTTCGTCACCACCGTCTACGAGATGGTCTGCGGCGGCCTGATCATGGTGAGCATCGGCCTGATCTCGGGTGAGCGGTTCACCGGCGACTACAGTCCGCGCACCTGGCTCGCCCTGGGCTACCTGGTCGTGTTCGGGTCGATGCTGGCCTTCACGGCCTACGTGTGGCTGCTCAACAACGCCCCGATCTCCCTGGTGGCGACCTACGCCTACGTGAACCCGGTCGTGGCGGTCTTCCTCGGCTGGCTGATCCTCGGCGAGGCGGTCACCGTCCCCATCGTCGTCGGCGGCGGCATCGTCGTGCTCGCGGTCGCGATCGTCATCACCGCCGAGCGGCCACGGCGGAAGCCACTTCCGGAGACCCCGGCGCCGGAGTCGGTCGACGCAGTAGTTTCGCCTCATGGCGAAGCGAGGCGGGGCACCGCCGACTGAACGGCTCACCTCCTTCGCCCCGGGCGTCCCGGTCCTCCTGCACTACGACCGCGCCTGGCTCCGCGGGGACCTGCTCGCCGGGGTGACGGTCGCTGCCTACCTCGTGCCCCAGGTGATGGCCTACGCCGAGGTCGCCGGACTTCCCGCGGTCGTCGGCCTGTGGGCCACCGTCGGCCCGCTGCTGTTGTACGCCGCACTCGGCTCGTCGCGACAGCTGTCCGTGGGGCCGGAGTCCACGACCGCGCTGATGACCGCGGCGGCGATCGGTGCGATGGGTGCGAGCGACCCGGAGCGGTACGCCTCGCTCGCAACCGCCCTCGCCCTCGCGGTGGGAGCGGTGTGCCTGCTCGGGTACGTCGGACGGCTCGGATTCCTGGCTGACCTGCTGTCGCGACCGGTGCTCGTCGGCTACATGGCCGGGATCGCCGTGCTGATGATCGTGAGCCAGCTCGGAAAGCTCAGTGGCATGGAGGTCGAGGGCGACACCCCGCTGGAGCAGACCGGCTACACGCTCATGCACCTCGACGAGGCGGAGCTCCCGACCGTCGGGCTCGCCGCGGCGGTGCTGGTGCTGCTCCTCCTCGGGCAGCACTACCGCCCCAGGTGGCCGAACCCGCTGTTCGTGATGCTCCTCGCCGCGGCCGCGGTCGTCCTCCTCGACCTCGGCGAGCAGGGCATCGACGTGGTCGGGACGATCCCCGCCGGGCTGCCCACCCCGGGCCTGCCCGACATCGACCCGCGGGTGGTGCTCGAGCTGCTCGTCCCTGCGATCGGGGTCGCGGTGGTGGGCTACTCCGACAACGTGCTCGAGGGTCGGGCCTTCGCCAGCCGGCACGGCCAGAGCATCGACGCCAACCAGGAGCTCCTGGCGCTCGGAGCCTCCAACATCGCCTCGGGCCTGTTCTCCGGTTTCCCGGTCAGCAGCAGTGGCAGCAGGACGGCCATCGGCGACGCGACGGGGAGCCGCAGCCAGCTCTACTCCCTCGTCGCGCTCGGGGTGGTCCTGTTGACCATGTTCTTCCTCGGGCCCGTGCTTGCGGCGTTCCCGGTGGCGGCACTCGGCGGCGTGGTGGTCTTCGCCGCGATCCGGCTGGTCGACGTCGCGGAGCTCCGGCGCATCGCCCGCTTCCGCCGCACCGAGCTCGCGCTCGCCCTCGCCACCACCGCCTCGGTGCTGCTCCTCGGTGTGCTGCCGGGCATCGGAGTCGCGATCGCCCTGTCGATCCTGGACCTGCTGCACCGGGTGGCACGGCCCCATGACGGGATCCTCGGCTTCGTCCGCGACGTGCCGGGGATGCACGACGTCGACGACTACCCCGAGGCGCAGCGGGTGCCCGGCCTGGTGGTCTACCGGTACGACTCCCCGATCTTCTTCGCCAACGCGGAGGACTTCACCCGCCGCGCCCTCGCCGCCGTCGACGACAGCGAGACGCCGGTCGAGTGGTTCCTGCTGAACGCCGAGGCCAACATCGAGGTGGACCTCACCGGGGTCGATGCCCTCGACGAGGTACGCCGGACGCTCACTGACCGCGGCATCGTCTTCGCGATGGCGCGGGTCAAGCAGGACCTTCGCGACCAGCTCGCCGCCGCCGACTTCATCGAGAAGGTCGGGGAGGACCGGATCTTCATGACGCTCCCGACGGCCGTCGTGGCCTACGCGGAGGAGTACACCGCCCGCCACGGCGAGCCGCCCCCCGACGTACACATCCCGCGCCCTCCGGCGTGACGGCTACGGTGTGACCATGAGCCACCAGACGATCTCGGCGTCGACCACGATCGACGCACCACCCGCCACGGTGTTCGCGATCCTCGCCGACCCCCACCAGCACTCGCGCATCGACGGGTCCGGGTCCGTGGGTGCGGTGATCGACGCCCCCGGCCGCCTGTCGGCCAAGGGCAACACGTTCACCGTCCACATGAAGCTCTTCGGCCTCCCCTACAAGATCAAGAACACCGTGGTGGAGCTCGATGAGGACCGCCGGATCGCCTGGCGGCACTTCGGTGGCCACCGCTGGCGCTACGAGCTCGAGCCGACCGACGACGGAGGTACGACGGTCACCGAGACGTTCGACTACTCGCGCTACACCGGCCTCCGGGCCAAGCTGATCGAGGTGACCGGCTTCCCAGAGCGGAACCGCCGCGGGATCGAGCAGACCCTGGTGCGTCTCAGGGCTGCTGCCGAGGCCGACGCCGCGACCGCAGCGGCCCCCTAGCTCTCCTCCGCGTCCGCGGACTGCTTCAGGTGCCGGTCGAAGTACTCGAGGATGATCTCGGACCGCTGCCTGCGGTGCGTGGGCGTGCCGGATCGGGAGAGCTCATGGCTCTCGCCGGCGAAGCGCACCATCTCGACCTCCTTGCCGAGCAACCGCATCGACACGAAGAGCTGGTCCGCCTGCTCCACGGGGCAGCGCAGGTCTCCCTCTGCGTGAAGGATCAGCAGCGGGGTGTCGATGTCGCGCACGTAGCTGATCGGCGAGTGCGCAAGGTAGCGCTCCGGGTTGTGGAGATGGCTGACGCCCAGCCATCTCCGGAAGGCGCCTGCCGCGTCACTGGCCCACTCGAGGCTCAGCAGGTTGTTGGCGGCTCGCTCGCTGCACGCGGCGCGGAAGCGGTTCGTGTGGCTGATGGCCCATGAGGTCAGGTAGCCGCCGTAGCTCCCCCCGAGGATGCCGAGCCGTTCGGGGTCGATGAACCAGTACTTCTTCAGGGCGAGGTCGAGCACCGCCATCACGTCGTCGAAGTCGACGCTCCCCCATCCGGTCCCGCCGAGCGTCGGCCCGGCGATGGCACGACCGAAGGCCTCCTCGCGGCCTGAGCTCCCCCGCGGGTTGCACCAGAGCACCGCGTAGCCGGCCCGGGCCTGGATCTGCACCTCGTCGAAGAACCGGTTCGCGTACTGGGTGAAGGGACCGCCGTGGACGTTGAGCAGCAGCGGGTAGCGCCTGCCGTACTCGAAGTCGGTGGGACGCAGGAGCCAGGCGTCGATCTCGACGCTCCCGTCCGTGGACGGAACGGTGAAACGCTCGGGCTCCCGCAGCTGCGTCTCCTGGGCGAAGCGAGCTGTGAGCCCTGTCAGCGGGCGCGCTTCGCCGTACTCGAGCACGTACACCTCGCCCGGACTCGTGTCGGTGGAGAGCGTGAACACCACCGTGCCGGCGGCGGCGTCGAAGCCTGTGACGCAGCCGGTACCGTCCCACACCGGGAGAGGCGCTCGGCTGCCGTCGACCGCGAGGGCGTAGAGGTGCACGTCGCCGCGGTTCTCGGCGCTGACGAGGATCCGGTCCTCGTCGAGCCAGACCGGCGACCTCCCGTCCGGGAAAGGCGCGAACGTGCGGTCGAGCCCGTGCGAGACCCACCTGTGGTCGCCCTCCTTCATGGGCGCCACTGCGACGTGGTGGTTCCTGGGATACGTCGCCGGGTCGTCGGTGCCGATGAAGGACACCCGACCCCCGTCCGGCGAGACGCAGGGGCTGCCGTACACGCCGGTGGTCGGGGTGAGCGCTCGTCGCTCCCCCGATGCGACGTCGATCGCGTACAGGTCGGTCTTGAAGTCGAGGTCCCAGGTGCCGTGCCCTGCACCCGCGACCACAACTGTTGTGGAGTCAGGGGTCCACGCGGGGCCGCTGAACTCGAACTCACCGGGGGTGAGGTCGCGGGGTGGCGCGGAGCCATCGGCCGGGATGACGTACAGGTGGCGGGGCCGGTCGGACGTTGGTCCGACGTTGTCGAGCCGCGAGAACAAGCGGGTGATCCGGTGGGGAGCACGCCTGCCCTCGTCCTGCTCGGCGTAGCGCTCCGACGGGGTGCGGGCGACGAAGACGACGGCGCTTCCGTCCGGGGACCATCTCGGTGACTCGATGGCTGCCTGCAGCTTCGCGAGCGTGACCACCTCGCCACCGGCGCCCACCGGCGCGACGTGGAGGGACGTCTTGGCCTGTTCCCCGGCGCCTCGGCTGGAGGTGAAGGCGAGCCGCGAGCCGTCGGGGGACCAGGCCGGGTTGGCATCCTTGTGCTCACCCGACGTGAACGGGAACGGGGCGCGGAGACCGTCGATGTCAGCGAGCCAGACCTGGCTGCGGTAATCGTTCGCCGGCGCGTCCACCCGGGTCACCACGAAGGCGACCCTGCGCCCGTCAGGCGACAGAGCCGGAGAGCCGACGGTGATGAGGTGATCCAGGTCACAGGGCCGCATGCGGTCACGCTAACCCGGACGAACCCTCTGGTGTCGCATCAGGCCAGCGATGCCACCCAGGCGTCGTGCAGGTCCGAGAAGCGGCCCTTCCCACCCTGGATCAGGTCCCGCGGCGAGCCGTCCTCGACCACCCGTCCGTGCTCGAGGACGAGCACCCGGTCGGCGATCTCCACCGTCGAGAGCCGGTGGGCGATGATCACCGCGGTCCGCTCCGCCAGGATCGTCTGGAGCGCCCGCTGCACCAGGCGCTCCGAGGGCACGTCGAGGGACGAGGTCGCCTCGTCGAGGATCAGCACGTCGGGGTCGGCCAGGAACGCGCGCGCGAACGCCACGAGCTGCCGCTGCCCTGCGGAGAGCCGGCCGCCCCGGTTCGCCACATCGGTGTCGTAGCCGTCGGGCAGCGCCGAGATGAACTCGTGGGCGCCGATCGCCTTCGCCGCCGCCACGACCTCCTCCGTGCTCGCCTCGGGACGTCCGAAGCGGATGTTGTCGGCCACCGTGCCGCCGAAGAGGTAGTTCTCCTGGGTGACCATCACCACCGACCTGCGCAGGGTCTCCTCGTCGAGGTCGCGGAGGTCCACCCCGTCGAGCAGGACGCGGCCGCGCACGGGGTCGTAGAACCGCGACAGCAGCTTGGCGATGGTGGTCTTGCCCGCCCCCGTCGTGCCGACCAGCGCGATCGTCTGGCCGGCCGACAGGGTGAGGTCGAGGCCGGGGATCACGGGCGCGTCCTCGACGTACTCGAACCGCACACGGTCGAAACGCACCTCACCCCGGACGTTGTCGAGCGGGAAGGGCACAGCGGGCTCGGGGACCCCGGGCTCCTCCTCGAGCACGCCCGAGAGCTTCTCCAGGGCTGCGGAGGCCGACTGGAAGGTGTTGTAGAACTGCGAGATCTCCTGCATCGGCTCGAAGAACTGGCGCAGGTACAGCAGGAACGCGGCGAGCACGCCGACGGTGACCTCCCCGTCGAAGGCGAGGTAGGCGCCGTAGAGCAGCGTGACCGCGATGGTGACGTTGCCGATCAGCTTCACGCCCGGCATGAACCACGCGAAGAGCCGGAAGGCACGCAGGTTCGCGACGCGGTACTGGTCGTTGACGTCGTCGAAGATCTCCTGGTTGCGGGCCTCGCGACGGAAGGCCTGGACCGCCCGGATGCCACCCATCGACTCGACGAAGTGGACGATCACGAGCGCGACCTTCTCCCGCGTGACGCGGTAGGTCTTGGCCGTCTCCTTGCGGAACCAGTTGGTCAGGAGCAGGAGGAACGGGAAGCTGAGCAGCGCGACGAGCGCGAGCTGCACGTCGAGGACGAGCAGGAGGATCGCGGTGCCGAAGAGCGTGAGTACGGCGGTCACCAGCCCGTCGAAGCCGGACTCGAGCATCTCGTAGATCGCGTCGACGTCGGAGGTCTGGCGGGAGATGACGCGACCGGAGGTGTACTCGTCGTGGAAGGCCGGGCTCAGCTTCTGGAAGTGACGGAACACCCGCCGCCGGACCTCGAACAGCATGTCCTGGCCGATGCGTCCGGACAGCACCAGGAAGGTCTGCCTCGTGGCCGCCTGCACCACGATCGCGACCACGACGACGGCGACGATCGTGAACAGCAGGCTCGTGTCGCCGCTCTCCCGGATGGGCGGGATGCCGCTGTCGATGCCCTCCTTGACGAGGTACGGGATGGAGAGCCGGGCGGCGTTCTCGGCGAGCACGACACCGACCAGCACCCAGATCCACCGCCGGTGGGGACGGAGCAGCTCGCCGAGCAGGCGCCTGGAGCGTGCCCTGAGCATGCCCGACACGTGCTCGGTGATCGCCTCCTCCTCACGACCGTCAGCGGCCACACCGCGCCAGCTCTTCTCGTCGTCCGCGACCTCACGGGCCTCGTCCTCCAGCCGCTCCGAGTCGGGGCCGCGGCTCATACCGCCACCTCCTCGTTCACGTCGGCCGCGAGCAGCTCGCGGTAGGCGGGGACGGTGGCCAGCAGCTCGCTGTGGTCCCCGACGTGCGTGATCGTGCCGTCCTGGAGCAGCGCGACCTTGTCAGCCAGCAGCACGGTCGAAGCGCGGTGCGCCACGACGATGCCGGTGGCCCTCGCGAGGACCCGCCTCAGCGCGGCCTCGACGAGCTTCTCGGTGTGCACGTCGAGGGCGGACAGCGTGTCGTCGAGGACGAGGATCCTCGGTCTCGCGAGCACTGCCCGAGCGAGCGCGAGGCGCTGCCGCTGGCCACCGGAGAGCGACATGCCCTGCTCACCGATCCGGGTGTCGAGGCCCCAGGGCAGGTCGTGGACGAAGCCGGCCTGCGCCACCTCGATCGCGTCGAGGATCTCCTCCTCCGTGGCGTCGGACCGGCCGAGGGTGAGGTTCTCCCGCGCACTCATCGAGAACAGCGTCGGCTCCTCGAACGCGGTGGCCACGACCTGCCGGAGGTCGGGCAGGGTGAGCTCGCGGACGTCGACCCCGTCGATCGTCACACGACCTCCGGTCACGTCGTAGAGGCGGGGCACCAGCGAGGTGAGGGTGGTCTTGCCCGATCCCGTCGCGCCCACGATCGCGACCGTCTCCCCGGGCGCGACCTCGAGGTTCACGTCGCGCAGCACCGGCTCGCCGGGACGCTCCGGGTTCTCGGAGTCGGGGAAGGCGAAGTCGACGTGCTCGAAGCGGAGGTGCCCCTTCGGGTGGTCGAGCGTCCTCGTCCCGGACACGATGGCCGGCTCGGTGTCGAAGATCTCGAGCACCCGGGCGGCCGCGGTCATCGCCTCCTGCGCCATCGCGAGGATCACCCCCAGGGACGCGACCGGCCAGACCAGCGACAGGAGCAGCAGGATGAAGGCGACCAGCGTGCCCTCGCTCAGGTCCCCGCGACCGACGCCGAGCGCCCCGATGAGGAGCACGACGACCACGGCGACGTTCGGGATGACCTCCAGGAAGGACCAGAACCTCGCGGACAGGCGGACCTTGTCCATCGAGGTGGCGTAGAGCTTGCGGGCGGCGTCGTCGTACCGCTCGGACACGTGCCTGGCGCGACCGAACGACTTGATGACGCGGATGCCGACCGCGCCCTCCTCGGCTAGCGTTGCGAGGTCGCCCTGCTCGTCCTGGACCCGGCGGGAGACGACGACGTAGGTCCTCTCGAAGCGCATCGACAGGTAGATGATCGGCACGGCCGCGGCCGCGACGACCAGGCCGAGCGGCCAGTACATGTGTAGGAGCACGCCGGTCACCACCGTCAGCTGAGTGACGTTGATGACCAGGAACAGCAGGCCGAAGCCCGAGAACCGGCGGATGCTCGACAGGTCGGTCGTGACCCGGGACAGCAGCTGCCCGGACTGCCAGTAGCCGTGGAAGGCCATCGGCAGCTGCTGGAGACGTTCGTAGAGGTCCCCACGCACGGCGGTCTCGAGACCCAGCACGGCGTTGGACTGCACCCACCGGCGCACGAAGATCAGGAGCGCCTCGAGGATCCCGAGGCCGAGGGCCAGCAGCCCGAGGGGCAGCACGGGCTCGATCTCACCGTCGGCGATCGGGCCGTCGATCATCGCCTTGGCGACCAGCGGGATCGCCAGGCTCACCCCGACCCCGGCGAGGGCTGTGACCAGCATGACCGTGAGGGCGGGGAGGTGCGGGCGGAGGTAGCCCCGGAGCCGCCACAGGGAGTGGACCCCCGCGGGCGGGTGCTCGGTGGGCTTGGTGATGGTGCGGGCGTGGCTCGGCGTGGGTGCGGCGGACGGCATCGGCTGGCGGTTCCCCCTTGGGCAGGTGTAAGAAGCAGACTACTCTCTGCTCCTGACATCCCCAACCGATTAACAGGCCGCCGGCAAACGCCACTTCCCGCCGTGAGCTCACGACGGGAAGTGACGTTCTCCGCTGGGAGGAACGGAGTCTTGGGGCCTACGACACCCTCCTCCGCCGGAGGAGCATCGCCGCGCCGACGGCGATCATCAGGCCACCGAGTGTCGACCAGAGTCCTGCACCCGCGGGAGCACCGGTCGACGGGAGCAGCACCGGCGGTCGTCCCGCGACCGGAGGCTCGGGCCTCACCGGGGGCGGCTCGACGGGCGGCTTCGGCCTCGGCTTCTCGTCGTCGGTGACCTCGTCACCGCAGACCACCACCTCGGCCGTCGCCTGCTGACCGGTCTCGACGATGGCGGCGGTGTTCGTCACGGTCTCGCACGCGCCGACCGGAGCCTCCAGGTCCAGGGCGTACTCGAACACCTCGCTCTCGTCCCAGGTGACCTGGCCCAGCTCGCTCGGGTCGACCCGGTCGTCGGTGACGGTGACGGTCCGGTTCGTCTCGTGGTCGCGCTCGAAGGACACATCGGTCCGGGCGGAGACCCGACCCTTGTCCCACTCGACGATCACGGTGTTGCTCCCGTCGTACGCCGGCTTGCCCTCGAAGCTGCAGGTGTAGGTGAAAGTCCGCTTCTCGTCGGCCTCGACCACGAGGTCCTCGTCCTCGCCGAAGTCGCAGGTGACACCCTCACCGAGGTCCGGGCGGTCGTCCAGATCGACGGTGACGCTCTTGTACTCGTTCGGGTTGAGCACCGTGACCGCGCCGGACATCTCCCAGTCGGAGTCTGTGTAGCCGTCCGGGGTCACACCCACCGCGTAGCTCACCGTGGCCGTCCCCCCGCCTTCCGTCTCGACCCGCGTCCGGTCCGCCACCTTGGTGATGTCCCAGTCGTAGGTCCGGTCGTAGGACGCGTGCGCCGTCTTGGTCACCACGAGGTCGTCCTGGTCACACACCGTGACCGTCTCCGAGTCGGACTGGCCGGTCTGCGTGATGCGCGCCGTGTTCGTGTAGTCGACGCAGCGTCCCTCGTCGCCCTCGTGGGTGAGGTGGTACTCGAACACCGTCGGCTCCTGGTCGGAGTTCCAGTACGCGGTCCCGAGGACCGACTGGGAGGTCAGGCTGTCGGTCACCTCGACCTTGCTGTTCGCCCCGCCCGTCGGGGTGAACCTCACCGGCACCGCCCCGCTCGAGGAGCTGCGCTTCTCCTGGTCCGGGCCGGTCCACCTCGCCGTGGCCGAGTTCGTGCCGTCCTGTGGCCTGCCTGTGAAGGAGCAGGCGTAGCTCAGGGTCTTGGCCTGCCCGGGCTCGAGCGTCACGCTCTGGCCACCGGCGACCGTGCAGGCCGCCCCGCCACCGACGTCCGGCACGTCCGTGACCTGCGCCGTGATGGCGCCGTCCGCGTAGGTGTTCGGGTTGGTCAGCGTGACGGTGCCGCCCATCGTGTACTCGGAGTCGGTCCACCCGTCCGGGGTGGCCTTGACCGTGTAGTGGAAGGTGGCGTCACCGTCGTCTGTCAGCTCGACACGGGTGTCGTCGACGGACTTGTCGATCAGCCAGTCGTAGCTGCGGCCGAACGAAGCCTGCACGGTCTTGGTGACCTTCAGCTCGTCCTCCACGCACAGGGTCGCCGTCGCCGAGACCTCCGGGTTCGCGACGCCCTGCTGAGCCAGGTCGACGTGGGCCGTGTTGGTGTAGTCGGTGCACTCGCCGGCCACTCCGCCCTTGCTCAGCGTGTACGTCGGGAAGACGGTTGCGATCGGCCTGTCCCTCTCGGCGTCCCACCGCCAGGTGGCCTTGCCCAGCTCCTCCGGCGTCGCGAGGTCGACCTTGTCGTCGTAGACCGTCACGGTCTCGTCGACGGTCTCGTCCTGCTCGAAGACCACCGGCTTGACGAACGAGTCCGACCGACCGTCTCCCCAGCTGACCGTGACGTGGTTCTCCCCGGAGTAGGACGGCTTGCTGGCGAAGTCGCAGTCGTAGGCCGCAGAGGCCGTGCCGGGTGTCACCGCCGGGCCTGTCCGGGTCGCCTCGGGCACCACCAGGCGGTCGAGCCCGCCGGGGTAGGTCACCGTGCACTCGACGTCGTCCGCCGGGTCGGCGGTGCCGTTGTCGTACACGTCGACGAGGGTCGCCTCGACCGACTTGAACGCGTTCGGGTTCGAGACCGTGATGGTGCCGGTCAGGTCCCACCCGGAGTCGACGGAGTCCCTGGGGACCGCCCTCACCGAGTAGGCGAGCTCCTGCTCAGCGCCTGCAGGGATCTCCGCGGCCCCCGGCGTCACCGACTTCTCGATGTCCCACAGGTAGGTCGTGTCGTAGGACGCGTGCGCGTCCTTGATGACCGTCAGCGCGCCGGTCTCGCAGACGGTGACCGTCTTCTGCGCGGAGGCGAGGCGCTCCTCGGCCGAGCCGGCCCACGCGGTGTTGGTGTGGTCGAGGCACTGACCGGGCGCCGCGCCCAGGTCGAGGCTGTTCCCGAAGGTCCGCTCCGACTCCGGGGCACCCCACGCCGCCTCGCCCAGCCACTTCGGCGTGCCTTCGGGGTCGGTCAGGTCGTCGTACACGTCGACCTCGTAGTCCGTCCTGCCGACCTGCCGGAAGGTGACCGGCGCCGAGGCCTGGGCCTGCTTGCCGTCCCAGGAAGCCGTGACGGTGCCCGTACCGGAGTACTTCGGCTCGGCAGCGAAGTCGCAGTGGTACCTCACCTCGGCCGTGCCCGGGACGACCGTGTCACCGATCCTGGTCGCCTGCGGCACCTCGACCGTCGTGGACTCGGGCGTGCACTCCCCGCCGCCGTCATAGGCGTCCGACAGGGTCGCGGTCACCGCCTCGAACGTGTTGGCGTTCGTCAGCGTGATCTTCCCCGACAGGTTCCAGTTCCCGTCCTCGTAGCCGTTCGGCCTCGCCACCACCGTGTAGTCGAACCTCGCGGTCCCGCCGGGATCCACCTCGGCGTAGGACCGGTCGGCTCCCTTGGAGATGCTCCAGAAGTAGCGGGTGTCGTACGTCGCCTCGGCGTCCTTGGTCACGGTGAGGTCGGTCCTCTCGCAGACCGTCACCGTCTGCTGCGCGAACGGGTCGACGGCCGGTGCGACCACGGCGCCGAACAGCGTCACGTCGTTGGCCTCAACGTCCACCCACGCGGTGTTCGTGTGGTCCACGCACTGTCCGGGCGCCCCACCGAGGTCGAGGCTGTTCTCGAAGGTGCGCTCACCGAGCGGGGCGTCCCAGACCGCCCTACCCAGCCACTCCGGAGTGCCGTCGGGAACGGTCAGGTCGTCGTACACGTCGACCTCGTAGTCGACCTTGCCGACCTGGCGAAAGTCCACCTCTGCCGTCGCCTCGGTGCTCCTGCCCTCCCAGGTCGCCGTCACCTTGTTGGTGCCGGAGTACTCCGGCCGGCTCTCGAAGTGACAGGTGTACCGGACCAGGGTGCTGCTCTCGGCGGGCACCTCGACGGTCGCCAGCTCGGGCGTGCAGACCCCGCCGCCGTCGTACTCGTCGGTGAGCTCGACGGTCACGTCCTTGTAGGTGTTGGGGTTGGTCACCGTGATGGTGCCGGACATGGCCCAGTTCGTGTCCTGCGAACCGGCCGGCTCGGCCACCACCGTGTAGTCGAACCGTCCCGTGGCGCCCGGCTCCACCTCGGCCCGTGAGGAGTCCACGTCCTTGGTGATGTTCCAGGAGTACGTCGTGTCGTACGTGGCGTCCACGTCCTTGGCGACGGTGATGTCTGCGGCGGCACAGACCGTCGCCGTCGCCGACGCCTCGACCGTCGGGAGCTCCTCGATCCAGGCGGTGTTGGTGTAGTCGACGCACTCGCCCCGCGTCCCGGCGAGGGCCGGACCGGTGTAGGGGAACACCTTCGAGACGCCCTCGCCGGCCCAGGTCGCCGTGCCGAGCGTCACGGGGTTGGCCGGGTCGGTCTTGTCGTCGATGACGGTGATCGTCTTGTCGTAGTCCGCCCGCTCCCACTTCTCGGCCTCGACCGCGGCCGTACCACTGGCAGAGGTGCTCGGCGAGACGTGCCGTGTCCCGTCCCAGCTCACCGTCGCGGTGTTGGTCCCGTCGTACGACGGTTGGGTGGCGAAGCTGCAGCTGTAGTCGAACGTGCGCTCGCCCCTGGCCGCGACGACCAAGTCGGCGCCCTTGGTCACGACGCAGGTGGCTCCGCCGCCGACGTCGACCCGGTCGGTGACGTCGGTGAGCGTCACCGGCCAGGCGTTGGGGTTCTCGACCGTGATCGCGCCCGACATCGCCCACTTGGAGTCCGTGGCCTTGCCGCCGGTCGCGACGACCTCGTAGTCGAAGGTCGCCGTCCCGTCCGGACCGGCCTCCTTCGTCGAGGGGCCGACGACCTCCTTGGTCAGCGACCAGGCGTAGGTGCGGTGGTAGCTGTGCACGACCGTCTTGGCCACCCGCAGGTCCTTGCCCTCGCACACCTCGACCCGGGCACCGTCGGACTGGCTGTCGCCGTCGGTCTCGGTGATGGTGGCGGTGTTCGGGTAGGTGGTGCAGGCACCGGCCTCGCCCGGCCACGTGAGCGGGTAGGTGAAGCTCTTCGGCCCGCCTGTGGCCCGGACGACGTTGCTTGCAGTGTGGTTCTCGAAGTCGTAGTGGCTGTCGGTCAGCGTGACCGAGTCGTCGGTGACCGACGGCGCCACGGTGGCGAAGTCGAAGTCCGTCGACCCCGTGGCGGCGCCGCTCGTGCCGTAGTTGGCCTCCGCCGACCACGACAGGCCCACGGTGACCGTGCCGGCCGAAGTGGAGCCGACCCCCGCGCCCAGCGCGCACGTGTAGCCGAGGCTCGTCCCACCAGCCGGGATGGTGACCGGTCCGGTGACCTCCGCACCGCCGTCGTACAGGGTGCACGCCGCCCCGGAGGCCGACGCGCTGACCGTGACGCCGCTGACCGCGACGTTGTTGGGGTTGCCGATGCCGACCTGGCCCGTCACCTCGAAGTCGGAGTCCTTCGGCGCCGACGGCGTCACCTCGACGCGGTAGTCCACCGTGGCGCTCTCGCCCTCGGCGATCCTCCTGCTCGTCGCACCGTCGACGGCCTTGTCCACGGTCCAGTCGTAGTCACGTGCGTACGACGGGGTCGCAGTGCTGGTGACCGTCAGGTCCTTGTAGGCGGTCTTGCGGTTGGTGAAGGTACAGGTGACCCTCTCGTCGTCGGCGAGGGCGACCGACCGCGCAGTGGCGGTCGAGGCCGAGGGAGCCTTGCTGCAGGTGATCCCGGTCAGGTTCCATCCCGTGGGGATGTCGAGCTCCTCGACCGTGTAGGTCCCCGGAGGGACACGGTAGGTGAGCCTGTCGGCAAGGGTAGCGTCGCTGTCGACGTCGAGTGAGAAGTCAGACGCGTCGCCGCCGGGCGTGATGGCGAAGTCGAAGTCCGTCCCGTCGGCCGGGGTCGCCTCCTTGACGACGGTCAGAAAGCCCACGTCGATGGCGTTGGCCATGATCTGGTTGGCGTTCGTGCCGCTCGCCTTGCAGTTCAGCTCGACGAGCCCGCCGTGGTAGGGCGAGCCCGTGATGCTGCCGGCTCCCGTGCCGGCGCCGTGGTCGAGCTCCGAGGCGATGTGCAGGTCGTAGTACAGCGAGGCCTTCTCGGTGCCGGTGGGGTTGTTGTCGGGGACGTCGAAGGTGACGTGGACCGTGGCCGTGGGGCCATCGGCGTTCTCGACGTACCACCTGGTGATCGTGGCACCGTCGGTCATCCGGTAGCTCGTGATGTAGTCGAACGCCCACTTCTTGACGTCGCCGTCGGTCAACCAGACGTCGTAGTTGAACGAGAGCTCGTTCTCGCCGGGCTCCAGGCGCGACATGTCCACCCGCTGGGGCACCACGTCGCCCTCGACGAGGTCCGCACGGGAGTCGTTCATGTTGCCGTTGGCCCACTCGCCGGAACCGTCGGCCTTGGTGTTCTGCAGGAACGCGTCGACCCTGCCGGTGTCCCTGTTCGTGTCGCACACGCCCGGCTCGCCCGCGTAGGCGTTCGAGACGAGCATCGGCACGGTGAGCAGGCCCAGAGCGAGCGCGAGCACCATGCGAAGAAAGGCCCACCGCCCCCATCGCGATGCACCTGAACCGAGACGTCTGTCGAGCTGGCTGGCCATGATCCCCCCACGGAATCCGTCTGGTCAGCCACCTGTCGCGGAGCTGCAGGTGAAGCACAGTTCGGCGTCCGCGCTCAAAGCGCTGACGCCGCCGAGATGTAGTTTTCCCCCCACCGAGTCCCCCAAGGTGGCCTTCCAGACGAAGTTGGTCACTTCGCCTCCAGCGGTCGCCGGATGCGATTCACCCCTGCTTCGTCGCGATCCGACCCAAAGTCCCCACCCTGGCCGGGTCGCAGAAACCATCTTGTCCCTTCTGTGACCTCTGCGCACCCGAAATCCGCCTTCGGGCGATTAAAACGGGCCGAACGGGTCCGATTTTGCGACCATCGCCTCGCAGGTCGGGTCAACGGCGTGACCTGAAAGCACTACCCCGCGGCGACCATCTTCGCGGCGATGGAGAGGAAGACGTCGTTGGCGGCGGGTTCGCCGATGCTCACGCGGGCCCCCTCACCGGCGAAGGGGCGCACCATGATCCCGGCTTCCTCCGCGACCGCGGCGAACTCGGCCGTCCGCTCCCCGAGCGAGAGCCACACGAAGTTCCCCTGTGCGTCGGGGACGTCCCATCCCTGCACCCGCAGCTCGGCGACCACCCGCTCGCGCTCCCCGACGATCGCATTCACCCTGGCAAGGAGCTCCTCCTCCGCTTCCAGCGACGCGACCGCCGCGGCCTGCGCGACGGAAGAGACACCGAACGGCAGCGCACAGGCGCGTACGGCGGAGGCGATCTCCCGAGGTGCCACGACGTAGCCGACCCGGAAGCCGGCGAGCCCGTAGGCCTTGGCGAAAGTGCGCATGACGACCACGTTCTGGCGGCCCTCGTAGAGCCGCAGTCCGTCGACCGGGTCCTCGCTGCGCACGAACTCCCGGTAGGCCTCGTCGACGACGACCACCACGTGCGGCGGGACCCTCTCGATGAACGCCTCGAGCTCGGCGTGGGAGACGGCCGGGCCGGTGGGGTTGTTCGGGGTGCACACGATGACGACCTTCGTCCGGTCGGTGATCGCCTCGAGCATCGCGTGCAGGTCGTGCCGGGCCCCGGGGCCGAGCGGCACCTGGACCGACGTTGCTCCAGTGACCGCGACCGCGATCGGGTAGGCCTCGAAGGACCGCCAGGCGTACACCACCTCGTCGCCGCCCTCGCAGAACGCCTGGAGCAGGTGGTACAGCACCGCCACCGAGCCGGTCCCCGCGGCGAGGTGGTCGGTCGGCACGCCGAGCCGGTCGCTCAGCGCGGAGTACAACCCCGTGCAGCCCATGTCGGGGTACCGGTTCATCACCTCGGCGGCGCGCGCCGCCGCCTCCACGACGCCGGGGAGGGGCGGGTAGGGGTTCTCGTTGGAGGAGAGCTTGTAGGTCCGCACGCCCTCGCGTGCCGCGGGCGGCTTCCCGGGGACGTAGGCCGGGATGTCGGCGACGGCCGGTCGGATCTGGGGGCCCTGGGCGGAGTGCGTCATGGCGCTCAGCCTAGCCAGATCCCACTCGGCGATGCGACAGGGGCAAGGTGGTATTTCACCCCTTACACTCGTCCGGTGCCAACCCGCAACCCACCCCTCGGCCTCGCCCTGGTCGTCCTCGGGGCGACTCTGTTCATCGTCAACGCAGGGGTGTCACGGGTTGCCCTGCGCGCGGGCGTGGACCCGCTCACGCTCACCACGATCCGGGTCACCGGCACCTTCGTCGTGCTGTTCGCCGTCGCGGCCCTCTTCCGCCGCAGCGCGCTGCGCCCGCCCGCCGGCCGGATGCGCTGGCTGGTCGTCGCCCACGGCCTCGTCGGCGTGGCCGCCCTCCAGTGGACCTACTTCGTGGCGATCGACCGGCTGCCGGTGGGGATGGCGCTGCTGCTGGAGTACCAGGCCCCGATCCTCGTCGCCGTGTGGGCCCGGGTGGTGCAGAAGGAGGCGGTCCGCCCGCGGATGTGGGTCGGCCTCGGCCTCGCGATGGCCGGGCTCGCGGCGGCCACCGGGATCTGGAAGGGCGCGGTCTTCGACCCCCTCGGCATCGCCGCCGGTCTGGGAGCGGCGGTGTGCTTCGCGGCGTACTTCCTGATCGGCGAGCACGGGGTGGGGAACCTCGACCCGCTGCGCGTGATCGTGTGGTCCTTCCTCGTCGCCTCGGTCGCGCTGAACCTCGTGTCGCCGATCACCGCGTTCGACACCTCGCTGCTGACCGAGGAGGTATCGCTGCTCGGGTCACTGGCGGAGCACGAGGCCCCGGTGTGGCTGCTCCTCGCCTGGATCGTCGTCCTGGGCACGGTCGTGCCCTTCGCGGTCGAGCTCTTCGCGCTGCGCCACCTGAGCGCCACCACGGTCACGATGGTCGCGATGCTCGAGCCGGTGGGCGTGAGCGCCCTCGGCTGGGTCTGGTTCGGCGAGAGCCTCGACGCGGTCGCGGTCGTCGGTGGGACCGCCGTGATCGCCGGGATCGTGCTCGCCCAGACCGCCCGGAGAGCGCACGTCCAGGTCGAGCCACCCCTGGTCACCTGAGGCGGCACGGTCACGGTCCACCCGATCCCTGTCTAGACAATTCGCCGGCAAGGACGGATTCCGGCTCCCGGACACGCACGAAGGGGCCGACCCCAGTAGCCCTCCTGGGTCAGGACCCTAGGGCTCGGCAACGTCATTCACGACGGGTTCCGCCGAAAATCTCGCCTTCACCTTCGCATTCGGTCGCCAACGGGGTGAAGATGGACGCATGCGGCCCGGATCCCGGGGGGTCTAGGACCGGTCGCGGGGGACCAGGGGTGGTGAGCCGGCAACCTGTTGTGGGGGCATCCGAACTCGTCTCGGCCACCTGGTTCCGAAGGTGGGGGGACCACAGTCCGGTCCCGGCGGAGCAGCAGCTCCACCGGGACCGGACACGGCCTCGCCCTTCGGGCTCGTGAGCCTCAGGGCAGGACGACGGCTCCGCCACGGACCTCGGGCAGGTCGCGGCCGACGACGACGTCGAGCGGGTTGGTCATGCAGCGGATCGAGCCGCCGCCCTTGTGGAACTCGGTGACGTCGACGAGGACGATCTCGAAGCCCCACTCCTCGAGCTGAGCGCGCACCCGGTCGGGGCAGGTCGGCATGAGGATCGTCCGGCCGATGACGATGGAGTTGGCGCAGAAGGTGAGCGCCTCCTCCTCGGAGAGCACGAGCGGCTCGGGCACCATCGCCAGGGCCGCCGCCGCGGACTCCTCGTCGAAGGCCGAGGGGCAGACCATCGCCCGGGTGTCGTCGAGTGGGCAGAACGCCAGGTCGAGGTGGTACATCCCGGGGTGGTCGATCCGCAAGCCACGGACCCGGACGTCCAGCCCCACGGCTAGGTGCTTGAGCCCGAGGTGCTCGGTGCGGGGGCCGTAGCCCACGACGAGCGAGTCGCGCCAGGCGAAGGCGTCCCCGGCCTCGAAGTGAGCTCCGACACCGTCGCGGCCGATGTACGACGTGGCGAAGCCCGCCTGCTCGAACCACGGGGCCGCGGTCAGGGTCTCCATCCGGCGCTCGGCGTACCGCATGTGGGAGAGCGTCACGCGCTCCCGCTCGGCGGTGTTCACGACGAGCCCGAGGTTCATCGCGTAGACCATGTCCGGGGCGTCGGGGCGCTGGTCGAGCACCTCGACCTCGGCGCCCGCGGTGCGGATGGCGTCGACGAGGTCGAGCCACTGCTCGCGTGCCCGCACGTGGTCGGGCTGGTCGTGGACGTCCATGTAGGGGTTGATCGCGTAGTCCACGCGGAAGTGGTTGGGCTCCACCATCAGGTAGCGGCGCCCCCACTGCAGCTGCTGTCCCATCTCTCGCCTCCCTTGCCGGGTTGTCTTTGTAGGTGTGCCTGATTGTCGGACAATCAGGCAGGACGTCCCAGTGTGCGGCGCGCTGCTTGCTGAGTCAACTTCTGTCCGACAATGTGGTGGGTGTGACTCGACCGAGCTCGGAGAGCAGCCCCTTCGCCACCCTCAGCCTCGAGCACTCCAGCACCGTCGACCGGGTGGCCGACGAGCTCCGCCGGGCGCTGTTCGACGGCGAGGTCGGCCCCGGCACGCCGCTGCGCGAGATCGCGCTCGCCGAGGCCATGGGGGTCTCGCGCTCCACCATCCGCGAGGCGCTCGGTGCGCTCGTCTCGGAGGGCCTCGCCACCCGCGAGCCGAACCGCGGCGTCTTCGTCACCGAGCTCGACCCAGAGGCGGTCCACGACGTGGGCCGGGCCAGGTCCGTCCTGGAGGTCGCCGGCGTACGACGGTGGGCGGAGGCGAGCGAGGAGGCCCGCGACGCCGTGCGCCAGGCCCTCGCGGACTTCCACACCGTCGCCACCTCCGAGTCGACCCCGAGCGAGCTCACTGCCGCCCACCTGGCGATCCATCGGTCGCTCGCGGCGCTGACCGAGTCACCGCGGCTGCTCGCGCTCGCCGACGCGCTCTACGCGGAGATCCGGCTGGGCCTGGCGAAGGTGGACCGGATCCGCCGCAACGCACTCGACCAGGTCGCCTCGCACCGGACCCTGCTCACCCTGCTCGAGCGCGGGGAGGTCGAGACCGCGGCCCGGGAGCTCGAGCACCACCTCTCCCACGCGGAGAGCTCCATGATGGAGGCGCTGCACCTCCCCGGCGGCGAGGGCCGGTCGCCCGGCTGACCCCGGAAGGTGCCTTCTGGCAGTATCGGCTCCGTGAGGTTCCTGATCTGGGTCGTCGTCAACGCGCTCGCGCTGGCTGCCGCCGCCTGGCTGATCGAGGGGATCCGCGTCGAGGGCAGCAGCACCGAGGAGCAGGCCATCACGCTGATCGTGGTCGCCCTGATCTTCGGGGTGGTCAACGCAGTGGTCGAGCCGATCGTGAAGCTCCTCTCGCTGCCGTTCATCATCTTGACCCTGGGCCTGTTCCTGATCGTGATCAACGCGGCGATGCTCCTGCTGACCAGCTGGATCTCCGGCGAGCTGGGGCGCAGGTTCGAGGTCGAGGGCTTCTGGACCGCCGTGCTCGGCGCCATCGTCATCACGATCTCCACGTGGATCCTCGAGGCAGTGCTCCCCGATGGCCGATGAGGGGCTGACGTGACGACCTCCCGCACCGAGAACCTGCTGCCGCCGAAACGACAGGCGGACCGTTCGTCGTACCGCATCATCGTCGTCTGCCTCGGCAACATCTGCCGCTCGCCGATCGGCGAGGTGGTGCTCGCCGACAAGATCGCTCGCGCGGGCCTCGACGACCGCGTCGAGGTGGTCAGCGCCGGCACCGGCGGCTGGCACGTCGGTGAGCCGATGGACCGCCGCGCTGCGACCGTGCTGGCGGCCGCCGGGTACGACGGGTCGCAGCACCGTGCCTCGCAGTTCGAGGCGCACTGGCACGAGGAGTACGACCTCGTCCTCGCGATGGACGAGGACAACCACACCGACCTGGGCCGGCTCGCCGAAGGCGGCACCGAGCGCCTGCGGATGTTCCGCGACTTCGACCCGCGGGCGGCCGGAGGGGACCGGGACGTGCCCGATCCCTACTTCGGCGGGGACGACGGCTTCCAGCACGTGCTCGCCACCATCGAGCGCACCAGCGACTCGATCGTCGACGCGCTCCGCCGCGAGCTGGGCGGCGACTGACGTGGCGCGGATGGGCACGATCGCGAGCCGGGCGGAGAAGCTGCTCGGCAGGGCGGTGGTGGCCACCTCGCCGGTCGCCGGCGGCGACATCTGCACGTCGACGCGACTGCGGCTCTCCGGAGGCACCTCCGCGCTGGTCAAGACCCGCCCGCACGCTCCGGCCGGCTTCTTCGGCTCCGAGGCGAGGGGGCTGCGGTGGCTGGCGTCCGCGCAGGGCGTCGACGTGCCCGAGGTGCTCGCGGTCGAGCCGGACTGCCTGATCCTGGAGTGGGTGGAGGTCGGGCGCCCCACCCCCGAGGCGGCCGACGAGCTGGGCCGCCGGCTGGCGAAGACCCATGAGGCAGGTGCTCCTGCCTTCGGCGCCGACCAGGACGGCTACATCGGCACCCTCCCGCTCCCCAACCGGACCACGCCGACCTGGCCCGAGTTCTTCGCCACCCGGCGCGTCCTGCCCTACCTCAAGCTGGCCCGGGACCGTGGTGCGATCTCCGCCTCGGACGCCCACGACGTGGAGGCCGTCGTCCGACGGATCAACGACCTCGCCGGGCCCGAGGAGCCGCCGGCGCGGCTGCACGGCGACCTGTGGTCGGGCAACGTGCTCTGGGGCCAGGACGGCCGGACCTGGCTGGTCGACCCGGCGGCGTACGGCGGTCACCGGGAGACCGACCTCGCGATGCTGGCACTGTTCGGCCTGCCCCAGCTGCAGCGGGTGGTCGACGCATACCACGAGCACTCGCCACTCGCCGACGGGTGGGAGGAGCGCGTGGCGCTGCACCAGCTCTTCCCGCTGCTCGTGCACGCCTGCCTCTTCGGGGGCGGCTACGGCGCCCGTGCCGCCGAGTCCGCCCGGTCAGCGCTGGGAAGTGGCACGAAGCGCTCATAATGCGCGTCTTCAGGACCGTCTCAGGTGAAGGTGGCAATCTGTGGTCGTGCCCAGCGCTGACTCCAAGACGCCCGCACGCGTCCTCGTCGTGGACGACGACCAGGCCGTGCGCGACTCGCTGCGCCGTTCGCTGGAGTTCAACGGCTACTCCGTCAGCCTCGCGCAGGACGGTGCGCAGGCGCTCGCCTCGATCGGGCAGAGCCCACCCGACGCCCTGGTGATCGACGTGATGATGCCGCGGCTCGACGGGCTCGAGACGACTCGTGCGCTCCGGGCCGCCGGCAACGACCTGCCGATCCTGGTGCTTACCGCCCGCGACTCCGTCGGCGACCGGGTGGAGGGTCTCGACGCGGGGGCCGACGACTACCTGACCAAGCCGTTCGCGCTCGAGGAGCTGCTCGCCCGCCTCCGTGCGCTGCTTCGGCGTGTGCACGTCAGCCCCTCCGGTACGGCGGACGACACCGAGGCCGAGACGCTCTCCTTCGCCGACCTCAGCCTCAACCCCGTGACGAGAGAGGTACGACGGCGGGGGCGGCCCATCGACCTCACCCGCACCGAGTTCAGCCTGCTCGAGATGTTCCTGCGACGTCCGCGCCGGGTCCTCGACCGATCGTTCATCCTGGAGGAGGTCTGGGGCTACGACTTCCCCACGACGGCGAACTCGCTCGAGGTCTACGTCGGGTACCTCCGCCGCAAGACCGAGGCCGAGGGTGAGCCCCGTCTGATCCACACCGTCCGTGGCGTCGGTTACGTGCTCCGGGAAGCATGATGGGTCCCCTGCGCTACCGCCGCTCTCTCGCCAGCCGGGTCACCCTGCTGGCCGGCATGGCCGTCGGGCTCTCCGTCGCGGCCGTCGCCCTCGCGGGGTTCGTGACGGTGAGAGCGCAGATGTACTCCACGCTCGACGAGTCCCTCCTCGACCGCGCGACGGCGGCTGCGCAGACCAACACCCTGAGCGCGCTGACGAGCCGGAGCGTCCCCTCCTGGGCGCTCGGGGCCGCCGACGTGCGCATCGGCTTCATCGACACCCGCGACGGGATCGACATCATCGCCGTCGACCGCGGCGACTCGCCGGTGACGCTCGGCCCGGCCGAGATCGAGGTCGCCCGGCGCGAGCGGGAGTCGTCGGTGCGGACCGACACCACCGACGACGGGCGCTTCCGTGTCGTCGCCGTCCCGACACGGAAGTCCGGCGTCGCCCTCGTGGTTGCGCAGTCCCTCCAGCCGACCGAGCAGACCCTGGCGCGGCTCGGCATCGTCCTGACCATCTTCGGCCTGCTCGGCGTTCTCGGCGCCACCCTCGCCGGCTGGGCGGTGGCGCGCAACGGGCTCCGGCCCGTCCGCAGGCTCACCCTGGCCGCCGAGGACATCGCGCGAACCGAGAAGCTCGAGCCGATCACGGTCGAGGGCAACGACGAGATAGCCCGGCTGGCGTCGGCGTTCAACGCGATGCTGGCCGCCCTCGGGGCCGCCCGCGACCGCCAGCTCCGGCTCGTCGCCGACGCCGGGCACGAGCTTCGTACCCCGCTGACCTCCTTGCGCACGAACCTCGACCTGCTCGTCCAGGCCGACGGCAGTGGCCGGCTCTCCGACGAGTCCCGCGCCGAGCTCCTCGCCGACGTGAGGTTCCAGATCGAGGAGCTCACCACGCTCATCGGCGACCTGGTCGAGCTCGCGCGCGACGAGGGCCTCCCGGTGACGGTGGAGCCGGTCGACCTCTCCGAGGTCGTGGACCGCGCGGTCGAGCGCGTCCGGCGAAGGGCGTCGAGCCTGGAGTTCGACGTACGCGCCTCTCCGTGGTGGGTCACCGGCGACGCGACGGCGCTCGAGCGGGCCGTGACCAACCTGCTCGACAACGCGGCGAAGTGGAGCCCGCCGCTCGGCACGGTGACCGTCGAGCTGAGCGACGGCACGCTCCTGGTCGCTGACGAGGGCGAGGGCATCGCCGAGGAGGATCTCCCGCACGTCTTCGACCGCTTCTACCGCTCCAAGGAGTCGCGGGCGATGCCGGGTTCAGGGCTCGGGCTTGCCATCGTCCGGCAGATCGCGGAGCGGCACGGCGGCAGTGTCCGCGCCGGCACCTCCCGCGCCGGCGGTGCGGCGTTCTGGTTCACCGTGCCCGGTTCGCCGAGGCCCGATCGGCTAGAAGGGGCGGCGTGGACCTCCGAGCAGCTCGACTCCGCGCCAGCCCCTCGCCACTGACCCGCAGCGAGCGCCGAGCCTCACAAGGTCGTCGTAGCCCCTTCTCAGACTCGTCTCAGGCACGCATCGCATCCTGGGTACATGAACGAGTACGACCCCACCCGCGAGGACGCCGAGACCCAGCCCGTTCCCGCAGCCGCCACGGCTGGCCATTCCCCCGGCCAGTCGGCATACCCGGGTGGGTCGGGGCACACGCACCGCTACGGCGACAGCGCCCCCGACCGCACCGCGGCGTACGACACCCGCACGTGGGGTGCCGTGGGTGAGCCACCGTACTTCGGCGGTCCGGGTCAGCGGCCCTCCCCATCTGCGGGCCCGGACCGTGCTCCATCGCGCAAGGGCGGGCTCACCGCCGGACTCCTGGCAACGGCGCTCGTGGTCGGCGGCCTGGCCGGGTTCGGCGGTGCAGCCGGCTACGACGCCCTCGACCCCGACTCGACCGCCCCGTCCCGTGGCGAGACCAACACGTCCGTGGTTCAGCGCGATGACGTTCCCGCGGAGGCCGGATCGGTCGAGGCGGTCGCGAACTCCGTGCTCCCGTCCGTCGTGAAGATCAACGTCCAGGGTGCTCAGGGAGAGGGGTCCGGCTCCGGCATCGTCATCAGCGAGGACGGCGAGATCCTCACCAACTACCACGTCGTCGAGGTCGCCGAGCAGGGCGGCGGCGTGTCGGTCGTCTTCGAAGACGGCACCGCGAAACCGGCAGAGGTGGTCGGCACCGACCCGCTGACGGACCTCGCGATCATCAAGGCCGAGGACGCGTCCGGGCTCACCCCGGCTCCACTGGGACAGTCGGGCAACCTCGACGTCGGCGAGCAGGTCGTGGCCATCGGTTCGCCGTTCGGCCTCGAGGCCACCGTCACCAGCGGCATCGTGTCCGCGCTGCACCGGCCCGTCTCCGTCGGCGGGCAGGGCGGCTCCCTGGAGACCACCTACCCCGCGATCCAGACCGACGCCGCGATCAACCCGGGCAACTCCGGTGGGCCGCTGGTGAACATGCAGGGCGAGGTCGTCGGCATCAACTCCTCCATCCGCACCGCGTCGAGCTCGACAGACGCCGGGGGCTCCATAGGCCTCGGGTTCGCGATCCCGCTCGACGAGGTGCTCCCGATCGTCGACCAGCTGCGTGCCGGCGCGACCCCCACGCACGCGCGCCTCGGGGTCTCGGTGCAGGACGTCGCGCTCGACGACCAGCTGCTCAGCGGCGCGGGCGTCGCCGCGGTCGAGGCGGGATCGGCGGCCGACGAGGCAGGGCTCGAGCGCGGCGACGTGGTGGTCAAGATCGACGACCAGCCGGTCACGGACGGCTCCTCCCTCGTCGCCACGATCCGCGGCCACCGGCCCGGCGACACGGTCACCCTGACCGTCGTACGCGACGGCGAGCAGCAGCAGCTCGAAGCGACACTCGACAGCGACGAGGGAGAGCCGGCCTCATGACCTGACTCGCTGCACCGGCCCGTGCCTTCCAACCCCCACTGCCACGGGCCGGTGCGGTGTAACCCACACTGTGCTCGGTCCGCGAGCCTCCCCCCCAGTTCCCGCGGACCGGCGCAGTGTGGCGCAGTCGGTCAGCGCAGTGCCTCGAGCAGGCGGGCGGCCTTCCACCGGGTCTCGTCGTACTCGCTCGCCGCGTCGGAGCGCACGGTGATGCCGCCACCGGTGCCGAGCGTGTAGACGCCGTCGTGGGCCACCAGCGTGCGGATGACCACGCCGAGGTCGGCCCGCCCGTCCCCACCGATCCAGCCGAGTGCCCCTGAGTAGACCCCCCGCGGCGTGGTCTCGACGTCGGCGATGACCTCCATCGTGCGCAGCTTCGGCGCCCCGGTCATGGAGCCGGCCGGGAACAGCGCCCGCAGCGCCTCGACCGTGCCGACCCCGTCGCGCAGGTGGCCACGGACCGTCGACACGAGCTGGTGGACGTTGGAGTACGACTCGACCTCCATCAGCACCGGGACCGTCACCGTGCCCGGCTCGCAGACCATCGACAGGTCGTTGCGGAGCAGGTCGACGATCATGAGGTTCTCCGCGCGGTAGCGGGGGTCGGAGCGCAGGGCCTCGCGATGCGCCTCGTCCTCCCGCGCGGTCGCGCCCCGCGGCGTGGTGCCCTTGATCGGCTTGGTCTCCACCCACCGGCGCCGGTCGATCGTGGCGAACCGCTCCGGGCTGGAGCTCAGGACGCTGACCCCCTCGTGCTGGAGGTAGGCGGCGTAGGGCGCGGGGTTCACCTCGCGCAGGCGGAGGTAGGCGTCGGCCGGCGCCACCTTGCTCGGGACGCTCTCGCGGTAGGTCAGGTTGACCTCGTAGGTGTTGCCCAGGCGCAGCTGCTCCTGGACGCGGGCGAACCACCCGTCGTAGGACGAGCGGCCCACGGCCGTGCTCCCACCCGTCGTGGGTGCCGGCGCGCGCTGAGGCGCGGGCTCACCCCCACGACCGGTGGGGGGAGGCTCGTGGTCGAAGACCAGCCGACGTTGGGAGCGCATCCACGCGGCGTCCGGGACCCCGCCGCCCGTGAGCGCGGGGAGGTCGGGCCGGCAGGCGTAGCCGAACCAGCCGACCCAGCTGACCTCCGGGTCACCCCCGTCCCGCTCGACCTCCTCGGCGAGGACCGTGAAGATGTCGTCGCCGACCAGCCTCCGGTCAGCCCCGCGGACCTCCCACACCTCGCGGCGCGCGGCGTCGTAGGTGAGCGAGACGTCGTCGTCCTCCAGCCAGCCGAGGATCGAGCGGCGACCCGACCAGTCGCGGGAGCCGCCGCCGTCGAGCCAGAACATCCGCTCGTGCCCCGCGGCGATGTCGCGGAACGCCGCGACCGGGTCGGCCCAGGTCATCGCAGCTCCAGGAAGTTGCGCAGCATCGCCTCGCCGTGCTCGGTGAGGATCGACTCGGGGTGGAACTGCACGCCCCACAAGGGACGCTCGCGGTGGGCGACCCCCATCACGACCGGGCCCGCGTCGGTGTCGCACCACGCGGTGGCGGTGAGTACGTCGGGCAGGGCGACCGCCGCGAGCGAGTGGTAGCGCACGGCCTCGAACGGGGACGGCACCCCCTCGAAGATCCCGGTCCCGTCGTGGGTCACGACCGCCACCTCACCATGGGCCGGCGCGATCTGGCCGACCCGGCCGCCGTACACGCTGACCAGCCCCTGCATGCCGAGGCACACGCCCAGCACCGGCACCCGCGCCTCGAGGAGGACCGACCGGCCGACCGAGAAGTCCCGCTCGTCGTCCGGGCTGCCCGGACCGGGCGAGAGCAGGATGTGGGTGTACCCCTTGCCCAGCAGGGCGTCCGCGCCGACCTCGTCGTGCTCGACCACCTCGGGCAGGACACCGGTGACCGCGGCCACGAGGTGCACGAGGTTGTAGGTGTAGGAGTCGTGATGGTCGACCACCACGACCCGGAGGCTCATGTGAGCAGGTCGAGCACGAGGTCGTGGATGAGCTCGTAGCCGTGCTCGGTGAGGATCGACTCGGCGTGGAACTGCACGCCCCGGAAGTGCGGCCCGGCGACCATGTGGATGTCGCCGTTCCCGGGGTCCGAGGTCACCTCCACCCCCTCGGGCGCTCCGTCGGCCCCGAGCCGGCCGACGAAGGTGTTGTAGAAGCCGACGTTCTCCTCACGGCCCTGGACCGACACCCGCGACTGCGTGCCCTGGAAGACGATGTCCTTGTAGACGATCGGGATGCCGAGACGGCTGCAGAGCACCTGGTGGCCCAGGCACACCGAGAGGAACGGCTGCCCGGACGCAAGGAGGTGGTCGACGGCCTCCCGGAAGGCGACGATCTTCGGGTGGTCGGCCTCCCGCGGGTCGCCCGGCCCCGGACCGACGATGACGAGGTCGTGGCCGTCGAGCGAGCCGGGCCGGTAGTCCTCGTGGCGCACGACGGTCGAGGTCATGCCCATCACGCCGAGGACGTGGCGCAGCATGTTCACGAAGTCGTCCTCGCCGTCGAGGATGACCGCGGTCCTGCCCTTCAGCTCGGGCGCCGGCGGCGACCCGCCCTGGTCGGTGAGCCAGAACTTGCTCAGCCGCTGGTTGCGGGAGTTCAGCGCGATCAGGACGTCCTCGTCCTTGGTCAGCTCGGCGATGCCGTCGGGCGCGGCGCCGGGTCCGGGCACCAGACCGAAGGCGGTGAGGATGCCGCCGGCCTTCGCGTGCGTCTCGGCGACCTCGTAGGACCCCACGGAGTCACGCACGAGCGTGGCCCCGGCGGTGACCTTGAGCCGGCCGTCCGGGGAGACGTCGGCGGTGCGGATCACGATCGGGGAGTCCGCGGTGGGGCGCCCCTCGGAGTCCCGGCCTAGGAGGGCCAGGGCGGCGCCGTAGTAGCCGCGGCCCTCGGACTCGTACTGCTTGATGAGGCGGCAGGCGTTCTCGACTGGCGAGCCGGTGACTGTGGCGGCGTACATCGTGTCGCGCAGGACCTCCCTCACGTCATGGCCGGTGCGACCCGCGAGGAGGTACTCGGTGTGCACGAGGTGCGTCATCGGCTTGAGGAACGGTCCGAGCACCTGGCCCCCCTCGCTGCACACGTCGCACATCATCTTCAGCTCCTCGTCGACGACCATGAAGAGCTCGTAGATCTCCTTCTCGTCGGCGAGGAACTCCAGCAGCGCATGCTTGCGCTCGGCGGGGTCGTCATGACCCTTGAGCCGGAAGGTGCCGCTGATCGGGTTCATCCGGACGTCGCCGCCCTGGACGCTGACGTGCCGCTCCGGGCTGGCGCCGATCAGGAACCGCTCGCCGGTGAAGAAGCAGTAGGTCCAGTAGGCCCCCCGCTCCTTCTCCAGCAGCCGACGGAAGACGGTCAGCGCCTTGCGGGCGTCCCAGTCGCGCAGCCGGGCGCGGTAGTGCCGGCCCACGACGAGGTTCGCGCCCTCGCCGTTGCCGATCTCCTCCTCGATGATCCGGTCCACCACGGCGCCGTACTCGTCGTCGGAGGAGTCGAAGCCACCGCGGTCCTCGAAGTCCACCGGCTCGTCGGGAAGGGCGGTCAGGATCTCGGAGAGCGGGACCTCGACTTCGGACTGGAGGTGTACGACGGTCAGCGGGGCGCCGTCATCGTGGACCTCGAAGCCTCGTTCGGCGACCTGGCGGAAGGGGATCGCGAGAAGGCGGTCGAACCGCCTGCCGGAAGGTGCCGGGCCCTCCTCGAGCGGGACGTCCATGAGGCTCTCCACCTCACCGCGCGTGCCGCCGACCAGAGTGACCGTGCTCGAGTCACGCAGCCGGATCGCGGCCCACGCCTCGTGCCGCACCAGTGCGTCGAGCGCCTGTGCTGCCGGGGTGGAGGTGGGTGTGCTCATGGTGCAGCAACGCTACATCGCGCCCACGACCCGGACCGGCGGATCTTCACCTCTGGACCCGGGGCGAAGATAGGCATTTTCGGGGATCCTCGGATGCCCTCGGCGCTCCTAGCCTGAAGGGGTGACGATGAGCGACCCCTTCGACCGGGGTCACGACGTGCTCTCCTACGGCGGCGACGAGCCGGCGCGGCGTCCTCCTGTCTTGGTCCTGGCCGTGGCGGTCGCATGCCTCGCCGTGGGCCTCGCCGCCGGCTTCTACGCCGGCAACCGGACGGAGGCATCCCCCGAAGCGACCTCGTCGAAGAGGACCCCGGCGTTCGAGCCGCAGGTCGCGGCCGGCGCCATCACGAAGTTCAACGGCCCGCTCGACAACCGGGGCTTCAGGGTCTCGCTGTTCAACGCCGGCCACGAGCAGATCACCACCACCGTGGTCGCCCTCCCCGGCTGGGCCGCGAAGCTGACCTCGACCGTCCCCACCGCGATCGCGCCGCGGAGCTGGGGCGTGGTGTCCTTCCTGGCTCCGCCGGACTGCGGCACCTACCCCTCGGACGTCCGGGTGGTCCAGATCCGGGTGCGGACCGCCGCCGGGCTCACCGACCAGATAGTGCCGCTGCCGGAGCCGGCCGAGGCACTGCAGGACTACCACCTGGCAGTCTGCGGCCCCGGGTGGCAACCTGGCTGAGGAACTCGTTACAGGACTGCGCCTCGCGGGCCCACCTCTACGGCGGCGACGCCTCGTGAGCACAGGAGCATGAGCCGGTCACCGTGTCTGCAGCGGAGCACCCCGGCATCGTCGGCAAGCGTTGCGACGACGTGCTCGACGACCTCGTCCTGACTGGCGGCGCCGGGCTCGTCGTAGGCGACATCCAGCTGGTCACCGCTGATGAGCCGGACGCGCAGCACGACGCCTGCCATGTGGCTGGTCACGCCCAGGTGTCCGGCGAGCGGCCGGACCTCGACAGGTAGAGCGGCATCGTGCCTCCCCTCGACGGGCGGCGCCCGATCGCCGTGTGACTCCAGTGAACGCATGTTTCCAGGACGCCGTCCATGACCCCTGCGGGTGAGGTTGCCGGGCAGCTCAGCCGGAGACGGTCACCATCCGCTGCGTCGCGCGCGTGAGCACCACGTAGAGCGTCGCCCGTCCGGTCTGCGACTCCGCCTCGATCTCGGCCGGCTCGACCACGACGATCCCGTCGAACTCAAGGCCCTTCGTGTCCAGGCCGGTCAGCACCGCGATCCGGGCGTCCGCCCCACCGAACCGGTCCTTGCCGAGCTCGTCCCACGAGTCGAGCCACGCCTGCACGGAGGTACGACGGGCGACCGGGACGACGATCCCGACCGTGCCCTCCACCTGCTCGGCCAGCTCGGCGACCGCGGAGCGCACACCCGCCTCGAGATCCTCGGCCCCTCGCTCCTCCGGCGCGATGCCGGTGGAACGGACCGCGTTGGGCAGGTCGGCGTCGAGCCCCACCCGGTCCGCGTAGGCCGCGGCGAAGTCGTAGATCTCCTTGCTGTTGCGGTAGTTCGTCGACAGGTGGAACTCGTGACGCGGCTTGTCGCGGAACGCCTCGTCGCGCGCCCGAGCGGCCTCGTCCGGCACCGGCCACGACGACTGCGCCGGGTCCCCGACGACCGTCCAGCTCGCGGTACGGCCCCGGCGACCGACCATCCGCCACTGCATCGGCGAGAGGTCCTGGGCCTCGTCGACGAGGATGTGGGCGTAGGCGTCGTCCTCGATCCGGGTCGAGGTCCGAGGCCCTGTCGCGTAGTCGCGGTCGGCGATCGTCGTGACCTCGCGGGTGTGCTCGTCCACGAGGTGGGCGAGCGGGTCCTCCTCCTGGTCGTGCCTTTCGGGGACGTCGCCGAGCTGGTAGCGCAGCTCGTCGAGGAGGGGCACGTCCTCGACGGACCAGTCCGGCCCCCTCCTGCCTGCGGCGGAGGCGTCGTGCGCCCAGGACTTGGTCAGCAGGGCCATGTCCTCCTGTGCCAGCACGCCCTCGCCGACGCGCGCGAGGAACTCCGGGTCCGCGAGCCAGCGCAGCACCTCGGTGGCGTCGAGCGGCGGCCACCACGCCAGGACGAAGTCGAGGAACGCCCCCCTGCCGAGCATCTCGTCGTTGAAGTCCTCGCGCCCGCGGTCACGTCCGCGCTCGCCGCGGACCTGGCGCCACATGAGGTCGAGCACGGCGTTCGCGACCCGGGGAAGCTGCCGGTTGCGCCTGCCCTGCGACAGCAGCTGCCGACGCAGCGCGGAGAGGTCGCGCGAGGTCAGCTGGATGTTCTCGTCGCGGTAGAAGGCCCGGAACTCGCATGGCGCTCCGGGCACTGCCTGCCTCGCTGCCCGGCGCATCACCTCCGCCATCCGGGCGGCGCCCTTCACGTCCGCAACCGCCGGGTCGTCGTGGCGCACGCCCTTCACGCCGTCGACCACCTCACCGAGGGAGCGCAGGGCCACCGCGGTCTCGCCGAGCGAGGGAAGCACGCGCTCGATGTAGCGCATGAAGACACCGGACGGCCCCACGATGAGCACGCCGCCGCTCTCGTAGCGCCGGCGGTCGCTGTAGAGGAGGTACGCCGCCCGGTGCAGCGCGACCACGGTCTTGCCCGTGCCGGGACCACCGGTGATGAGGACGACGCCCTTGCCCGGCGCTCGGATCGCCTCGTCCTGCTCCGCCTGGATGGTGGCGACGATCGAGTGCATCGAGCGGTCGCGCGCGCGGGACAGCTGGGCGATCAGCGCGCCCTCGCCGACGATCGGCAGGTCGGTGTCGGCCTCGGCGTCGAGGAGGTCGTCCTCGATGGCAACGACCTTCTGGCCGACGCACCGCAGCACCCGGCGTCGTACGACCCCTCGCGGGTCCGCGGCGGTCGCCTGGTAGAACACCGCCGCCGCCGGCGCACGCCAGTCGATGAGGAGGGAGTCGCGGTTCTCGTCGCGCAGGCCGATCCGACCGATGTAGCGAGGCTCCTCGTCGGCCGGCTGCAGGTCGATGCGCCCGAAGACCAGTCCCTCGTGGGCGGCGTTCAGGGTCGCGAGACGCTTGGCGGCCTGGAAGACCATGGCGTCGCGCTCGACCAGGCCGCCCTCGTGACCGAGCCGACCGCGGCCGTAGCCCTCCTTGGCGAGCGCCTCGGCGTTCTTCGCGGACTGCTCGAGCTGGAGGTAGACGCGGTCGACGAACTCCTGCTCGTGAGCGATCTCCTGCTCAGCGATCTCTGCGGACAAGTTGACTCAACCGTTCCTCGACGTCTGGTGCGCTTTCCCGTCGCCGGAAAAACCAAGTCGACAACTTTACCCCGGCGCGCTCGGCCTACCGGGTGGTTTTCGACCGATTCGAGGGCAAGGAACGTCACTGCGCCTTCGCGACGCGCCGCTTCGTCACGGTTTGACCTCGCTTGGCCCCAACCTCTCCCGAACAGACGCCCCGCAACCTATGCTTTCGCGCACTTGTTTCGCACATCACCCCCTAGGAAGACCAGATGACGCTCTCGCTTGGGCGAACCGCCCTCACGCTGGCTCTCGCCGCCGGCCTCACCTTCACGACCGCCGGCACCGCCGCCGCCGAGAGCCTGACCGTCCGCGACGCGCGCGGCGACGTGCAGGCACGCGACATGGAGACCGACGAGCCCACCGGCCAGGGAGAGGTGGCCAACGGCGACATCGTCCGCACGGTGATGCGCCACAGCGACCGCCGCATCTCGGTGCGGATCAAGTACGTCGACCTCCGGAAGGCCGGCGACGGTCGCGGCGACGTCGTCCGCCTCGTGACGAACGAGGGTGTCCGTCGTGACGTCACGGTCTTCGCGGCGCCGGGGATGTGGCGCGGCGATGCGGGGATGACCCGTCCGAACGGCAACCCCGTCGACTGCGACGTGACGCACAAGATCAACTACGACAAGAACGTCACGACGCTGAGCTTCCCGCGCAAGTGCGCCAGCGACCCGCGCTGGGTGCAGCTCGGCGTCGGCGCGATGTGGATGCAGTTCCAGGCGAGCGTCTACTACGCCGACGACGCCCAGCTCGACGG
>DASSMS010000023.1:0-19566 GCA_035688575.1 Nocardioidaceae bacterium
GTTGTCCATCACCACGTCGGGGTGGGTGAAGTCGACGACCGCCTGCGC
This sequence comes from Nocardioidaceae bacterium, assembly GCA_035688575.1. Taxonomy (GTDB): domain Bacteria; phylum Actinomycetota; class Actinomycetes; order Propionibacteriales; family Nocardioidaceae; genus Nocardioides_C. The sequence goes on from DASSMS010000023.1 coordinate 49, forward strand.
CCCGGAGGAGACCAGCTCGTCGATCGGGTCGTCTGCGTCGATCGCCGCGACCAGCTCCATGTCGTCGGCCGCCTCGACCGCCCGACAGACCTCCGTGCCGACCTTGCCCCGGGCGCCGAGCACGCCCACCTTCATCTTCGACGTCACGGACCCAACCTATCTAGGGGCCCACCACGGCGAGCGTCTCGGGCTGGTCGAAGAGCTCCTTGGCGAGGATCTGGACGTCCTCGACGGTGACTGCGTCGATCCGCCGGATCACCTCGTCGATGCCGGGAAGCTCGTCGTACAGCAGCTCGGCCTTGGCGATGCGGGACATGCGCGTGCCGGACTCCTCCATGCTGAGCACGAGGCCGCCCCGCAGCTGCCCCTTGCCCCGCTCGAGCTCCTCCGCGCCGATGCCGCGCGCGGCCAGGAGCCCCATCTCGGTGCGGACCACGTCGAGCACGTCCTGCATCCGGTTCGGGATGCACCCGACCCCGACACCGAACATGCCGGTGTCGGTGTAGTGGGAGGCGAACGAGTAGACCGAGTAGGCCAGTCCCCTGCGCTCCCGGACCTCCTGGAACAGCCGTGAGGACGTGCCACCCCCGAGGACCGCGTTGAGCGCCCCCAGGGCGTAGCGGCGGTCGTCGGTGCGAACCAGGCCGTTCACGCCGAGCACGATGTTGGCCTGCTCGAAGGGCCGCGACAGCGTGATCTCGCCGGCGGAAGTCTTCTTGTGGCGTTCGGCCCGACGGGGAGGCTGCGGGCGCACCGAGGTGTCGGCGAGGAAGTCGGCCCTTCCGAACGCCCTGCGCACCAGACGTACGACGGTGGCGTGGTCGACGTTGCCGGCCGCCGCGACCACGATGTTCTCGGGGCGGTACCGGGTGCGGTAGTAGCGCAGGATCTGCGCACGGGTCAGCGACTCGATCGAGGAGACCGTGCCCGCGATCGGCCGTCCGAGTGGCGTGCCGCTCCACGCCTTCTCGGCGTAGAGGTTGTGCACCACGTCGTCGGGGTCGTCGTCGTGCATGGCGATCTCGTCGAGGATCACCTCGCGCTCGGCCTCGACGTCCTCCGCCGTGACCAGCGAGGAGGTGACCATGTCGCCGAGCACGTCGACCGCGAGCGGCAGGTCCTGGTCGAGCACCCGCGCGTGGAAGCAGGTGTACTCCTTCGCGGTGAAGGCGTTGAACTCGCCGCCCACCGTGTCGAGGGCGATCGAGATGTCCATCGCCGACCGCGTGGGTGTGCCCTTGAACAGCACGTGCTCGAGGAAGTGCGAGGCGCCGTGGAGCGCGGGCGACTCGTCACGCGACCCGACGCCGATCCACGCACCAACGGTGGCGGACCGGACGCCGGGCATGGTCTCGGTGACGACCCGCAGCCCGCCGGGAAGGACGGTCCGGCGGACCTGTGAGACCACAGATCCGCCGGGGTCCTTCTCGACCAGGAGGGTGCGCGTCGTACCCGGTTTCTGCTCGGAAGCGGTGAACGGAGTCGTCACTGCTCGCCGTCGTCGGAACCGGCTGCGTCCTTCGAGGACTCGCCCTCGCCGGACTCCTCGACGACCGGGATCAGCGACAGCTTGCCGCGGTCGTCGATCTCGGCGATCTCGACCTGGACCTTCTGGCCGACCGAGACGACGTCCTCGACGGCTTCGACGCGCTTACCGCCGGCGAGGGAGCGCAGCTTGCTGATGTGCAGCAGGCCGTCCTTGCCCGGGAGCAGCGAGACGAACGCACCGAAGTTCGTCGTCTTCACGACCGTGCCGAGGTAACGCTCGCCGACCTCGGGCATCTGCGGGTTCGCGATGCCGTTGATGATCGAGCGGGCCGCCTCCGCGGACTCGCCGTTGGTGGCACCGATGTAGATCGTGCCGTCGTCCTCGATGCTGATCTGGGCACCGGTGTCGTCCTGGATCTGGTTGATGACCTTGCCCTTGGGGCCGATCACCTCGCCGATCTTGTCGACGGGCACCTTGACCGTGATGATCCGCGGCGCGTGGAGCGACATCTCCTCGGGCTCCGCGATGGCCTCGGCCATCACGTCGAGGATCGCCATCCGGGCGTCACGGGCCTGGGTCAGCGCACCGGCGAGCACGTCGGCCGGGATGCCGTCGAGCTTGGTGTCGAGCTGGAGCGCGGTGACGAAGTCCCGCGTGCCGGCGACCTTGAAGTCCATGTCGCCGAACGCGTCCTCGGCACCGAGGATGTCGGTCAGCGTGACGAACTCCGTCTTGCCCTCGACCTCGCCGGAGATCAGGCCCATCGCGATGCCCGCGACAGGCGCGCGCAGCGGCACGCCCGCCTGGAGCAGCGAGAGGGTCGAGGCGCAGACCGAGCCCATCGAGGTCGAGCCGTTGGACCCGAGGGCCTCGGAGACCTGACGGATCGCGTAGGGGAACTCCTCGCGCGTTGGCAGCACTGGCATGAGCGCACGCCCGGCGAGCGCACCGTGGCCGATCTCGCGGCGCTTCGGCGAGCCGACGCGGCCGGTCTCACCGGTGGAGTACGGCGGGAAGTTGTAGTTGTGCATGTAGCGACGCGTCGTCTCCGGGGAGAGCGTGTCGAGCTTCTGCTCGAGCGTCAGCATGTTGAGGGTGGTGACACCGAGGATCTGGGTCTCGCCACGCTCGAACAGCGCCGAGCCGTGCACGCGCGGGATGACACCGACCTCGGCCGACAGCGGCCGGATGTCGGCGAGCCCGCGGCCGTCGATGCGGACCTTGTCGCGGAGCACACGCTCCCGGACGAGCTTCTTGGTCAGCGAGCGGAACGCGGCTCCGAGCTCCTTCTCGCGGCCCTCGAAGTCGGGCGCGACCTGCTCGAGGACGGCGGCCTTGACCTCGTCCATCTTGGACTCGCGCTCCTGCTTGCCCGAGATGGTCAGCGCCTCGGCGAGCTTCTCGGCCGCGGCCTTCTCGACCGCGGCGTAGGCGTCGTCCTCGTAGTCGAGGAAGATCGGGAAGTCCACGACCGGCTTGGCCGCCTGCTTGGCGAGCTCGACCTGTGCGTCGACGAGCTGCTTGATGAACGGCTTGGCGGCGTCGAGGCCACCGGCGACGACCTCCTCGGTCGGCGCCTGCTTGCCCGACCGGACGAGGTCCCAGGTCGACTCGGTCGACTCGGCCTCGACCATCATGATCGCGACGTCGCCGGTCTCGGTGACGCGACCCGCGACCACCATGTCGAAGACGGCGTCCTCGAGCTGGCTGTGCGTCGGGAAGGCGACCCACTGGCCGTCGATGAGCGCGACCCGGACGCCACCGATCGGGCCGGAGAACGGAAGGCCCGAGAGCTGGGTGGACATCGAGGCGGCGTTGATGGCGAGCACGTCGTACGGCGTGTCCGGCTCGAGCGCCATCACGGTGATGACGACCTGGACCTCGTTGCGCAGACCGCCCTTGAAGGTCGGGCGCAGCGGCCGGTCGATCAGGCGGCAGGTGAGGATGGCGTCCTCGGAGGGACGGCCCTCACGACGGAAGAACGAGCCGGGGATGCGGCCCGCGGCGTACATCCTCTCCTCGACGTCGATCGTGAGGGGGAAGAAGTCGAAGTGCTCCTTCGGGTGCTTCCCGGCCGTGGTGGCCGAAAGCAGCATCGTCTCGTCGTCGAGGTACGCGGTGACGGAGCCCGCGGCCTGACGTGCCAGGAGGCCGGTCTCGAACTTGACGGTGCGGCTGCCGAACTTGCCGTTGTCGATGACGGTCTCGACCGCCGAGATGGTGGGTTCCTCCATGGGATACCCCTTTCTCTCTCGCGGAGCGATCACGCGAGGGCGCCCATAAAGCATCTGATGCCACGTGGTGCGCACGGCTCCGCTGGCTCAGAGGGCCGGTCTTCGATCGAGGCCCGCGGGGTGCGCTCGCGGTGCGAGGTCGTCCCGAAGGCCACTACCGAGGACCGGGCCGGACGTCCGCGGTCGCTCCTGTGAATGGTGTGTGTTCAGTTGTGCGGGTCGTGTCCGAGCCTAGTCGGACTACTTCCCGATGATGCAGCAGGAGCGACCTCCCGGCGTTGCCGACCGGGCACGCTGGGGGTCGCTCCTGCTCAAGACCTGTCTGCCATCAACGCCGCAGACCGAGCCGTTCCACGATCGAGCGGTAACGGTTGATGTCTTCCTTCTGCATGTAGTTCAGAAGGCGACGACGCTGACCCACGAGGAGCAGCAGACCACGACGGCTGTGGTGGTCGTGCTTGTGCTCCTTCAGGTGCTCGGTCAGGTGAGCGATGCGGTGGCTGAGCAGTGCCACCTGGACCTCCGGAGAGCCGGTGTCGCCCTCGGACGTGCCGTACTCGGCGATGATCTTCTTCTTGGTCTCCGCGTCGGTACCCTTGGACACGCGACTTCCCTTCAGTTCTTCTCGTTGCGCGGCGCGCCGGGGCCTGTTCACCCGGGCACTCTCGATCCGCGGCCGTTCTGACGGCGAGGCAGCCCCTGGCATTACGCCGGGGACAACCGCTCAAGACTATCAGCGGCCCTCGCGTTTCTCCGAATCACGCTGAGCGCCGGCTCGCTCGCCGGTCGGCTCGTCGGCGTCACGAGTCCCCGTCGACGGGTCACCGCTCCCCTCGGCCTCCCCCTCGGTGCCCTCGGCAGCATCGGCGTCGGTCTCCGCCAAGGGCAGGACCGCCGGCGGTACGACGGCCAGCGGAGGTGTCGGGAGCGCGGGCGGGTTCGCCGAGGTCCAGGCGTCGGGGAACGTCTCGGTCCGCCAGGCCGGCTGCTCACGCTCGGGCAGAGGGAAGACGTTGAAGAGCCGCCTCTCGCCGTTGAGCCAGGGGTAGGCGACGCTCGTGCGGCCGTCACCGTCGAGGTCCTCGGAGAAGGTGGCGACGTCCAAGGGGTTGCCGTTCTGGTCGAACAGCTGGACCCCTGTCAGCGGGTTCCCCTCGGAGTCGTAGGGGTAGACGTTCCGGACGTACTGCTCCTGGTTCATCAGACCCGGCTCGGGGTCGTAGACGCCGACGTAGTCGTCGTACTCCCACGTGCCACTGGCCGGGAACTGGGCGAGGACGACCGGCATCATCAGGACGGCGAACGTGTTCAGGCCGAGGAGCACCACGCGCGCCGAGGTCCTGCGCGCTTCTCCGGACCCGGGCCAGATCCTGTCCCGGCCGATCTGCACGCTGACCACGATCGCCACCAGCCAGATGAGCGAGCCCACCAGCGGGCCACCGAGGGTCGGCACCGGAGTGGGCATGTCGCCGCCCTGCGTGGAGATGTCGAGCAGCTGCATCGCCACCCAGGCGCGCAGCACCCACCAGACCGGCCGCAGCGTGACCAGCAGCTCCCAGGTGGCGCGAAGCGCCGGCACGTCGACCAGCTCGTCCCACCGTCGCCGGCCGGCGTCGAGCAGGACGTCCACGCGCTCCGAGACCCGCCGGCGCGAGCGCCGTCCCCTCAGGAAACCGCCCGCCCCGGCGCCGCCTTCGTCGCTCGTCCTCCGCTCGACGCCGGCGGCGGCCCGCAGCTCGTCGGCGTAGGCACGCGGGTCACCGAGCTCGGCGACGGAGCCACCGTCGGAGACCAGCTCGTCGATGTCGGCCTCGAGACCGCCGACGAGCTCCTCGCGCTCCTCGTCACTGAGGTCAGAGAGACGGGCGCGGACCTTCTCGACGAAGGCGGACACCTCCGGCCGGGTCTCGAGTCGGATCGTGGGCTCGTTCATGCGGGCGCTCCCTGCTGGTGGGTCTTGGTCGAACGGTCGAGAAGGCGGGTCACGGTCCGGGAGAACTGCAGCCAGTCCTCTCGTTGCCGCTCGAGCTGGGAGCGGCCGGCGGTGGTGATCCCGTAGTACTTGCGGTGCGGCCCCTCGTCGGAGGGGACGACGTAGGAGGTCAGGGCGCCCGCGGCGTACAGGCGACGAAGGGTGCCGTAGACCGATGCGTCGCCGACACCTTCGAGACCGGCGGTTCTCAGGCGGCGCAGCACGTCGTAGCCATAGCCGTCCTCGTCGTCGACCACGGCGAGCACCGCGAGGTCGAGCACTCCCTTGAGGAGCTGGGTGGAATCCATGCGCAGCACAGTACTACGCGTCGCGCAGTACTGTGCACCGCGACACGCCTCCCTCGTGACAGGATCGGGGCATGGCAAAGCAAGTCACCCGGCTCGGCGTGTGCAACCTCTGCGAGGCCATCTGCGGCCTCCGCCTGACCCTCGAGGATTCCCGCATCACCTCGGTCAGGGGCAACCCGGACGACCCGCTCTCCCGAGGGCACATCTGCCCGAAGGCGCTGGCGTTGCAGGACATCCGCGAGGATCCCGACCGGCTCCGCCGCCCGGTCAGGAGGGTCCCGGGCGGGACGGCCGGCGAGGACGTCTGGGAGGAGATCGGCTGGGACGAGGCCTTCGACCTCGTCGCCGACAACCTCGCGAGCACCGTCCGTGAGCACGGCCGTGACGCGCTCGCGGTCTACCTCGGCAACCCCAACGTGCACAGCCTCGGTGCGATGACGCATGGCACCGCGATGGTGAAGTCCTTCCGCACCAAGAACACCTACAGCGCCACGTCGGTGGACCAGCTGCCCCACCAGCTCGTCGCCCACCTGATGTACGGCCACCAGCTGCTCGTCCCCGTGCCCGACATCGACCGCACGCAGCTGTTCGTCGTCGTCGGGGGCAACCCGATGGCCTCCAACGGCAGCCTGATGACGGTGCCGGACTTCCCGGGACGGCTACGCGAGCTTCGCCGCCGGGGCGGCCGGATGGTCGTGCTCGACCCCCGTCGTACCGAGACCGCCAAGGCGGCCGACGAGCACCACTTCGTCCGGCCCGGCAGCGACGCCTTCGTGCTGCTCGCCATGCTGCACACGGTCTTCGCGGAGGGCCTGGCCGACCCGCCGGAGTACGTCGACGGGCTCGACGCCGTGGCGGCCGCGGTGGAGCCGTTCACCCCGGAGCGTGCGGAGGCCGCGAGCGGGCTCCCGGCCGAGGTGGTCCGCTCCCTCGCCCGCGACCTCGTGACGACCGAGGCCGCCGCCCTCTACGGTCGGCTCGGTGTCTCGACGCAGGAGTTCGGCTCGGTCTGCCAGTGGGCGATCCAGTGCCTCAACATCGTCGCCGGCAACCTCGACCGTGAGGGCGGGGTCATGCTCACCTCCCCCGCCGTCGATGCGGTGGGACGCGGACTCATCGGCAAGGGGCACCGGGACCTGTGGCGCAGCAGGGTGCGGAAGCTGCCGGAGTTCGGGGGCGAGCTGCCCACCTCGACCCTCGCCGACGAGATCCTCACCTCCGGTGACGGACAGGTCCGCGCGTTTCTGACCGTCGCGGGCAACCCCGTGCTCTCGACCCCCGACGGCGCCCGCCTCGACGACGCGCTCGCCGGCCTCGACTTCATGGCCGCCGTCGACCTCTACGTCAACGAGACCACCCGCCACGCCGACGTGATCCTGCCGCCCACGACCGCGCTCGAGCGGGACCACTACGACCTCGCGTTCCACGTGCTCGCAGTGCGCAACACCGCCCGGTTCACCCCCGCCGTCTTCGCAAAGGACGAGGACGCCCGGCACGACTGGGAGATCTTCCGGGAGATCGCGCTCCGGACTGCCAAGCGCCTCGGGGCCAAGCGGCCGTTGAAGAAGCGGCTCGCCTTCGAGGCCAGGATGCGCCTCTCCCCCACCCGGACCATCGACCTGCTGCTGAGGACCGGCCAGGCACGGCTCTCCCTTCGCAGGCTCCGCAGGCAGCCCGAAGGGGTAGATCTCGGCCCCCTGCGGTCGGTGCTGCCGGGACGCCTGAAGACCAAGGACCGGCGGGTGCATGCCGCTCCGCCGCTGATCCTCGACGACCTCGCCCGGCTCGACGCCGCGCCGGTCGGACCAGCGGACGGGGAGCTCCTGCTCATCGGCCGGCGCCACCAACGCGACTGCAACTCCTGGATGCACAACACCGAACGGCTCACGAAGGGCCGGGCGCGCCACCATCTGCTGATGCACCCGGAGGACCTCGCCGAGCGCGGCATCCCCGACGGTACGACGGTCGCGGTCACCTCCCGGGTGGGCACGGTGCACGCCGAGGTGCAGTCGACCGACGACGTCATGCGTGGTGTGGTGAGCCTGCCCCACGGCTACGGCCACCAGCGCGAGGGGGTACGCCTGTCGCGGGCCTCGCAGGTCCCGGGGCCGTCGATCAACGACCTGACCGATCCCGCCGTCCTCGACGTGGCCAGCGGCAACGCCGTACTCAACGGCGTGCCGGTCACCGTCACTCCGGCGGAATCCGGGACGACCCCCGCCGTCGAGACTGCCGGGAAGGTACCGGCGACCCGGGAGTAGCCCACCGGGGGCTCGGGCACCAGGTCTCGCTGCCCAGGCTCGGGCCCCCCGGCTCGGAGCAGCACTGCGCTGCAGAGAGCACCCCACCAAGGACTTGAAGTCAGGGGTCAGCGCAACGTCCCGGCCCCAGCAGGCGAGCCTGCAACGGGCGGCAGATCAGGCGGCTCCGAGCACTCTGCGGACGGCTTCGCGCGCGGCCATCGGGTCGCTGGCGGCGAGGGCAGCCTCGGCGGCGTGCTCGCACACGTCCATGGAGACCGCTGCCAGCTGCGCTCCCACGGTGCGCACCGCCGCCGAAGCCATGGACAGGGACGTGACGCCCATGCCGACCATGGCTGCAGCCAGGGACGGGTCGGCCGCCGCCTCACCGCAGACCCCCACCGGCTTGCCGGCCTGCTTGCCCGCCTCGGCACTGATCGCGATGAGCGCCAGCACCGCGGGCTGCCAGGCATCGGTCAGGTGCGCGAGGCCGCTCGCCATCCGGTCGGCAGCCATCGTGTACTGCGTGAGGTCGTTCGTGCCGATCGACAGGAAGTCCACGTGCTCGAGCATCTTGTGCGCCTGAAGCGCCGCGCTCGGGATCTCGACCATCACGCCGGCCTTGAGCCCGTGTGAACGGACGTGCTCGGCGAAGTCCGCCGCCTCGGCCACCGTGGCCACCATCGGCGCCATCACCCAAGGGCTGGTCGAGGTCATCCGCGCGGCAGACGCGATGGCGTAGAGCTGTCGCTCCAGGAGCCCCGGGTTGCCGAAGGACAGTCGCAGCCCACGGACCCCGAGAGCGGGGTTCTCCTCACCCTCGAGTGTCGCGAACGCGATCGGCTTGTCGGAGCCGGCGTCCAGCGTCCTCACCACGACGGTGCGCTCGGGCCCGAAGGCCGAGAGCACCTCGGCGTAGATCTCGGTCTGCTCGGCGACGCTCGGCTCGTCCTTGCGATTGAGGAAGCAAAGCTCGGTGCGGAACAGGCCGACACCGTCCACAGGCCCGTCCGCGGCGGCGCGGGCCGACTGGCCGTCCGCGACGTTCGCGAGCACCTTCACCCGCGTGCCGTCGGCGGTCCGTGCGGGACCGGTCCAGCTCTCCAAGGCTGCCTTCGCGGCTGCTGCGGCATCCACCCGGGAGGTCGCGTCGTCGTGGTCCGGCGCCACCTCGATCTCACCCGTGGCGCCGTCGACGAGGACCTTGGTGCCGGCCTCGAGCTTGGTCACCCCCTCGGTCGCCACCACGCACGGGATCCCCAGCTGACGAGCGATGATCGCGGTGTGGCTGGTCGGCCCGCCCTTCTCGGTCACGAGCGCGAGCACCTGCTCGACGTCGAGCCCGGCGGTGTCGGCGGGAGCGAGGTCCTCCGCGACGAGCACTGAGGGTTCGTCGGTCTCCGGCACCCCTGGGTCGGCCTCGCCGACGAGCGACGCGGTCAGCCGCTTCTCGATGTCCCGCAGATCGGTGACACGCTCGGCCATCAGTCCGCCCATCTGGGTGAACAGGTCGGCGAACTGGTCGACACCCCCACGGAGCGCGGTCAGCAGCGGGTCCCCCGCCTTGACCCGTTTGACCACCGCGGAGCGCAGGCCCTTGTCCCGCGCCATGCCGGCGTTGGCCGTCAGCACCTCCGCCGCGGAGCCGCTCGCCTTCTCAGCGCGGCCGGCCAGCCGGTCGGCGACGAGGGTGACGGCGCCGTCGTAGGCGGCGATGGCCCCCTCCTCGTCGAGAGTCAGCCTCTCGAACGCGTCGATGGCGTGCTGAGAGATCCGGGCGGTGACCACAACCACCGGTCCGTACGCCACACCGGGGACAACGGGGGTGCCTCGAAGGTTCATGCGTCCACGATAAGGCAGACCACCCCTTGACAGTCAACACGATCGGGCGTAAAACAACAGATACAAAGATTGATTCCAACCCAAACACAGGAGTCCGCTTGTACGCCGAAGAACGTCGCCAGGCTATGGCGGAGCTCATCACCCAGCGGGGACGACTCTCGGTCAACGAACTCGCCGAGGCCTACACGGTGACCACCGAGACGGTCCGCCGAGACCTGTCCGCCCTCGAGAAGTCCGGCCTCGTGCGCAGGGTCCACGGGGGCGCGGTCCCTGCGGACGCGCTGACCGTGCTCGAGACGGCGGTCACCGACCGCGACCTCGCTCGCGCGGAGGAGAAGGAGCGGATCGCGCAGGCAGCACTCGACCAGCTGCCCAGGGCCGGCGGAAGCGTGCTGCTCGACGCGGGCACCACGACGTCCAGGCTGGCCGCCCACCTCCCCCGGGACCTCCGGCTCACCGTCATGACCAACGCCGTCCCGATCGCGGCGCGCCTCGCGGGCGCCCCCGGTGTCGACCTGCATCTGCTTCCCGGGAGGGTCCGCAGGACCACCCAGGCTGCCGTGGGTGAGGACACCGTGTCGGCTCTGTCCGTGCTGCGCCCCGACGTCGTGTTCCTCGGCACCAACGGCTTCTCCCTGGGTCACGGCCTGAGCACCCCGGACCACTCCGAGGCGGCCGCCAAGCGAGCCATGGTCGCGGCGGGCCGCCGGATCGTGGTGCTGGCCGACTCCTCCAAGATCGGCGCCGAGCACACCGTCCGCTTCGCCGGGCTCGGCGACGTCGACGTGCTCGTCACCGACGCGGGCATCGCCGAGGCGGACCGGAAGGCTTTCGAGGACTACGGGATCGAGGTCGTGGTCGCATGATCGTCACCCTCACCCCCAATCCGAGCATCGACCGGACCGTCGGGCTGACCTCACGCCTCGAGCGCGGAGCGGTCCTCCGGGCCGAGTCCGTCACCTCCCAGGCCGGAGGCAAGGGCGTGAACATCTCGCGGGCCGCCGTCGCGGCCGGCGTACCCACGATCGCGGTGCTGCCGGCGGAGAAGGACGACCCCTACGTCCTCGAGCTGCTCCGCGACGGCATCGACTGCCGGCCCGAACGACCGGTCGGGCCGGTCCGGATCAACCTCACGATCACCGAGCCAGACGGCACGACGACCAAGATCAACTCCCCCGGCGCCGTTGTCGACAGGGCCGGCCTCGACCGGCTCGAGCAGGCCCTGCACCAGCGGGCGCAGCACGCGCAGTGGGTGGTCCTGGCCGGCTCCCTGCCTCCCGGGGCACCGGCCGGCTGGTACGCCGAGCTGGTCAGTGACCTTGCCGGCACTGCTGCACGGGTCGCCGTCGACACCTCGGGCGAACCGCTGTCTGCCCTGGCCGAGCAGGTGGCGGCCGGAGGCGCCGCACCCGACCTGATGAAGCCCAACGGGGAGGAGCTGGCCTCCCTGACCGGAGAGGACCCCACCGAGGTCGAGGCCGACCCCGCGGCCGCGGCGCATGCGGCACGCGCCCTCGTCGCTCAGGGGGTCGGCGCTGTCCTCGTCACGCTGGGCGGCAACGGCGCCGTCCTCGTCACCGCCGACGGGGCCTGGGCCGCGACTCCCCCTCCGACCACCGTGGTCAGCACCGTCGGCGCGGGTGACTCGAGCCTCTTCGGCTACCTGCTCGGCGACCTTCGCGGTGCCTCGCCCGCCGAGCGCCTCCGTCTGGCCGTCGCCTACGGCAGCGCCGCCGCCGCGTTGCCCGGCACCACGATCCCCACGCCCACCCACATAAGCCCCGAGCTCGTCGACGTCCGTGAGCTCGCCCTCGCAGGAAACTGAGGAGAGAAATGTCCGAACTGATCACCCCCGACCTGGTCCGACTCGACGTCGGTCTCGGCAGCGACAAGCAGGAAGTGATCCGCGCCCTCGCAGCCGTCGTTGCCGAGTCCGGCCGCACAGGCAACGCCGAAGGGCTCGCTGCGGACGTCCTCGCCCGCGAGGCGACGTCCGCGACGGGTATGCCCGGCGGCATCGCGATCCCCCACTGCCGCACCGAGCACGTCGACGTACCGACGCTGGTCTTCGCGCGGCTCTCGCCCCCGACCGACTTCGGGGCCAAGGACGGCCCGGCCGACCTGACCTTCCTCATCGCGGCGCCCGCCGGCGGTGACGCGACCCACCTCCAGCTGCTCACCCAGCTCGCCCGGTCGCTGGTGAAGAAGGACTTCACAGACTCGCTCCGCGCGGCCGAGACGCCCGAGGACGTCGTGCGCATCGTCAGCGACGTCGTGAAGGTCCCGACGGGCGCCGCCGCTCCGGCCGCGTCGCCGGAGGCGGCCGCCCCCGCGCCCGCCACACCCGCACCCGGGGTTCGCCGTCGCATCGTCGCGGTGACCTCCTGCCCCACGGGCATCGCCCACACCTACATGGCCGCCGAGGCCCTCGAGGCCGCGGCCGCCCGGGCCGGCGTCGACATCGACGTCGAGACCCAGGGGTCGGCCGGATCCAAGCCGCTCCCGCAGACCACGATCGACTCCGCAGACGCGGTGGTCTTCGCCGCTGACCTCGGGGTGAAGGACCGTGGCCGCTTCGCGGGCAAGCCCTTCGTCGCCGGAGGCGTGAAGCGAGGGATCGACGACCCCGACGGGATGATCGCCCAGGCGCTCGCGGGCGCCGACGACCCTGACGCCCCGCGCGTCGAGGGGGCCGGGGGCGGAGCCGGAGCCGGAGCCCACGCTCACACCGGCGGCGGCGACGAGTCCTGGGGTCTGCGCATCCGCCGCGTCCTGATGACGGGCGTGTCGTACATGATCCCGTTCGTCGCGGCCGGCGGTCTGCTCATCGCCCTGTCGTTCCTGCTCGGCGGCTACGAGATCGCCAACAAGACGACGATCGACGGCACCGAGGTCGACAACGCCGCGGACATCCTCGCGAACTACACGTTGTTCAACCTGCCCGACCCTTCGATCTATGGGCTCGAGCACGCATTGTTCGACAACAGCTTCTTCGCCTACATCGGCGCAGTCTTCTTCACGATCGGTGTGACCGCCTTCAGCTTCCTCGTCCCGGCGCTGGCCGGCTACATCTCCTTCGCGATCGCCGATCGTCCCGGTATCGCACCCGGCTTCGTCATGGGCGCGCTCGCCGGAACGCTGGACTCGGGCTTCATCGGCGGCATGATCGGCGGTGTGCTCGCCGGTTTGATCACGCACTGGATCGCCTCGTGGAAGGTCCCGAGCTGGGCTCGCGGTCTCATGCCCGTCGTCGTGATCCCCTTGCTGGCCACCCTGATCTCGGGCGCGATCATGATCATCGTGCTGGGCAAGCCGCTGAAGGCTCTCATGGACGCCCTGACCAACGGACTCGAGAGCATGAGCGCGGGAGGTGCCGGCATCGCGCTCGGCGTGATCCTCGGCCTGATGATGGCCTTCGACATGGGCGGCCCGCTCAACAAGACCGCCTACCTGTTCGCGACCGCCGGCCTCGGCGCCGCCGCGACGGCGACCGGTGCTCCGCCGGAGCTGAAGATCATGGCTGCGGTGATGCTGGCCGGCATGGTGCCGCCGCTGGCCCTCGCCCTGGCGACGGCCGTGCGACCGAAGCTGTTCACCGAGCCCGAGCGCGAGAACGGCAAGGCCGCCTGGCTCCTCGGCGCTTCCTTCATCACCGAGGGCGCGATCCCGTTCGCGGCGGCCGACCCGATCCGCGTGATCCCGTCGATCATGGTCGGGTCCGCGGTCACCGGCGCCATCTCGATGGCCGCCGAAGTGACGCTGCGTGCACCCCACGGCGGCATCTTCGTCCTCTTCGCGGTCGATCAGGTGCTCTGGTTCCTCATCGCCCTGGCCGCCGGTGTGCTGGTCGCCGCAGGTCTGGTCATCGCGCTCAAGACCTTCACCGAGAGCAAGGAGGAGATCGAGGAGCTCGACGAGGTGGCCGAGGCCGCGATCGTCTGATCGACTGACAGTCCCACGAGATTCCACGAGGAGAAACACATGCCCACCAAGTCCGTCACCGTCGGCTCGGCCGTCGGTCTCCACGCCCGACCCGCAGCGGTGATCTCCGAGGCCGCCGGCGAGCTCGACACCGAGGTCACCCTGTCGGTTCCCGGCGGCGAGCCGGTGGACGCCAGCTCGGCGCTGCTCATCATGACGCTCGGTTCCAAGAAGGGTGACACGATCGAGGTCAGCAGCGAGGACCAGGCTGCGCTCGACAAGATCGCCGCGCTGGTCGAGCAGGACCTCGACGCCTGACCGGAACACGCAGAGCAGACGGCCCCGGCGCCCACCGGGGCCGTCTGACTGTGATCGGGCCTCGGTGGGTGGGCGGGGCCGAAAGGCCCAAACGACGCACGTGGTCGGTTCTGGGCCCCGGTCAGGGCTGCTCGGCCGACTCGAGACCGTCTGCCTTGAGGTGGTGGTAGACCGCCCGCGCCGCCATCGCACGGTCGAGCTCTCGCGTGATGGTGGTGAAGAACTGCTGGCGGTAGACCTCGTCGGTGATCGCGGCGACGGTGAAGTACATGCCGGAGAAGGCCGCGAGGAAGACCGAGACCTGCACCAGCTCCGCGTTCAGGTACCCGACATGCCAGTGGTTGAGCTCCTGACCGACCCAGCCTTCGACCACGGTGTCTTTCATGGCCACGGTGCCGAAGACGATGAAGAAGGCGAGGACCGACAGCGAGAGCAGGAACACCTGGACGATCTGCGCGAAGAGCAGGACCACGATGAGGTTGGCCTTCTGGAAGCCTCTGACGCTCGCATCCTCGGTCAGGCTGAGCGGGGCGCCCCCTCGTTCCACGAGCTGGACCGCCGCAGCCTGCAGCGGCGTCCCTCGCGTCAGGGTGACCAGCCGCTCGCCGTCGACCTCATCGGCGACCGCGTCGAGCTCCTCGGGCAGACGCGCCAGCAGGAAGCCCACCGCCAGACCCGCGAACAGCATCACGGTCACCCAGAGCACGCCGCCGTCGAGCGCCGCGCCGACCTCCCACACCTCGGCGTTGATGAACAGGAACATGACGAAGACCAGCAGCAGGGGCAGTGCCCGCGTCACCAGGGGAAACAGCAGCCGAAGGCTCTTGAACGTCCTCTCCACCGCCCAGCGGGCCATCGCCGTCATGCGCAGCGTCGTCGCCGCGTAGGTCGCCACGACGGCACCCCCGGTGACCATTGCGGTTGGCACGCCGATCGAAGGGTCCTCCAGCAGGAACCCCACGAGGACCCCGGCGGTGAGCCCGAGCAGCGCCGCGACGCCGAGCACCGTGAACAACCGCGAGGGACGCATGCCGGCCCGGGCAGCCTCACGTTCGGAGTCGACGAAGTAGGGCAGCCCGTGCTTGACGAACCACGTCTCCGCCGCCGCGACCGTCGAGTCCGCGTCCGGCCGGCCGCTCACACCGGCTCCGGAGCGCCGAGCACCTCGCGGGCACGACGCACGTCGTCGGCCATGGTCTCGACGAGCTGCTCCACCGAGTCGAACCGCCTCATCCCCCGCAGCCGCGCGACGAAGGAGACCTCGACCTCCGCGCCGTAGAGCTCGAGGTCGTCGCGGTCGAGCACGTAGGACTCCACACGACGCTCCCGGTCTCCTTCGAACGTCGGGTTGGTGCCGACGCTGATCGCCGCCGGTAGCGGGCCGTGGTCGTCCCCGTCGAGCCGCCGCAGCCATCCGGCGTACACGCCGTCGGCCGGTGCCGCGACCATGCCGGAGGTGGGAACGTTCGCGGTCGGGTACCCGAGGTCGCGACCGCGCTCGTCACCGCGGACCACCTCTCCCCGCACCGTGAACGGACGCCCGAGCGCCTCCGCGGCACCCTCGACGTCGCCGCCGGAGAGGCAGTTGCGCACATAGGTGGAGGACCACACCTGGGGCCCGCCGTCGAGCGCGATGCCGACGGTCACGAAGTCGTGCTGCTCCCCCGACTCCCGCAGGGTGGAGACGTCACCGGCGGCACGGCTGCCGAACCGGAAGTTCGCGCCCACCACGACCGCCCTTGCGTGGAGCGTGCCGACGATGATCTCCTCGATGAACCGGTCCGGGGACCAGTCGGCGAGCTCGCGGCTGAACGGGACGACGAGTACGTCGTCGACGCCGACCTCCTCGAGCAGGCGGACCCGTGTCTCCACGGTCGTCAGGGTCGGTGGCGCGTGCTCGGGACGCAGCACCGCGATCGGGTGCGGGTCGAAGGTGACCGCGACCACGTCGGGGATGCCGAGCTCCTCGGCCACCTCACGCGCCCGGCGGATCACGTGCTGGTGCCCGAGATGCACCCCGTCGAAGTTGCCGATGGTTACGACGGTGCGGCCGAGGTCGGCTGGGACGGCGTCGAGAGAGCGCCAGATTCGCACGGGGCCACAACTCCTGTTCGCGGACGGGTTACGCAGTACGTCGAAATGCTGCCACACCCGCACGATGCCGCTACCTCAGGAGGCGGCTCCTGCTCGTGCTGCGGACGCGCTCCCCGGCACGTCCGACCGGTCGCGACGGGGCCGACCTCAGGACGGCGATCGCTCCGTCGGGGGCCTGCCGGACGCCCTGAGCTCCGCGAAGGACTCGCCCGCCGTCGACCAGGAGCCCGACCACACGACCAAAGCCAGGGCCGACGTGGGCATGCGGACCCGCTCGTCCGTCAGGCCGTGGACCAGGTCCTCCAGCCCGGGGTTGTGGCCGACCAGCGCCACCGTTTCGACGTCGTCGGAGAGGTCTCGTACGACGGCGAGGAGCTCGCCGGCGGTCGCGCCGTACACGCGGACGTCGGTTCGCGTCGGCGGAGCGACGTCCAGCTCTGACGAGACGAGCTCCCAAGTGCTACGCGCTCGGACAGCCGGCGAGACGACAGCCAGGTCGAGCCTGTCGATGTTCGCGTTCAGCCATCGGCCCGTCTCCGGCGCCTGTCGCCGACCGCGCTGCGCCAGGGGCCGGTCGATGTCGGGATGGTTGCCGGACCAGTCGGACTTGGCGTGTCGCAGCAGGATCAAGGTGCGCTCGGACATCACCGGCCTCCCGCGACCGGCTTCGCATGGCAGATCACCCTCACAGTCTGGCGCCGGACCAGCCGCGGCGACAGACCGGGCCTGTCGACGGCTCCGATCAGGAGGTGAAGACCGCTACCGGGGCGGCGGCCTCGCCACGCTGCTCGTAGAGGGCGAGGAACTCACCCGCGCCGTCGAACACGGCGACCGGGCCGATCGCGCCCAGGTCGAGGCGGAGCCTGCGCCCCACCGCCACCGACGCCGCGTCCTCCGCGCCGAGCGTGCACGAGGGGAAGATCCGGCGGGCGACCTCGGCGATGGGCAGCACCACGAGGTCCTCGGCCAGCTCCTCTAGGGAGTGCGCGTCCTCGAGCGTGAACGGCCCCACCGCGGTACGCCGGAGGGCGGTCAGGTGCCCACCGACGCCGAGCGCGGCGCCCACGTCGCGGGCGAGCGCTCGGATGTAGGTCCCGCTCGAGCACCGGACCGACACCTCGACGTCGACCACGTCCCCGTGGCGGCTGACTGCGCCGACCTCGATCGCGTGCACCGTGACGGGCCGGGCCTTCAGCTCGACGCTCTCCCCCGCCCGGACACGCGCGTAGGCCCGCTTGCCGTCGACCTTGATCGCCGAGACCGACGAGGGCACCTGCTCGATGTCACCCACGAGCGCCGAGAAGGCCTCACGGATCCGCTCCTGCTCGAGCCCGCTCGCCGACACCTCGGCGACGACCTCGCCCTCCGCGTCGTCGGTGGTGGTGGCCACCCCGAGGCGGACGACCGCGTCGTACGCCTTCTCGGTCAGCATCAGGTGGCCGAGCAGCCTGGTGGCACGGTTCACCCCGAGCAGGAGGACCCCGGTGGCCATCGGGTCGAGGGTGCCCGCGTGCCCGACCTTGCGGGTCCCGGCGAGCCTCCGCACGCGGGCCACCACGTCATGGGAGGTCATCCCCGCAGGCTTGTCGACCACGACCAGGCCGGGCGGCGTGGGAGCGCTCACTCCTCGTCGAGCTCGTCCTCGAGCTCGTCCGGCTCGTGAGACTTGCGGTAGGGGTCCGCCTCGCCCGCGTAGGTCGCACCGGCTGCGGCCTCGGCCACCCGTGCGTCGGACTCCCGAGCCTTGGCGAGCAGCTCGTCGAGGTGGCGGGCGGTGTCGGGCAGTGCGTCGTGGATGAACTCCAGCGTCGGGACGTGGCGCATGCCGAGCTGCTTGCCGACCTCGGAGCGGATGATGCCCTTGGCCGACTCCAGGGCGGCGGCGGTGCTCGCGAGCTCGTCGTCCTCGCCCATCACCGTGTAGAAGATCGTGGCGTTCTGGGTGTCACCGGTGACGCGGACGTCGGTGACGGTGACGAACCCGAGACGGGGGTCCTTGATCCGCCGCTCGAGCATCTCGGCGACGGTCACCTGGATACGGTCGGCGACCTTGCGCACGCGGGGCGAGCTCATGGGTGGTTCTCCTGATTTCGTTCAGTGGTTCAGCGGTGCGGATCAAGCAGTGGTGAAGTCAGAGCCCGACGCGGTCGGGCCGCCCGCAAGGTTCGCCCTCGGGGGGCGGTGCACCCGCGGTGTGTGATCGGCGCGAGCGCCGCCCTCCGCCGGGCTACAGGACGGACCGACGAGGTGTGGCCGGGTCTGCTCGGCCGCGGGCGACGAGCGAGGCTGGTCTGCCACGCCGTCCCTCGGGCCGCAGGCCGGGCGCCACAAAGGACGCCCGGCCCACGCAGACTCAGCCCCGCGGGATCTCCCGCATCTCGAACGACTCGACGATGTCGCCCTGCTTGATGTCGTTGTAGCCACGCAGGACAAGACCGCACTCGAAGCCCTCGCGGACCTCGGCCACGTCGTCCTTCTCGCGGCGCAGCGACGACAGGTCGAGGTTGTCGGCCACCACGTTGCCGTCACGCAGCAGACGCGCCTTGGCGTTGCGGCGGATGACGCCCTTGGTGACCATGCAACCGCCGATGTTGCCGATCTTGCTGGAGCGGAAGATCTCGCGGATCTCGGCCTGGCCGAGCGAGACCTCTTCGTACTCCGGCTTGAGCATGCCCTTGAGCGCTGCCTCGATCTCCTCGATCGCCTGGTAGATGACCGAGTAGTACCGGATCTCGACGCCTTCCTTCTCGGCCATCTCCGTCGCCTTGCCCTGGGGCCGGACGTTGAAGCCGATGATGATGGCGTCGGAGGCGGCAGCCAGGTCGACGTTGGTCTCGGTGATCGCACCGACACCGCGGTCGATGACCCGGATGCTGACCTCGTCGCCGACGTCGATCTTGGCGAGCGAGTCCTCGAGGGCCTCGACCGAACCGGACACGTCGCCCTTCAGGATCAGGTTGAGCTCCTGGCTCTCGCCCTTCTCCATGGAGGCCATGAAGTCCTCGAGCGTACGGCGGACACGACGCTTGGCCTGCATGGCCGCGCGCTCCCGCGCCTCACGCTTCTCGGCGATCTGGCGAGCGACCCGGTCGTCGGCCAC
>DASSMS010000193.1:0-9751 GCA_035688575.1 Nocardioidaceae bacterium
AGTCCTGGACCAGGCCGCCGATGAACGCCGTCATCTTCAGCTTGGCCCGATTGAAGGAGCACCCGACCCAGGAGTTCTCCTGCCTCGGGTACTCGTCAGAACGCGTGCACAGCGCGGCACCCTCGAGACGGGCCCGGTCGAACGTCGAGGACTCCACCGCCGTCCCGAACCATCTGCTGTCACGAAGGTCCGCGCCTGTGAAGTCGCACCCGTGGACAGTGACGTCGAGAAATTGCCAGCCCGTCAGGTCCGCACGCGAGAAGTCGATTCGGTCCAGTCGCACTCCCTCCAGCTGGTAGCCGTCGCGGCCCCAGAACCCGCGCAGGTCAGCCGTACTTCTTCGTGTGTTCGGCCCAGGATGAGGGCCGGCAGGCGTCCGTGCAGGCCAGTCACCCAGCAGCGCGGAGCGTGGTCCGCACCGGCGGTGGGGTGTGTTCGGGTGTCCGGACCCCGAAGGCGCATCCATGCGACTGCGGCACAGCGGCGCGTCGACACACCTCGGGGCGGTTGCGCACACGTGCGGCATACTGGGCACCGGGCCGGAGGCCACGGGACGGTAGAACTGCACGGAGATAAATCCCGATGTTCAGCCCGATGGTATGTCCGACCCCCCGCCCCCGTAGCTCAGCTGGATAGAGCGGCAGACTTCTAATCTGATGGCCGCAGGTTCGAATCCTGCCGGGGGCGCTTCTTTCTTTTCGTCCATTCTGCGAGCTCGCTCCACTCCGCTCGCCGCACGGTGTCCTGGAGAGCCTCCAGGTCCGCGTCCGCTGCCGCAGGGTCGTCGGGCCACTGCTCCACCAGGGCTGAGGCCCATTCCGACCAGTCGGCCACGAGCTTGTAGAAGTCGGTGATGAACCGCCCCACGAGCATCGTCTGGGCCGCGCGCTCCTGGAACGGCGCCACGCCCGCGAGGTAGGACCGGCCGGCCGCGAGGTTGTCGACGTTGCGCTCCTCGGCCCACGCCCGCGCACCTGCAAGCGTGTCCAGCGCGTCCTGCTTCGTGCCGTTCTCGGCGAAGAAGATCTTCAACAGCTGCTCCGACTCGAGCACCGGCCCGACGCTGGGCTCGTCCAGCCAGACCGCGAGCGCTCGACGGCCCTTCGGCGTGATGCTGTAGACGGTCCGGGGCCGCTCCCCCACCCGCTCCTCCTTGGCACGCGCGTAGCCGTTGGCCACGAGCTTCTTCGGCTCCTCGTAGAGCTTGCTCTGCGCCCGAGGCCAGATCCGACCGAGGCTCCGGTCCATCTGCTGCGTGAGCTCGTAGGTGCTCCATGAACGAACGGCGAGCAGGCTCAAGATGGCGTACGACGTCGTCGTCATCTTCGCTTCCCTTGACACGGGGCTCCTTTCGGCGTACCACGGAGATAGTCCCATTGGGAGGATATAGCAGCGGAGAGAAGGCGACCCCACCATGGGCGACAGCACGACACTCCACCTGCACCCGTCCAACGTGGAGCAGGCACGGGCCTGGGACGGCGACGAGGGGGACTACTGGGCGGCCCACCCGGTTCGCTTCGACGAAGCCGTCGCCGGCTACCACGATCGGCTCCTCGAGTCGGCCGGCATCGAGCGCGACAGCCGGGTCCTCGACATCGGCTGTGGCAGCGGGCAGACGACCAGGGACGCCGGCCGACGTGCCCCGTCCGGGCACGCGCTGGGAGTGGACCTGTCCAGCAGGATGCTGCAGATCGCACGCCGGCTCGCCGAGGACGACGGCCTGCGCAACGTCACCTTCGAGCTGGCCGACGCGCAGGTGCACCCCTTCCCGGAGCGCTCGTTCGACGTCGCGATCAGCCGCACCGGGACGATGTTCTTCGGCGACCCCGTCGCTGCGTTCACCAACATCGGTCGTGCGCTCCGTCCCGGCGGTCGACTGGCCATGGTCGCCTGGCAGCCGGTCTCGGAGAACGAGTGGTTCCGAGAGATCGGCGGGGCCATGGCCGCGGGGCGAGACCTGCCCGTCCCGCCCCCAGAGGCGCCCGGCCCCTTCTCCCTCTCCCAGCCGCCCCGGGTCCGCGAGCTCCTCGACGCGGCGGGCTTCGCCGAGACCCGGTTCGAGGACCTTCGCGAGCCGATGTACTTCGGTCCCACCGCCGACGAGGCGCACCGGTTCGTCGCCGGCCTGACCGGCTGGATGCTCGAAGGGCTCGACGACGCGGGACGCCGCCATGCCCTCGATGACCTCCACGCCCGCATGGTGGCCCACGAGTCGCCGCGCGGCGTCGAGTTCGGCTCGGCGATGTGGCTGGTCACGGCAACACGGCAAGGATGAGCCGCACCGGGGCCGGGACTCAGCAGCCTGGCATGAGGGCGGCCGCGTTCTCCTCCGCGCTGTCGACGGAGGTGCGCAAGCTGGCCAGGGGGCAGTCCTCCCGGGGGTAGCATCAGCGACGTGGGCCCTGCACGGGGAGGAACGTCGAGCGACTTCCAGTTCGCGTACGACGGGTTCGTGCCCGCCCAGGAGGGGCTGCGGGAAGCGCTCACGTCGACTGGCAACGGCTACTTCTGCACACGGGGCTGCGCGGAGTGGGAGGACGCGGACGGCACGCACTACCCCGGCACTTACGCGCACGGGATCTACAACAGGCGGACGACGGTCATGGGCATCCATCCGGTGCCCAACGAGGACCTCGTCAACCTCCCGAACTGGCTCGTGCTGAAGCTGCGCATCGAGGGGGACGAGCCTTTCCGCCTCGCTGACGTCGAGCTTCTCGCCTACCGGCACGCGTACGACTTCCGCAACGCGCTGGTGACCCGCGAGCTGAGTTTCCGCGATGGGGTCGGTCGGGAGACCACACTGCGCAGCCGCCGCTTCGTGAGCATGCACCGCATGCACCAGGCGGCGATCGCCTGGGACCTCACGCCGCTGAACTGGTCCGGCAGGGTCGAGGTCGTCTCGGCGCTCGACGGTCGCGTGGTCAACAAGGGCGTCGCCCGCTACCGCCACCTCGAGGGCCGCCACCTAGACCCGCAGGGCCCACGGATCGAGGGCAGCGACGTGATCGCGCTCAAGGCGCGCACCCGCCAGTCGCGCATCGAGATCGCCGAGGCCGCGCGCACGCGCGTCTTCCGCGGCGACGAGGAGCTCGAGGTCGCGCGCACCACCTACCAGACCGAGGACTACGTCCAGCAGGTGCTGGCGCTCGAGCTGAACGAGGGCGCGACCGTCCGGGTGGAGAAGAACGTCGCGTTCTACACCTCACGCGACCGCGGCATCAGCGAGCCGCTGGAGGCAGCGGTGAGAAGCGCGGCCCGGTATCCCGCCTTCGAGGAGGCGCTCGACGGCCAGGCGGGCGCCTGGGACGAGCTGTGGGAGGTCTGCGACGTGGAGCTCCCGCGCGAAAGGCGCGTCCAGTTCCTCCTGCGCTTCCACACCTCACATCTGCTGCAGGTGTGCTCGCGGCAGACCGCCCACCACGACGCCGGCGTCCCCGCCCGGGGCCTCAACGGCGAGGCGTATCGCGGACACGTCTTCTGGGACGAGCTCTTCGTCTACCCCTTCCTCAACTGCCGGTTGCCGATGATCACGCGCGCACTGCTCCTGTACCGCTACCGGCGGATCGGCGAGGCTCGGGAGGCGGCGCGACTGAGCGGCTACCGCGGGGCGATGTACCCGTGGCAGAGCGGCAGCGACGGCCAGGAGGAGACCCAGACCATCCACCTCAACCCGCTGTCGGGGAAGTGGGAGCCAGACCTCAGCCACAACCAGCGCCACGTCGGCGCGGCGATCTTCTACACCGTCTGGCACTACCACCTCGCGACGAACGAGTTCGACTTCCTGCGCGACTGCGGCGCCGAGATGATGCTGGAGATCGCACGCTTTTGGGCCTCGATCGCGCACTACAACCCCGAGCGCGACCGCTGGGAGATCCACGGGGTGATGGGCCCGGACGAGTTCCACGAGAAGTACCCGGGCGCCAGCGAGGGAGGCCTGCGCAACAACGCCTACACGAACGTCATGGCGGCCTGGATCGCCGAGACAGCACTGCGGGTTCTGCAGCTCCTGCCGTCGAGCCGCCGCGAGGCCCTGCGGACGCGCATCGGCCTGACCGACGAGGAGATCCACACGTGGCAGGAGATGAGCCGCCGTATGTTCGTCCCCTTCCACGCGGACGGGGTCATCAGCCAGTTCGAGGGCTACGAGGACCTCGAGGAGCTCGACTGGGACGGCATGCGGACCCGTTACCGCAACATCCAGCGGCTCGACCGGATCCTGCGGGCGGAGGGCGACGACCCCAACCGCTACAAGGCGGCCAAGCAGGCCGACACGCTCATGCTCTTCTACCTGTTCCCCGACGTCGAGCTGCAACGGCTCTTCGCCCAGCTCGGGTACGAGCTCTCGCCCGAGGTCATTGGCAAGACGATCGAGTACTACGACAGTCGGACGTCCCACGGCTCGACGCTGAGCCTCATCGTCCATGCCGGCGTCCTGGCGGGCATCGACGCCGACAGCTCCTGGGAGCGGTTCCTGGTCGCGCTGCACAGCGACGTCGGCGACATCCAGGGCGGCACGACCCCCGAGGGCATCCACACGGGCGTGATGGCCGGGACGCTCGACCTCGTCCAGCGGATCTACCTCGGCACGGAGGTCCGCGAGGGCGTCGTCTTCTTCGACCCCAGACTGCGCGACCGACTTGACGGTCTCTCGCTCCTGATGCAGTTCCACGGAACCCCGATCAGAGTGGGTATCGAAGGGAGCGAGCTCACCGTGGAGGCCCTGACGGAGGGGTTCAGCGAGCCCGTCAGGATCGGCGTCGGGGACGACGTCCGCGAGCTCACCGCGGGTGAGCGGTGCAAGTTCACCCTCGAGTCACGGGTCGGCGACCCGTAGCGTGTGGCCCATGCCGGCGGGATTCCGAGGGGCCATCTTCGACGTGGACGGCGTGCTCGTCGACTCACCCCACGAGCGAGCCTGGCGCGACACGCTCCAGGAGCTGATGGAGACGCGCTGGAGCGACATCCGCTCGAGCTCCGAGTACGCCCCGGACCGGTTCACGTCGCGCGTCTACCAGGACGTCGTTTCGGGCAAGCCGCGCCTGAGCGGGGCCCGGGCCGTGCTCGACCACTTCGAGGTGCCTGACGACGGCACGAGGGCCGAGGACTACGCCGAGCGAAAGCAGGAGCGGGTGGTCGAGCTCATCCAGGCGGGCGAGTTCGAGCCCTTCCAGGACGCGCTGCGGTTCGTGCTCGCCGTGTCCGACCGCGGGCTGCGAATCGCGGCGGCGTCGTCGTCCAAGAACGCCGGGCTGATGCTCGAGCAGATCCGTGTCGACGCCTCGGACCGCAGGCTGCGCGAGGTCTTCGCGGCGGACCTCTCGGGACGCGACTTCGCGCGAGGCAAGCCGGACCCGGAGATCTTCCTAGCCGCCGGCGAGGCACTGGGCCTCGCGCCCGGGGAGTGCTTCGTGGTCGAGGACGCCGCAGCGGGCGTCGAGGCCGCCAAGGCAGGCGGCATGGCGGCGCTCGGCGTGGCCCGGGCGGACGATGCCGACCTGTTGACGGCGGCGGGAGCAGACCTCGTCGTCACAACGCTCGACGACGTCGACCTGGATCGCCTCGCCGAGGGCCGGCTGGCGACCCGGTCCCGCTCGACGGGGTAGCCCACAACGTCCAGCCCGGCATCCGGACCGGTCGCCCACGGTGAGGAGGGTGCCGGGCGGAGAGCTTGATCGAGAAGAGGCGGCGGTCGGCGGGTCGGGCGCCCGAGCGGTTCCCGCGGTCAGCCGGCCCGCCCGGAGCCACCGCCGGCCGACCTGGTCAGGGCAGGTTCCGGCGACCGTGCCGGGAGGCGACGAGGATGCCGCCGAGCAGGTGCTTGCGGTACGCCGGGTCGAGGTACAGGTTCACCTCGTGACCGAGCGCGGTGTACCACGCCAGGCCGTCGCCGACGCGGTGCTGCCAGCTCATCGGGTGGTCTCCCATCACGCCCGACACCGGCTCGTAGCCGTCCGGGAACTCCTGCGAGGGGAGGTGCGTGGTGTTCGGGTCCTGGCTGTAGGTCGTCTCGTCGATGCTCAGCAGCACCCTCGCCCGCCCGCGAGGGTTGGCCTTGAACGAGTAGAACTCCTCGAGGGGAATCTCCCAGCGCCGCGGCAGGTGCGCCGTGGAGATGTGACGAGAGGACTCGCGTACGACGACGCCGGGCTGCTCGAGCGGGTGCGCGAGGAAGCGGCCACCCGCCAGAAGCCTGGAGTAGAAGGGCCAGTCGTACTCCGTGTCGGCGGCGGAGTGGACACCGACCCATCCCCCGCCCGAGAGCACGAACCGTCTCAGCGCCTTGCGGCCGGCCGGTCTCATCACCTCCGCGGTGGTGTTGAGGAAGAGCACCGCCGTGAACCGCCGCAGGTTGCGGTCGGTGAACGCGGCCGGGTCCTCCGTCGCCTCCACGGCGAACCCGTTCTCCTCGCCGAGCTGCTCGACGGTCGCGACTCCGACCGGGATCGAGGCGTGCCGGTAACCACCCGTCCGGGAGTAGACGAGCACGCGGTGCGGGCGACGTGGCCCGGCGCCGGCAGGCCCGGTCCCGATGGCGGGAGCCGCGACGGCGCTCAGGCCCACGAGGCCCGCACCCCGCAGCAGCGTCCGCCTCGTGTGAGCGGTGGTCAGGTCGTCCTGGCACATCGTCATTCCTCGTTTCCGGAGCTGCCAGCGATGCCTCGGGCGATGCGCAGCGCGTTGGCCATGATCGTGAGCGTGGGGTTGAAGCCGGGGAAGGTCGGGAAGGTGGACGCGTCGGCGACGTACACGTTCTCGACGTCATGGAGCCGACCTGAGGGTGCGCAGACGGAGGTGCGCGGGTCGGTGCCCATCCGCGCCGTCCCGGCCAGGTGTGCGGTGTAGGTGATCCCGTCGTTGAGCAGCGGCATCGGCAGGGTCACCGCGGCGGCCGCACCGGGGGCGAGCTCGTGGATCGCCTGCATCCGTGCACCGAGGTACACGGCCGCTGCCTTCTCGTGCTGGTGCGGGCTGTAGGTAATCCGCGGGGCGGGGAACCCGAGGAAGTCACGGACCTTCGGGTCGAGGTCGACCCGGTTGTCCGCCTGCGGCAGGTCCTGGTGGATCAGCTGCGAGCCCGCGGTGCGCGCGTGGAGGATGCCCGCCTTCATGAGCTGCTTGAGCCGGTGGCCGTAGCCGACCATCCCCGCCAGCATCGTCGCCGCGCCCAGCGGAGGGATCGCCGAGCCAACCTGGACGATCCCGCCGGCGACGTAGGGGACGCCCAGCGCGCTGACCTCCGGCCCGGTGAAGGGGCCGACGAGGTCGTCGATCTGGAGCGTGGTGCTCTGTGCACGCAACGGCTTGATGTCGTCGGGGTAGAGCGCGGCGGCGAGGGTGAAGTTGTGGAACATCATGTTGCGGCCGACCTGGTCCGAGCGGTTTCCGAGACCGCGGGGGTGGGCGCTGTCGGCCGAGAGCAGGAGCAGCCGTGCGGTGTTGATCGGGCTCCCCGCGAGAACCACGGTGCCGACGGGCAGGCGGTGGTGGCGACCGCGTACGTCGGTCCAGTGCACGGCGCGGGCCCGCCGCCCGTTGCGGGTGGTCTCGATCCGGTGCACGTACGCCCGGTCGACGACCCGGACCCGGCCGGTGCGCAGCGCGGGGTTGAGCCACGACACGAGCGCGTCACCACGGGCGTTGATCGAGCACCCGAACCCCGAGCACATGCCGCAGGAGTTGCAGGCCGGCCGCCCGTCGAACGGCCTCGAGTTCACCGCGGCCGGGTAGGGGTAGGCCTCGAAGCCGAGCCGGCTCGCGCCCTCTGCCACGAGGCTCGCAGCGTGGCCGGTCGGGTTGGGCGGCATCACGAACGGGCGCCGCCGGGGTGACTGCTCCAGGGTCCGTGCAGGAATCCGCCGGCGGTCGCCCTGGACGCCGATGCGGTACTCCACCAGGTCGTAGAACGGCGCGAGGTCGTCGTAGCCGATGGGCCAGTCGGCCACCTGTGCCCCCTCGACCGGGCCGAGGGCGGAGAGCTGGGTGAAGTCCTGCTTCCAGAACCGCGGTGTCTTGGCGTTGTAGTGCAGGGACGTCCCGCCCACGGCGGCGCCGAGCTGGCCGAGCGCACCCTGCGCCGAGCGGGCAACGCCCTTGGCGGCCTCAGCCCGGGTGCGGGTGGTGTAGGGCTCGAGCAGCGGGTCGGGGAAGCCGAACTGGCGCGTGCCCTTGATCTCGTCGCTGCCGTAGCGGGTGCCGAGATCGCCGCTCGGGACCGTGCCGAGACCGGGCCGGAGGTTGCGCCCGCGCTCGAGGATCGTGACGTCCCACCCCTGACGGGCGAGCTCCCAGGCGGCCGCGCTTCCTGCCGCGCCCGAACCGATGACGACGGCCTCCTTGCTCATCGCCCCTCCCCCTGTCCTGGCCGGGCGACCGGGCTCCCGGCACGAGCATCGCGGACGAGCCCATCGGCCATCGAGCGCATCAGGTCCAGCTGCGCGACGACCTCGGGCGCGGGAGCAGCGAGGCGACCCACCTCCTCGCGGACCGCGCTGAAGGACCCGCCCGACCGGGCGAGCACGCCGTGGAGCAGCTCGGTCGAGCCCATCGCGACGGCCGCCTCGACGTCGTGCCCGACGAGGTCGCCCACCACGTCGAGCGGGCCCGACCTCTCGGGATGCACGACCTCCTCACGTGTGTAGCCACGAGGTTGCGTGTCGCCCTCGAAGTCGGTCGTCCGCCACCCCACGAGGTCGCGGTTGCCGCCGTACTCCGGAGCCCCGTAGAGGAACTCGATCGTGTGCGGCACGGCCAGGTCGAGCATCGCCCGCACCCGCGGGTCGTCGCTCTGCTCCAGCACCACGTCGCGGGCGGGGCCGGGCAGCTCGGAGAACCCGCCGGGCACGGAGGTCTCGAGTGCGGCGAGGCCCTCGCGGTAGGTGCGCTGGTATCCCTTCACCGGTCCGTTGCGCTCCAGTGCCCTGCGGCCTCGCGACCCCTCGATGCGCAGCCGCCAGGCCT
Organism: Nocardioidaceae bacterium; assembly: GCA_035688575.1. Lineage (GTDB taxonomy): Bacteria > Actinomycetota > Actinomycetes > Propionibacteriales > Nocardioidaceae > Nocardioides_C. The sequence goes on from DASSMS010000193.1 coordinate 8,959, forward strand.
TCGCCTCGTAACGGTCGAGCGGCAGGAAACGCTCGAAGTCGTTGGTCGGCGACCCACCGCGGTCGGAGAACGGGCCGCCCGCGTAGATCCGCGGCGGCGAGACGGTGAAGGCTCCGAGCAGAGCGTCGATCGCCTCGTGGCAGCCGGCCGCCACGGCGCCGGGCACGGTGTCCTCGGGTACGCCGGGCACGACGCGGTCGACGACTCCCTCGAGCGTCCTCATCTCCACGGGGCGGAGAAACCCGGCCCGGTCCGCGCCGAGAGGCACCGCCACGGCCGATGCGTCGGAGGGGCCGGCACCAGTGAAGAGTGCGACGCCAGACACGGCCACCCCTCGGAGCGCGCCACGCCGGGTGAGCTGGATGTCCTGGGTCACGAGATGTGTAACGCGTTCTAGGCCGCGTTGTTACGGCCTGGCCCGGGAAGCTCGCGCCCGTAGGAGCTGTTCCAGACCGAGCCGATCGGGCTCGGCGCCTGGTGGAGGATCCGCCTGGTCGCGATCGTGGCGAGCCCGGTCGTGGCGGTGGACAAGGCCCGACTCCGGTCGCGCACGCTCTGAAGCAGGTGGGGCCGAGGCAGCCGCCTCGCGGGCGCTTCGCCTCAGGCACCGGACCGTTGACACGACGCTGGCCACCTCCCTAGGGTCCGACAGGCATCCGCACCGGGAGCTTGGGGAGGGACCGTCCGAGCCCTGGAGATCCTGTGCCCGACCCCCACCCCGACCACGTACGACGACCGCACGGCCTCGACCTGAGCCGACGCCGGCTGCTGCGCGCGGCCGGAGCCGCGGCGG
>DASSMS010000174.1:0-12463 GCA_035688575.1 Nocardioidaceae bacterium
AACACCATCAACCAGAAACGCAGAAAAACGCGCAGGTTTTACCGGCGTGGGTCTCGCCACACCCCGGCACCAGCTCCCCGGGACTGCCTCGAGGGGCACCGAGAATGCAAAGCCGCAGGTCAGCGCGGTGGTGAGAGTCCCGATCCCGACCGGACGCGGCCGACGCACGCCGCCTTTCGAGCCGTTCACAGGGGTCGTGGGGCGAAGTGGAGCGACCGGTGGGGCGAAGTGGAGCGGTTGGTGGGGGGCGGTGGAGCGATCCGTGCCGGGGAGGGTGGTCGGGTGTGCCAAACCACCCTCGGGCCGCCCGTCTCGTCACGATGTGGTCACGGATGTCCCGCCGCTTCGGTCGAAGTCGGTGACAGGTCTTTGCGCCATGCGGTTGGATGGACGGTGTTCGACCAAGTGCGGGGCCGGGCCGGGCACGCACGGGTACTCAGGCGGGGCCCCGAGGTCGACGGGAGGGAGTCAGCGTGAGCACAGTGCCCAGGAGTGACGTAGGGCCCGGATCGGATTCCGCGGACCTCGACACCCTTGCGCGTGTGACGGGTCGTGTCCGCGCCAGCATCGAGCGGGTGATCGAGGGCAAGCCAGAGGTGGCGAGGCTCGCCCTCGTCGTGCTCCTCGCGGAGGGTCACCTCCTCATCGAGGACGTCCCGGGCGTCGGCAAGACCATGCTCAGCAAGACCATCGCCCGGTCGATCGACTGCACCGTGCGGCGGATTCAGTTCACCCCGGACCTGCTGCCCTCCGACGTCACGGGGGTCTCGGTGTTCAACCAGGACACCCGTGCCTTCGAGTTCCGCCCGGGCGGCATCTTCGCGAACATCGTCGTGGGCGATGAGATCAACCGCGCCTCCCCCAAAACACAGTCGGCGCTGCTCGAGTGCATGGAGGAGCGCCAGGTCACGGTGGACGGCTCGACGTACCACCTCGATGCCCCCTTCATGGTGATCGCCACCCAGAACCCGATCGAGATGGAGGGCACCTACGCCCTCCCCGAGGCGCAGCGCGACCGGTTCATGGCACGGGTGTCCATGGGCTATCCGGTGGAGGCAGCCGAGATCGCGATGCTCGACTCCCACACGCGATCGAGCCCGCTCGAGGACCTCGAGCCGGTGACCGACGCCGCCGAGATCCGCAAGCTGATCGACATCGTCAACCAGGTCTACGTCGCGGAGGCCGTGCAGCGCTACGCCGTGGCCATCACGACGGCGACGCGGCGCTCCCCCGAGCTGGTGCTCGGCGCCTCCCCCCGCGCGACCTTGCACCTGGTGCGCGCTGCGAAGGCGTCGGCCGCCATGGACGGGCGGGACTACGTGATCCCCGACGACGTCCAGGGACTCGCCACCCAGGTTCTCGCGCACCGGTTGCTCCCCACCGTGGAGGCCTCGATGAGCGGGCGCACGACCGAGGCCGCGCTGCGCCACATCCTGGCCGGTGTGCCGATGCCTGAGAGCCGCAGACGCGGCTGACCGAGGAGAGGCGCATGCGCGAGGCTCTCGCCGCAATGACCACCCGGGGCCGCGCCTTCGTCGCCGCCGGCATCACCGCACTCGTCTGCGCAGTGATCCTCGGGCAGGAGGACCTGCTCCGGGTCGGGGCGCTCCTCGCCCTCCTCCCCGTGGTGACCGCGTTCTTCATCGGGCGCAGCAGGTACCGCCTCGGGCTCGTCCGCTCCGTCTCCCCCACCCAGGTGACCGCCGGCAAGGAGGCCCGGGTCCAGCTCGACCTCACCAACGACGGCCGCCTGCCCACCGGCCTGCTGCTGCTCGAGGACCAGGTGCCCTACGTCCTCGGGACCAGGCCTCGCTTCGTCGTGGACCGGATGGCCACGGGCCGCAAGCGCTCGGTGGGGTACGTCGTACGCTCCGACGTCCGCGGCAAGTACACCATCGGCCCGCTCTCCGTACGTCTCAGCGACCCGTTCGGCATGGTCGAGCTCAACCGGACCTTCTCCTCCACGACGTCGTTGGTGGTCATCCCCCGCGTGGTGCCCCTCCCCCCTATCCCGCTGTCGGGGGCATGGACCGGCTCCGGGGACAACCGTCCGCGCGCGTTCGCCAGCGGAAGCGCCGAGGACGTCACCGTCCGGGAGTACCGCCAGGGTGACGACCTGCGGCGCGTTCACTGGCGCAGCAGCGCACGGGTCGGCGACCTCATGGTGCGGCGGGAGGAGCAGCCCTGGCAGTCCCGCGCCACGCTCTTCCTCGACAACCGTCAGCTCGCCCATCGCGGCCGGGGCGCCGCCTCCTCGCTCGAGCACGCAGTGTCGGTTGCTGCCTCCGTCGCGGTGCACCTCGTGAAGAGGGGCTTCACCGTGCGGCTGGTCACGGCGTCCGGCGACGAGCAGGGCGGCTCCTGGCACGAGCGAGGCGGGCAGGCAGGCGAGACGGCACCGCTCCTCGAGTCGCTCGCGGTGGTGACCCCCGACGGCAGGTTCGACCTCGACACCCGGTGGCTGCAGGACCCCGGCCACTCGGGCCTGCTGGTGGCGGTGGTCGGCGCGGTCGGTGACCACGACAAGGCGGCGTTCGCCCGCATGCGCCACACGGCCGCCACGGCGATGGCCGTCGCACTCGACGTCGAGGCCTGGGGTGGACCAGGTGCCAGCGATGAGGACCCTCCCGGCGTGACGTGGCTCCGCGCACAGGGCTGGCAGGCCGTTGGGGCCACGCCGAGCGCACCGGTGGCCACCGTGTGGCAGGAGCTCGGCCTGACCGCAGGTCGCGTTGCCGGTCGTGACGGCGGGGACCTCATGACCGGGGGCCGGTCGTGAAGCGGCTGCGCCTGGACTTCCCTGGCACCACGGTCCCCTCTCTTCTCGCCGCCCTCACGACGTGGGTCGCACTCTGGTCGTGGGCGGGCTTCGTCCAGAGCCCCAGCGGATACCTCATCCCGACGCTCGGCGCTGCGCTCCTGGTCGCCGGCCTGGGCATCCTCATGCGCGCAGCCCGGGTGCCGAGCCTTCTCGTCGTCGTGGGCCAGCTCGCGGCGCTCGGGCTCTGGCTGACCCACAAATGGGCCTCCGACGTCGCCGTCGGTGGCTGGCTGCCCACCCCCGGGTCGGTCCAGGAGGTCCTCGGGGTCCTGCGTGAGAGTGTCGCCGCGGCGCAGAGCTACGGCGCCCCCGTCAGTGACTCGATCCCCCAGATCTTCGCGATCCTCGTCTTCAGCGGTGCCCTGGTCGCCGTGCTCGTCGACTTCCTCGCCTGTGGGCTCAGGCGGGTCCCTGTCGCCGGCCTGCCGCTGCTCGCGCTCTACACCGCGCCGGTCTCGATCCTCGAGGGCGGCGTCCCCTGGTGGGTGTTCGTGGTGGGCGCGGTCAGCTTCCTCGCCCTGCTGGCGAGCGAGGAGGGACGTCGCCTGATGAGCTGGGGACGCCGGGTGCCGCGTGGCGACGCCGTCTTCGACAACGCGGGCGGCGTCGTCAGCAGCGCGTCGATCCGCTCGTCGGCGCGTCGCATCGGACTCACCGCCACGGGGCTCGCTGTCGTGGCCCCGCTCGTGATCCCCACCCTCGACACCGCACTGCTGCCCGGCAGCGGCCCTGGCGGAGAAGGCGGTGGCGACGCGGTCAGCATCAGCAACCCGATGGTGAACCTGCGGCGGGACCTGATCCGGGGCCGCGACATCGACCTGATCAGGGTCACCACGGACGACGCCAACCCGTCGTACCTGCGGGTCTCGGTGCTCGACACCTTCAACGGGATCACGTGGAAGCCGTCGGACCGAGAGATCCCCTCGGAGCAGAGGGCAGACGGCGTGCTCCCCCGCCCGCCGGGGCTGGAGTCCCGGGTGCCCCGGAAGCCGGTCGACTACGAGGTCGGCGTCGCCGATGCCTTCGAGTCCACCTGGCTCCCGGCGCCGTACCCCGTCACGGCGATCGACGCACCCGGCGACTGGCGCTACGACACGAGCACGTTCGACTTCATCAGCGCGGTCGACGGTCAGAGTGCGGCCGGGCTGGAGTACTCCCTGACCGCCCTCGAGGTGGCTCCGCGCTCACAGCACCTCCTCGACGCAGACCCGACTCCCGAGTCGATCTTCACGCCGTACACCGAGCTCCCCGGCGACCTGCCCGACGAGGTCGCCGAGCTCGCCCGTGACGTGACCAGAGGGGCCGGCGGGAAGTTCGAGAGGGCGGTGCGCCTCCAGCGCTGGTTCCGGGAGGACGGCGGCTTCCGCTACTCCCTGCGGCGCGCCCCCGGCAACGGCTCGGACGACCTGATGGCCTTCCTGTCCGACACCCCCGGAGGACGGGTCGGCTACTGCGAGCAGTTCGCCGCGTCGATGGCCGTCATGGGACGCACGCTGGGGATCCCCTCTCGCGTCGCCGTCGGTTTCCTCCGGCCGCAGAGAGTCGGTCAGAACGAGTACGTCTACAGCGCTCACGACCTGCACGCCTGGCCGGAGATGTACTTCGGCGGTGCCGGCTGGGTTCGTTTCGAACCGACGCCCGGTGACCGCGCGACCGGTGTGCCGAGCTACACCGTCGGCGACTTCGACACCCCTGAGCCGACCGAGCTCCCCTCGGCGTCGGCGCCAGTCGACCGGCCCGCCGACATCGAGCGCAAGCTCCGGGAGACCGAGACCACCCCTGCCGGCGGGGACGGTGGTTCGGGCGGGGACAACACCGGGATGGGGCTGCTCGTCGCGCTGGCCGCAGCGGCGCTGCTCGCCGCACCTCGACTCAGCAGGGCCTTTGTACGGCGGCGCCGTTGGGCGAGGGCCGACACCCCGGAAGACGCAGCCGAGGCAGGCTGGCGGGAGGTTCGCGACGTAGCGCTCGACCTCCGGATCCCGTGGAGCGACTCAGTGACGTTGAGGACCACGGCCCATGCCCTCGCTGCGCACTTCGGTCGTCCGGGAGGCGACGAGCAGGAGGCCCTCGTGCGCGGAGGCGCTCATGGCGTCGAGGCCGATCCGGAGGCCGCCCACGCGCTGGAGCGGCTCGTCCGCGATGTCGAGCTGACGCGCTACGCCCGCGCCTCGGCGGGTGCGACCGGGCGTCAGGCGGATGCGGTCGCAGCCGACGTGGAGAGGTGCTCGCAGGCACTGCGCGCAGGCGCCTTCAAGAAGCACCGCCGCCTCGCCACGTGGCTCCCGGCGTCGCTGGTCAAGAACGGCGCCTGGCGCTCGCTGATGCCCGGCCCCGGCGAACCTGCCCTCGCGGACGCCGGCGTGGACCGGGCGTCCTGACCCACGGCTGGTCGGTGGAACCGACGACAGGTCCTGTCCCCCGGGACGGCGACCCCGGTAGGTGCGGTGGTGTCTTGCGGACCCTGTCCGAAGCGCGGAGTCAGAACCCGTTCGAGTCGCGGCGGCGGCGCCACCGCTCCTCGAAGCGCTGCATCATCGACTGGTTGCTCTGGCGGCTCTGGCGGCCGCGCGGCGAGCGCTTCTTCGACTTCTTGCCGCCCTCTACGACGCTGAGCCCGAACCCGCCCTCGGACTTCACGGCCTCGGCCGGCTCGGGCGCTGCGGCGTTGCCCCGGCTGCGCCAGTACGTGAGAGCCACGACCGCCGACCCGAGCATCACCACGAAGCCGATGATGGCGACAAGGGTGTTGGCCATCACCGCGCCGGTCATGAGCACGACGACCCCGAGCAAGAACACGCCCCCGGCGATGAACGACCGGCGGCGAGCGTCACGGCGCCGGGCGGTGCCTCGCAGAGCCGACACGAACTTCGGGTCCTCGGCGACGAGGGCACGCTCCATCTGCTCGAGCAGACGCAGTTCTTCTTCGGAGAGCGGCACGACTTCCTCCCGCTGACGACGACCTGAGTTAAGTCTAGGCAGGCATCTGGGCAGACGGTAGGCGACCACAGAAAAATTCGTCCGCCGCGCAATCCCCAAGCGTCAGAGGGCTCCGAGAAAGCCGGGAGCGCTTTGCCCCGCATTGGGTCTATCCTGAGCCCGGCCTCCGGCGACGGTCCCCGGAGACGCACGGAGGACGAGACATGACCCACGCACCCACCGCCCGTCTCCTGGGCACCCTTCTCACCACCCTCGCTCTCGGGTTCGGGCTGATGGCGGTGAGTGCGGCACCCGCGCACGCCGGGCCCGACCTGACCAAGCCGTTCACCCGCGAGCCGGTCAGCCGCGGCGACGTCGACGCCGACCAGTACAACATCGAGCACGTGTACGAGGTCCAGATCCGGCTCCGGAGGCTCGGCTTCCTCTCCGCGTCGCCGAACGGGACCTTCGGACCGCTGACCGAGAGAGCGGTCAAGCGCTTCCAGCGAGACCGGGGTCTGCGCGTCACGGGCCAGGTGGGTGCGAAGACCTGGAAGCCGCTGATCTTCCGCAGCACCTTAGGAAAGGCCAAGGTCCCGGCCAGGTGCAAGAACACCGGCTGGCGCGTCTGCTACGACCGGAAGCGCCATCAGGCGAGCCTCTACCACAACGGCACCCTCCACAACTCGTGGCTGGTCCGCGGGGGGAGCTACGACCGCCAGACCCGTGTCGGTGACTTCACGGTCCAGTGGCGGAGCAAGAACCACAAGAGCGGCACCTACGACGGCGCGCCGATGCCCTACGCCCAGTTCTTCTCGGGCGGGCAGGCGCTGCACGGATCGCGCAACATGATGAACCCCTACGTCGGCCACAGCCACGGCTGCGTGAACTTCTGGGTCGAGGACGCACGGCAGCTGTGGAACCTCACCCACGACAAGAAGCTCTACGTTCACGTGTACGGCGCCTGGGACTGAGCCCCGCAGGGGGTCTCGTCCCCCGCGCGGCTCAGGCCACGTCGGAGTTCGCGAGGCGGGTGCGGAGCATCATCGTCGCGCGACTGTGCAGCTGGGAGACCCGCGACTCGGTGACACCGAGCACCTTTCCGATCTCGGCGAGCGTGAACCCCTCGAAGTAGTACAGCGCGATGATCACCTGGTCGCGCTCGGGAAGCTCCCTGACCACCCGTAGCAGCGCCGCCTTGGCCTGGTCGTCCTCGATCTCCTGGGTGGCCGCGGCGGCGAGGTCGTCGGCGAGCTCGAGGTCCTCCATCGTCGCCACGCTCGTGAAGGCCACCTTGGCGTAGAGCTCACGCAGGGCGGCGACGGTGATACCGAGCTCCGCGGCGATCTCCGGGTCCTCGGGGATCCGCCCGAGCCTCACCTCGAGCGTCCGCTGCGCCTCCTCGATCCGGCGCACCTTGTCGCGCACCGAACGGGGCACCCAGTCCAGCCCGCGGAGCGCGTCGACCATCGCCCCGCGGATCCTCGGCACCGCGAACGTCTGGAAGGTGAGTCCGCGCTCCGGCTCGAACCTCTCGATCGCCTCCATCAGGCCGATGATCCCGTCGGACACCAGGTCGGCGTACTCGACGCTCTCCGGCAGTCGTGAGCGCAGCCTGCCGGCGACGTACTTGACCAACGGGGAGTACTGCAGGACGAGCCGGTTCCGCAGCTCCGTCGTGGGAGCGGCACGGAACGCCGTCCACAGCTCGTCGACCGTGGTCTCCTTCACGCACGCTCCTGAAGTCGGCCCGACCGCCGGCCCCACGCCGGGGTCATCGCTTCGGCCTCGGGGGCGGCGGGACATCGCCTCTCAGGGCGACCAGGGCGCTCTTCGGGTCGGCCCGGTAGCGCACGATCAGCTCCGAGGTCGCCTCGTCGATGCGCTGGTGGAGGGCGTTGCGGTACGACGTCAGCTGCCGCTCGGCAGTCCGCAGCCGCTCGACGGCGGCGGCCAGCGCCTCGGGGTCCCTGGGGTCCACCTCGGTCACCCACATCTCCTCCAGGACTGGCAGCTCAGGCAGCGGCTCGGCCGCTCGGACGCGCACGAGCGCCGTCCGGGTCCGACCGGCGCCGGTGTCACCGAGCACGCGAGCAAGGGTCGCCAGCGACAGCTGCCCCTCCGTGGAGGTCTCGGCCGCCAGCAGGTCGAGGCGCGCATGGACCAGGCGGCGCCAGTACGACACGCGGTCCTCCTCGTCGGCGAGCTTGCGGCGGTAGGCGCGCAAGGCGGACAGCGAGAGGTCCGCGAGCCGCGGCGCCGCTGCCTCGTGCTCGCCGAGACCGGCTCCGTCCACGGGTGACGACGACTCCTGCCTGCTCATGGCCCTCCCCAGGTCCGACTGCACACGCCCGCCTCGTGGACTCTTGACCCCGCCGGGCTCCTCGCTCGGCGGCGGCCGGAAGACGCGCGAGACATCTTCCGCGTCATCCCCTCAAGTCCGCTGTCGCAGCGTCCGATCATCTCCATGACTGCGCCAGGCACGCCGTTCTCGTCACTGGGAGGGATGAGGACGGGGTCGCAGCAAGTATCACCCCAGTCCTCCGGCGGCCAAACCCCCAGGCGGCCGGAGGCCCGGCACCCCCGCACGTGTCGGCCCTCTGCAAGCCCCCGGTCCAGCCCACGGCCGGGGGCTTGCAAACGTCCCGGCCCAGCGCGGCGTTCATCGCCCGAGTTCCTCGTCGTACGTCGCGACCCTGCCCCTCGCCGCGGACTTCGCCTGGTACATCGCCCGGTCGGCCAGCCGAAGCAGCTCGTCGGCGTCGTACGGCGGTGAGAGCGCGACGCCGATGCTCATGCTCATCTCGAGGAGGTGACCGTCGACGACGAGCGGCTCCTTGAAGGACTGCTGGATGCGTGAGGCGACGAGCTCTGCGGCATCGGCCCCGGCGCTCTCGCAGATGACCGCGAACTCGTCCCCACCGAGCCTTGCCACCGTGTCGGTGGTGCGCACCGCCCTCCCGAGCCGACCGGCGACCTCCACGAGCGTGTGGTCACCGGTCTGGTGGCCGTAGGTGTCGTTGACGTCCTTGAAGGCGTCGAGGTCGAGGAACAGCACGGCGATCCGGCCCTCTCCTGCCCGTTCCTGGCGCGCCGCGGCGGTGGTCAGCCGATCGACGAAGAGCAACCTGTTGGGAAGGCCGGTCAGGGGGTCGTGCAGCGCCTGCTGTCGCAGGTCCCGCGCGAACGCGACGAGCTCGTAGGTCCTCCCCTCTGCGTCCCGCACCGCGGTGACGTCGATCTGGAGGGGGACCCGGGCGCTGCCGTCCGGGCCCAGGCCGGTCGTCTCCAAGCGCAGCTCCCGGACCTGGCCCCCGCGCAGCTCGCCGAGCCCGAGGCGGACCCGTTCCCGGTCGGCGGGGTCGACGAGTGAGGTCACGTCACGGCCGACCAGGTCGTCGCGAGGCAGGCCGAGCAGTGCGCATCCGGCGTCGTTGACCTCCAGGAGCCGGCCGTCGACGTCGAGCATTGCCTGGGGATGGGCGGACTGGTCGAACCTCGCGCGCGACCGGGCGAGGGTCTCGGTCAGCTCTCGCCGCAGGTGTGCCTCCTCGGTCACGTCGCGCATGACCATGTGCGTCCCATGCACGCGGCCGTCGCGGTCCCGGCGTACACCGGCGGCCAGTGACAGCTCGAAGGTCTCGCCGCTGCGCCGCACCCCGGTGGTCGCGAACGGTGGCGCCGGCTGACCGTCGAGGACCCCGTCGGTGACCGTGCGGACCCGGGCATGGGCCTGCTCGGGGAGCAGGACGGTGAAGGGACGGCCGAGAAGCTCCTCCACCGGCCACCCGAACATGGCTGCTGCGGCCGGGTTCGCCCACACGATCGCGCCGTCGGGGTCGGAGACGACCACCGCGTCGGGTGAGCTCGTGGCGATGCCTGCGAACATCTCGGCCCGCTCGTCGAGCGACATGCCCGGAGCAGGGGCCCGGGGCGGGTCGGGGACTCCCCCTTCCCCAGGTGCATCCATCCGGCGTTCCCTTCCGGGATCTGCTAAGGCCCTCCCCCACGCAGCAGGGTAGCCGGTCGCACAGCCGCCTTCCCGAACCTCGAGGTGGCCCGGTCCACCGCCCGGTCGGCGTCGGACCAGCCGTGCTCCCGCTCCCCCAGCATCAGCTGGTGATGGACGGTCGTGCGCGGGACCAGTCCCTCGACGCGCACGCCGACCAGGCGGATCCGAGCCCGCTGCAGACCCAGTGCCGCGAAGAGGCCGGCCGCGGTGCGGTACACCTGCTGGGTCACGTCGGTCGCCTCGGCCAGCGTCCTGGACCGGGTGATCGTGGTGAAGTCGGCGAAGCGGACCCGCAACGTCACGGTGCGCCCGGCGACCTGGGCGGTGCGCATGCGGGAGGTCACCTTCGCGGAGAGCCGGAGCAGCTCGCGCAGGATCACCTCGTGGTCGTCGGTGTCGCGGCCGAAGGTCTCGTCGGCGCCCATGCTCCGGTCCGGCTCGTCGGGCCCACGACGAGCCGTCACCGTACGACGGTCGCGTCCCCACGCCAGCTGGTGCAGCTGACTGCCGAGGGAGGCGCCGACTGCTCGCTGGAGGGTGGCCACCGGTGTGTGCGCGATGTCGCCGATCGTCATCAGGCCCAACCGGTGCAGCATCGCTGTGGTCTTCTCCCCCACCCCCCACAGCTCGCCGACGTCGAGAGGGTGCAGGAAGGAGGTCATCGAGCCCGGCGGGACGACGCACACTCCGTCGGGCTTGGCCCTCCTGCTCGCCATCTTCGCGACCGCGACCGTGCTCGCCACCCCGACCGAGCAGGTGATCCCCTGCTCGTCGTAGATCCGCGCCCGGAGGTTCTCGGCGATCGAGTAGGGGCTGCCCAGCCGGCGGGCCGCACCGGAGACGTCGAGGAAGGCCTCATCCAGCGACACCGCCTCGACCAGGGGCGTGACCTGCCGGAAGGTCTCCATCACCGCGGACGAGACGGAGCTGAAGGTCTCGAAGTCGGGCGAGATCACCACCGCTTGCGGACACAGCCGCCGGGCCCTGGTGCCGGGCATCGCCGAGCGGACGCCGTACTCACGGGCGAGGTAGTTCGCCGACAGCACCACACCGCGGTGTCCTCCGCCCACGATCACCGGGACCGACTGGAGGTCGGGACGGTTCCGCGTCGCGACGGAGGCGTAGAAGGCGTCCATGTCCACGTGCAGGATCGGGCACCCCCAGGAGGCTGTGTCGAGGTCGGGGCGCACGGCGCTCACCACCCCGCTCCGCCGGGTGGATGTTCTCCCGAGCTCCCTGGGGAGAGCGTTACTCCCCGCGCGGAACGCACCGCGGGAACTGGCGGAAGGTGCTGGGAGGTACGGCGTCCGGGGGTGTCAGCGCCGGGTCGCGAGGACGTGCAGCTGAGTGCCCAGCGGGAGGTACTCGGCCCGGTCCGCGACCGCCTTCTCGAGCTCCACCAGAGCAGCTGCCGCGCCCTGCTCGAGGTCGACCAGCGAGCTGGGGACGAGGTCGACGAACACCCGGACCGCGTGCATGGCCGTGGTGTCGAAGCCGCTCTCGTCGAGCACCGTCGCCACCTCGTCAGGGGTGAACCTGCGGGCGCTGCCCGCCGCGGTCGGGTCGTCGAGCAGCAGTCGGGCCTGGTGGAAGTGGCCCGCCATGGCGCGGGCGACGACGGCGGCGTGGCGCTGCGCGACCAGCAGGCTGAGCACGCCGCCGGGTCGCAGCACACCGGCAAGCGCCGACAACGCCTCCGCAGGATCGTCGACGATCTCCAGCACGCCGTGGCAGAGCACGACGTCGGCGCTGCCTGCCGACACGAGGTCGGGCAGGGAGGCCACATCCCCTTGACGTGCGGTGACGAGGTCGGCGACGCCGCTCTCCTCCGCGCGGCGTCCCAGGATCGCCAGGGCGTCGGGGCTGGGGTCGATGACGGTGACTCGGTGGCCGAGCTCGGCGACCCGGACCGCGAAGCCCCCGGTCCCGCCGCCGATGTCGATGACCGAGGCCACGCCACTGTCGCCGTCGGTGTCGGTCGGGACCGCTGCCAGCACCTCCTGCAAGGCATCCCAGACGACGGCGGTACGGGCCGCCCCGCGTCCGTGCGGGTGCTGCGTGCTCTGTCCTGGCATGGTGCCCACCCTAGTGAGAGAAGAGGCGCCCCGGTCATCCGGCACTCCCGGGACTCCGGTGCCACAGTTTGCGGGGAGCGCTCTTGCTGTCCTCTCCGGCGGGCTTGATGTCGGAGTAGGGCGACATCTTGAACCCGCTCGAGTGCACCAGCACCCGGCGTCGTCCCATGCCTCCGGCGGTGCCCGTCCCCTGCTGCCTCGCCGCGGGCGGGTCTGCCATGACCGGCCGCGTGGACCTGCTCTCGGCAGCGCCCTCCACCGCCGACTCCCCGACCGAACCGACCTCGCCGAAGCCCTCCGGGACCTGCTCCATGAACGCGCGGACCTCCTCGATGCCGCCCTCCTTCCAGATCTGGTGGAGGGCGGGCAGCTCCCAGCAGCCGGTCGCCCGGAGGGAGACCCCACGAGGACCGGTGCGCCGGAGCACGCCGCGCACGAGCAGCAGCCAGGAGTGGAAGACGGTGGCGGCGTAGGGGCCCTGGGCGTCCTCGAAGAAGGTGGCGTCCACGGGTCCGGTGGCGTCGTCGAGGGTCACGAAGATGACCCGGCGCCCGGACCTGATCGGCGGGGTCTGGGTGGCCACCTTGACCCCGGCGACCAGGAGCTCGGATTTGCTGCGCCGGCGCAGCAGGTCGC
>DASSMS010000013.1:0-32753 GCA_035688575.1 Nocardioidaceae bacterium
CTCATGCACCTCATGACCGGCAACCTCTCGCACCAGATCGAGCACCACCTCTTCCCGGACCTGCCCAGCAACCGGTACGCCGAGGTCGCGCCGAGGGTGAAGGCGCTCTTCGAGAAGTACGACCTCAACTACCACGAGGCGCCGCTGCCGGCACAGGTCTACTCCGCCTGGCACAAGGTCGTCCGTCTCTCCCTGCCCAACGACTGGCTCGCTACGACCACTCCGAGGAACGCGCCCCAGCAGCTGGTGATGCTCTTCCAGATGACGACCGGTGCCCCCAAGGTCCGCCGCGGCGCGCAGGCCCGCCTCGAGCAGCAGGCCCGCAAGACCGCCTGACCGGCCCGGCTCGATGAAGTCGGTCGGGATGTCCGCTGGTCCGGCCGGCGCAGTTCTTCGAGCCGAGCAGCAGCAGATCTGGTTGTCAGGCCTCCGCCCACCACTGGGGCAGGTCGGCGATCGAGTCGATCACCGCGTCCGGGGACACGTCGCCGGCGAGGTCGGACGGCGAGAACTTGCCCGTGCGCACGAGGACGCCGGTCAGGCCTGCCCGCTGGGCACCCTCCACGTCGGTGCGGACGTCGTCGCCGACCATCACGACCGCGCCTGGTCCGAGGCCGAGGTCCTGGACCGCGCCTGCGTAGAACGCCGCGTCCGGTTTGCCAAGAACGACCGCGGCTCGGCCGGCGGCGTACTCCAGAGCACGCACGTACGGCCCCGCATCCAGCCGAAGCCCGTCCTCGGCCCGCCAGTAGCGGGTCATCCCGAGGGCGATCAGGGGCGGTGCTGCGTCGCTCATGAGCAGCCGGAAGGCGCGGTTGAGTGTCGCGAAGTCCCACCCCGAGCCGAGGTCGCCGACGACCACCGCACCAGCACCGTCGTCGGCGCCGTCGGGGAGCGGGTCCAACCCGGCGAACTCCGCCGCAGTGGCTTCGGGCACGAACAGCGCCGGGCGCTCGATGCCGTGGCGTCGCAACCAGGCCACCGCCGCGACAGCCGGGGTGAGGATCCGGTCCGTGGTGGCGGCGATGCCCATGGCCGTCAGCTTGGTGGCGATCGCCCGTCGCGGCCGGGACGTCGTGTTGGTCAGGTAGCGGTAGGGCACGCCCTCGCGCGAGAGCCAGTCGACGACCCCGGCGGCCCCGGGCACCGGGGCGTCGTCTATGTAGAGGACGCCGTCGAGATCCAGCAGGACTCCGCGCACGTCTCCATCATGCTGGTCGGACGCGGCCTCGGAATCTTGATTCGCTCAAGAAAGCGGAGCATACTGCGCAGCGTGCCCACGACCTCGGAGTTCGAGCGCATGCTTCGTGGGGCCGCGCTGCGCGTGACCCGTCCACGGCTGGCGGTGCTGGCCGCGGTGCACGCGCATCCGCACGCCGACACCGACTCGATCTTCGATGCGGTGCGTGAAGAGCTCCCCAAGGTGTCGCAGCAGGCCGTGTACGACGTACTGCGGGCGTTGAGCGCCGCGGGGCTGGTGCGACGCATCCAGCCGGCCGGCTCGGTGGCTCGCTACGAGTCGCGTGTCGGGGACAACCACCACCATGTGGTGTGCCGAGCGTGCGGCGTCATCGCCGACGTCGACTGTGCCGTCGGCGCTACTCCCTGCCTGTCCGCGTCCGACGACCAGGGCTTCTCGATCGACGAGGCCGAGGTCACCTACTGGGGCGTTTGTCCCGATTGTGTCGCGGAACCAGCAACCAGTTGAAGAGCATCACACCGAGACAGGAGAAGAACCGACGTGACTGACCACGGCAGTGAAAGCGAAAACCCGGCAATCCCCTCCCCCACTCCGAGCCCGGCTCGACCCCGGACCAACCAGGACTGGTGGCCCAACCAGCTGAACCTGCAGGTGCTCCACCAGCACTCGCCGCGCTCCAACCCCATGGACGAGGACTTCGACTACGCCGAGGAGCTCAAGACCCTCGACTTCGATGCGCTCAAGCAGGACGTCAAGGACGTCATGACCGACTCGCAGGACTGGTGGCCTGCCGACTACGGCCACTACGGTCCGCTGTTCATCCGGCTGAGCTGGCACGCCGCGGGCACCTACCGCATCGAGGACGGCCGCGGCGGCGCGGGCGACGGGTCCCAGCGCTTCGCCCCGCTCAACAGCTGGCCGGACAACGCCAACTTGGACAAGGCCCGCCGGCTGCTGTGGCCGGTCAAGCAGAAGTACGGCCGCAGGATCTCCTGGGCCGACCTCCTGGTCCTCGCCGGCAACGTGGCCATCGAGTCGATGGGACTCGAGACCTTCGGCTTCGCCTTCGGCCGCGAGGACATCTGGGAGCCCGAGGAGATCTTCTGGGGACCCGAGGACACGTGGCTCGGAGACGAGCGCTACAGCGGCGATCGTGAGCTCACCGGTCCTTTCGGTGCCGTGCAGATGGGTCTCATCTACGTGAACCCGGAGGGCCCCAACGGCAAGCCGGACCCGCTGGCGGCAGCCCGCGACATCCGGGAGACCTTCCGCCGGATGGCGATGAACGACTACGAGACCGTCGCGCTGATCGCAGGTGGTCACACCTTCGGCAAGACCCATGGCGCGGGCAACCCTGACCTGGTCGGCCCGGAGCCCGAGGGCTGCCCTGTCGAGCACCAGGGCCTGGGCTGGAAGAGCAGCTACGGCACGGGCAAGGGCAAGGACGCCATCACCAGCGGGCTCGAGGGGGCCTGGACGCCGACGCCGATCACCTGGGACAACAGCTTCTGGGAGACCCTGTTCGGCTACGAGTGGGAGCTCACCGAGAGCCCGGCCGGCGCCAAGCAGTGGAAGCCGAAGGACGGCGCCGGCGCGGATGCCGTCCCCGCTCCCCACGACCCGTCGGTGCGCCACGCCCCGATGATGGCGACCACCGACCTCGCGCTCCGCCAGGACCCTGAGTACGCCAGGATCTCGCGCCACTTCATGGAGAACCCGGACGAGTTCGGCGAGGCGTTCGCGAAGGCCTGGTACAAGCTCCTGCACCGCGACATGGGTCCGGTCTCCCGCTACCTCGGCCCCTGGGTTCCGGAGCCGCAGCTCTGGCAGGACCCGGTGCCCGCCGTCGACCACGAGCTGGTCACGGACGAGGACGTCACCGCGCTCAAGGCCAAGCTCCTGGACTCTGGGCTGAGCGTGTCCCAGCTGGTCGGGACCGCGTGGGCCTCGGCGGCAACCTACCGCGACACCGACAAGCGCGGCGGCGCCAATGGCGCCCGGATCCGTCTCGAGCCGCAGAGGGGCTGGGACGCCAACGAGCCGGCCGAGCTGGCTTCGGTCCTGCAGACGCTCGAGCAGGTCCAGCAGGAGTTCAACGGCTCGCAGTCCGGTGGCAAGAAGATCTCCCTGGCGGACCTCATCGTGCTGGGCGGCTGCGCAGCCGTCGAGAAGGCGGCCCGGGACGCCGGTCACGACGTCACCGTCCGGTTCACCCCGGGGCGCACGGACGCCTCGCAGGACCAGACCGACGTGGACGCGTTCGCCGTACTCGAGCCGAAGGCGGACGGGTTCCGCAGCTACCTGCGGCCCGGCGAGAAGCTGCCCGCGGAGACCCTGCTGCTCGACCGCGCCAACCTGCTCGGGCTGACCGCTCCCGAGATGACGGTCCTGGTCGGCGGGATGCGTGCCCTCGACGCCAACGTCGGGCGCGCCCAGCACGGCGTGTTCACCGACCGGCCGGGGACGCTGACCAACGACTTCTTCACGAACCTGCTCGACATGGGCACGGAGTGGAAGCCGTCGGCGTCGGAGGAGAACGTGTACGACGGCCTGAAGCGCGGCACCGAGGAGGTCAGGTGGACCGCCACGGCGGTCGATCTCGTCTTCGGGTCGAACTCCCAGCTCCGGGCCATCGCGGAGGTCTACGGGTGTGCCGACGGGCAGGAGAAGTTCGTCAGGGACTTCGTCGCGGCCTGGGTCAAGGTCATGGAGCTCGACCGCTTCGACCTCGCCTGATGCGAAAGAGGGGCCCCGGTCAGCGAAGGCATGACCGGGGCCCCTCCGCTTGCCGCGGTCCCGGCGGACACCCCGCTTCGGTGCCTCGTCTGCCGCGGGACGCCTGCACAGTGGAGGCGCGAAGCTGGGTGGGAGACCAGCGAGGCTAGGCAACGCCAGTGCGACGTGGCACGATCGCGAAGGTGACCAGCAGAACCGCCGTGGAGCAGCAATTGCGCGACCTCGCGCTTCTGCGCCGCGTCCGGGACCGTATCGACCGGGAGTACGCGCAGCCGCTCGACGTCGAGGCGCTCGCCCGCGGCGTGAGCATGTCGGCAGGGCACCTCAGCCGCCAGTTCCGGATCGCCTATGGCGAGTCGCCGTACGCCTACCTGATGACGCGGCGCATCGAGCGCGCGATGGCGCTGCTGCGTCGTGGCGACCTCAGCGTCACCGAGGTCTGCTTCGCGGTCGGTTGCTCGTCGCTGGGCACCTTCAGCACCCGCTTCACCGAGCTGGTCGGCGTGCCGCCCAGCACCTACCAGCGCGACGCGGCGGGCGCGACAGCGGGGATGCCACCGTGCGTGGCGAAGCAGGTCACCAGACCGATCAGGAATCGAGAAGCGCCGGTCCCGAGCCGCAGCTAGCGTGACCGTCATGAACATCACCATCTACCAGACCATGCTTCCGCACGACGACCCGGACGCCTCCCTGGCCTTCTACCGCGACACCCTCGGCTTCGAGGTCCGCAACGACGTCGGCTACAAGGGGATGCACTGGATCACGGTCGGCCCGGCCGACCAACCAGGCACATCCATCGTGCTGTACCCGCCGGCCGCCACTCCCGGCATCACCGACGACGAGCGCCGCACGATCGCCGAGATGATGGCCAAGGGCACCTACGCCAGCATCAACCTGGCCACCAAGGACCTCGACGGCACCTTCGAGCGGCTGCAGGCCAGCGACGCCGAGGTCGTCCAGGAGCCGACCGATCAGCCGTACGGCGTTCGCGACTGCGCCTTCCGCGATCCTGCCGGCAACCTGATCCGCATCCAGGAGCTGCGCTGAGTCCGGTGACGGCCGAGGCCCGCGACCGCGAGACCCGCAAGGCCGACACACTGGCGATGCTGGGGACCCCGGCGATCGACGTGTGGGTCGCCACGTCCTCGGCCGCAGGCGCGCCGCACCTCGTGCCCGTGTCGCTCGCCTGGGTGGACGAGCGGGTGGTGATCGCGGTCGAGGCGTCATCGGTCACCGCGCGCAACGTGACCGCGTCCGGCCAGGCCCGGCTCGCCGTCGGACCGACCCGCGACGTCGTGATGATGGACGCCGTCCTCGAGGAGACGGTCGACGTGGCCGCCGACGACGCTCTGGGTGCGGCCTACGTCGCGCAGGCCGACTGGGACCCGCGCCGCGACACCGGGTACGTGTTCCTCGTGCTGCGGCCCGTCCGAGTTCAGGCGTGGCGCGAGGCCAACGAGATCGCAGGCCGCACGCTCATGCGCGACGGCAGCTGGCTGGTCTGAGCGGCCTCCGACGTCGCCGCGACTGCTCCGGCGAAGGAGGGTCGACGTACTGCTCGAACCTGGTTAGATCGAGCCAGGCGACGCCGACGGGAGACCGCGAAAGCGGCCCCGCCCGACAGAGGGAGACACGATGAGCACGGCCACGAGGACTGCCCCCGAGTCGCTTGCGCTGCACGCCGCCGACAGCCACGACCTGATTCGCGTCCACGGCGCGCGCGTCAACAACCTCAAGGACGTCAGCGTCGAGATCCCGAAGCGCCGGCTGACGGTGTTCACCGGCGTGTCCGGATCTGGCAAGAGCTCGCTGGTGTTCGACACGATCGCCGCGGAGTCGCAGCGGCTGATCAACGAGACCTACAGCGCCTTCGTGCAGGGCTTCATGCCGACGCTCTCGCGGCCGGACGTGGACGTGCTCGAGGGACTGACCACGGCGATCCTCGTCGACCAGGAGCGGATGGGCTCGAACCCGCGCTCCACGGTCGGCACCGCCACGGACGCCAACGCGATGCTGCGCATCCTCTTCAGCCGGCTCGGCAAGCCGCACATCGGTCCGCCGACCGCGTTCGCCTTCAACATCCCGACGCGGACGGCGAGCGGGGTGATGAAGACCGAGAAAGGCGGCAAGGAGGAGAAACTCGTCGTCCGCGACGCGGTCTACCAGGGCGGCATGTGCCCGCGCTGCGAGGGCATGGGCAACGTCAGCGACTTCGACCTGACCGCGCTCTACGACGACTCCAAGTCCCTCGCCGACGGTGCGCTGACCGTCCCCGGCTACAGCATGGACGGCTGGTACGGCCGGATCTTCAGCGGCGCCGGCCTGCCCATGGACAAGCCGATCGCCACGTTCACCAAGAAGGAGCTCCAGAAGCTCCTGTACGCCGAGCCGACCAAGATCAAGGTGGAGGGGATCAACCTCACCTACGAGGGCCTGATCCCCAAGATCCAAAAGTCGATGCTCTCGAAGGACGTCGAGGCGCTGCAGCCGCACGTCCGCCGGTTCGTGGAGCGCGCGATCACCTTCACGACCTGCCCCGACTGCGACGGCACCAGGCTCACCAAGGAGGCCCTCTCGTCGAAGATCAGGGGCAAGAACATCGCCGAGCTGTGCCAGATGCAGATCAGCGACCTCGCCGAATGGATGCGCGGCGTCGACGAGCCGGGCGTCGCCCCTCTGGTCGCCGGGCTCCAGCACCTGCTCGACTCGTTCGCCGAGATCGGCCTGGGCTACCTCTCGCTCGAGCGGCCCGCGGGCACGTTGTCGGGTGGCGAGGCACAGCGGACCAAGATGATCCGTCACCTCGGCTCCTCGCTGACCGACGTCACGTACGTGTTCGACGAGCCCACGATCGGGTTGCACCCACACGACATCGAGCGGATGAACAACCTGCTGCTCCAGCTGCGGGACAAGGGCAACACCGTGCTCGTCGTCGAGCACAAGCCGGAGACCATCGCGATCGCCGACCACGTGGTCGACCTCGGCCCCGGCGCCGGCACTGCCGGTGGCGAGGTGGTGTTCGAGGGCACGGTCGAGGGGCTGCAGGGCAGCCACACCATCACTGGCCGTCATTTCGACGACCGCGCCAGCCTCAAGGACCAGGTGCGCGAGTCGACCGGCGCGCTCGAGGTGCGCGCAGCGTCGACGAACAACCTCCAGGACGTGGACGTCGACATCCCGCTCGGGGTGCTGACGGTGCTCACCGGCGTCGCCGGCTCCGGCAAGAGCTCGCTGGTCCAGGGCTCGGTCGCCGGCCGCGACGGCGTGGTGGTGATCGACCAGGGCGCGATCCGCGGCTCACGGCGCAGCAACCCGGCGACGTACACCGGGCTCCTGGAGCCGATCCGCAAGGCATTCGCCAAGGAGAACGGCGTGAAGCCGGCGCTGTTCAGCTCCAACTCCGAGGGCGCCTGCCCGGCCTGCAAGGGCGCCGGCGTCATCTTCACCGAGCTCGGCGTGATGGCCACCGTGGAGTCCACCTGCGAGGAGTGCGAGGGGAAGCGGTTCCAGGCGTCGGTGCTCGAGTACACGCTGGGCGGGCGGAACATCGCCGAAGTGCTTGCGATGCCGGTGACCGAGGCCGAGGAGTTCTTCCGCGACGGCGACGCACGCATACCTGCCGCCCACAAGATCCTCGACCGGCTCGCCGACGTCGGGCTCGGCTACGTCAGCCTCGGCCAGCCACTCACCACCCTGTCCGGCGGCGAGCGGCAGCGGCTCAAGCTGGCCACCCAGATGGCTGAGAAGGGCAGTGTCTACATCCTCGACGAGCCGACCACCGGCCTCCACCTCGCCGACGTCGAGCAGCTGCTCGGCCTGCTCGACCGGCTCGTCGACTCCGGCAAGTCGGTGATCGTCATCGAGCACCACCAGGCGGTCATGGCACACGCCGACTGGATCATCGACCTCGGCCCCGGCGCCGGCCACGACGGCGGCCGCATCGTCTTCGAGGGCACACCCGCGGACCTCGTCGCCGCGCGGTCCACGCTCACCGGCGAGCACCTCGCGGCCTACGTCGGCACCTGAGCGATGAAAGGGCGCTGGGAGTTCTGGATCGACCGTGGCGGTACCTTCACCGACGTGGTCGCCCGTCGTGGTGACGGGACGTTGGTCACCCACAAGCTGCTCTCGGAGAACCCGAAGTGGTACGACGACGCCGCGATCGCCGGGATCCGGGAGGTGCTCGGGCTCCGTCACGGTGCACGGATCCCGGTCGAGGACATCGCCGCGGTGAAGATGGGGACGACGGTCGCCACGAACGCCCTCTTGGAACGCAAGGGCGAGCCGACCGTCCTGGTGACCACCCGCGGTTTCGCGGATGCGCCGCGCATCGCCTACCAGAACCGACCAAAGATCTTCGCCAGGCAGATCGAGCTGCCCGACCTTCTCCACTCCGTTGTCATCGAAGCTGCCGAGCGCCTCGACGCCGTGGGCGAGGTGGTGACCCCGCTCGAGCCTGGGTCGCTGCGGCGCGAGCTCCAGGAGGCCTTCGACCGAGGCTTTCGCAGTGTGGCGGTCGTCCTCATGCACGCCTTCCGAAATCCGGCACACGAGCTCCGGATCGGCGAGCTGGCCCGCGACGTGGGCTTCACGCAGGTCTCCATGTCCCACGAGGTCAGTCCGCTGATGAAGCTGGTCTCGCGAGGGGACACCACGATCGTCGACGCCTACCTCTCACCGATCCTGCAGCGCTACGTGGACCAGGTGAGCGGCGCTCTGCCGGGAGTGAAGTGCCAGTTCATGCGCTCCTCGGGAGGCCTCACCGAGGCGCACCACTTTCGCGGCAAGGACGCGATCCTCTCGGGGCCTGCCGGCGGCATCGTCGGGATGGCACGGACCGCGCAGGCGGCCGGGCTGACCCGGGTGATCGGGTTCGACATGGGCGGGACCTCTACTGACGTATCGCACTACGCCGGGGAGTTCGAGCGAGAGTACGACACCCAGATCGCCGGCGTGAGAGTCCGCGCGCCGATGATGAGCATCCACACCGTCGCCGCGGGCGGAGGGTCGATCCTGCACTTCGACGGCCAGCGGTACCGCGTCGGGCCAGCGTCGGCCGGTGCTGACCCCGGGCCGGTGGCCTACGGCAAGGGCGGCCCGCTGACCGTCACGGATGCGAACGTCATGCTTGGACGCATCCAGCCGGCGCACTTTCCGGCCGTCTTCGGTGACAACGGCGACGAGCAGCTCGACGCCGAGCAGGTAGCCCACTCCTTCGGCGAGCTGGCCGGCGTGATCGGCGACGGTCGCAGTCCCGAGGAGGTGGCCGCGGGCTTCCTTCGCATCGCCGTGAACAACATGGCCGACGCGATCAAGAAGATCTCGGTGCAACGTGGCCACGACATCACCCGCTACACCTTGTCCACCTTCGGTGGCGCGGGTGGTCAGCACGCCTGCGCCGTCGCCGACGCACTCGGCATGACCCAGATCCTCATCCACCCTTTCGCCGGCGTCCTGTCGGCGTACGGCATGGGCCTCGCCGACGTCACTGCCACCCGCGAGGCGGCCGTCGAGGAAGCCCTTTCGGTCCTCGGCGTCGGTGGGCTCGACGCTGCACTCGCGCCACTCGTGGAGGAGGGGACGCTGGAGCTCTCCGACCAGGGGGTTTCCGCCGGACGCGTGGACGTGGTGCGCCGGGCACACCTCAAGTACGCCGGCACCGACACCACTGTCCAGGTCCCTTGCGGAGACGTCGACGAGATGTTCGAGGAGTTCGAGCGTCTCTACCAGCGTAGGTTCTCGTTCCTCATGCCCGAACGCCCCGTCATCGTGGAAGCGGTGTCCGCGGAGCTGACCGCCCACACCGACTCGCATCCCCACGAGAGTGCCGGTAAGGCCCGCGTCGGCACGCTCGATCCTGCCTCGAAGGTCCAGATGTACACCGATGCCTGGACGGAGGTGGACCTGTTCCGCCGTGAGGACCTCTGCGTCGGCGACGTGGTGCGGGGACCCGCAGTCATCGCCGAGGCCAACGCCACCACGGTGGTGGACCCGGGTTGGCAGGCTCGGGTCACCGAACAAAGCCACCTGATGCTGCGGCGGACGGAGGCACGGCCCAAGGACCCGGGCGCCACCACCGACGTGGATCCCGTCATGCTCGAGCTGTTCAACAACCTCTTCATGTCCATCGCGGAGCAGATGGGCGAGCGGCTGCGCGCCACCGCCAACTCCGTCAACATCAAGGAGAGGCTCGACTTCTCCTGCGCGCTTTTCGACACCGACGGCCACCTGATCGCCAATGCCCCGCACATGCCTGTGCATCTGGGGTCGATGGGCGAGTCCATCAAGGCGGTGATCGAGGCGAACGCGGGGCGGATGCGTCCCGGCGACTCCTATGTCCTCAACAACCCGTACCGCGGGGGCACCCATCTGCCCGACATCACCGTGGTGACCCCGGTCTTCGACGACCGCGAGGACATCCTGTTCTACGTCGCCTCTCGCGGCCACCACGCGGAGGTCGGTGGCATCACACCGGGGTCGATGCCGTCCTTCAGCCACCGGGTCGAGGAGGAAGGTGTCCTGATCGACAACGCACTTCTAACCCGGGAGGGCAGGATGCGCGACGCGGAGATGCTCGACCTGCTGACAGGCGGAGAGTTCCCTGCCCGGAACCCGCAGGACAACCTGGCGGACCTCCGAGCGCAGCTGGCCGCCAACGAGAAGGGGGTCTCCGAGCTCCACTCGCTGGTCGACGACTTCGGTCTCGACGTGGTGATGGCCTACATGGGTCACGTGCGCGAGAACGCCGCCGAAGCGGTCCGCCGGGTCATCTCTGCGCTGCACGACGGGAGCTACCGCTACGAGCTCGACTCCGGTGCCGTCATCGACGTCGCGATCACCGTCGACCGCGAAGCGCGGTCGGCCCACATCGACTTCACCGGTACGTCGGAGCAGCAATCGGACAACTCCAACGCCCCCTCGTCGGTCACCATGGCTGCGATCCTGTACGTGTTCCGCACCCTGGTCGACGACGAGATCCCGCTCAACGCCGGATGCCTCGAGCCGATCGAGGTGACGATCCCGGAAGGCAGCATGCTCGCGCCCCGCTACCCCGCGGCGGTCGTCGCCGGCAACGTCGAGACCTCGCAAGCGGTGACCGGAGCCTTGTACGCCGCGCTCAGGGCGCAGGCCGAGGGTTCGGGCACGATGAACAACCTGACGTTCGGCAACGACCGCTACCAGTACTACGAGACCGTGGCCAGCGGCTCCGGCGCCGGTCCGGGCTTCGACGGCACCGACGTCGTGCAGACGCACATGACCAACTCCCGGCTGACCGACCCCGAGGTCCTCGAGTGGCGCTTCCCCGTGCGGATCGAGGGCTACGAGATCCGGCGCGGCAGCGGCGGGGCGGGCCGGTACCGCGGCGGCTGTGGCGGACGTCGCCGGCTGCGTTTCCTCTCGCCGATGACGCTGACCCTGCTCAGCAGCCACCGCCGGATCGCGCCGTACGGCATGGCCGGTGGCGCACCCGGCGCTCTCGGTCGCCAGTGGATCGAGCGCGCCGACGGCACCGTCCAGGAGGTCGGCGGACGGGACTCGGTGCAGGTCCGGGCGGGCGACGTGTTCGTCGTCGAGACCCCCGGTGGGGGCGGGTACGGAGAGCCGGGGTGACTCCGAGTGGCCACGGCTCGGGTGTGCGATGTTCCTGCCGCTCGGTCCACGCGGCTCGTCGTTCTGGCCGCAGCTGCCCTGCTCAGCCCACGAGCGTCCGAGCCTCTCGTCGCCGCTGCTCCGGAACGTGCACTCCGGGTCGGGGCGGCGGGAGCAGGGAACCCGGGAGGTCGCCGGACGCGCGCGCTCGTTCGAGCAGTTCTGGCGTTGGCCACCACTGTGTGAGCCCGAGGTCCTGGCATACGGCCGCCGCCGCGTGGTACCCGCCGGCCAGTGATCCGGGGATACCTGGATGTACCGAGCCGCCGCCGAGGTAGAGACCCGGGACAGGAGTCCGGGTGCTGCTCAGGTCGCGGTGAGGTCTCAGCGCGAACGTCTGGTCTGCAGTGAGAGCCCCCTGGCGCAGTGAGCCGTGACGGGTCGTGCCGAACCGCTGCTCGATGTCGGCCGGACCGTCGGCGAAGGCGAAGAGCAGCCGAGACTGTCCGAGGGCCGGCATCCGCTCGAGGAGCGAGTCCCACAGTTGGGAGCGGTGGTCGGTGCGTTCGCGAGCCCAGTTCGCCGACAGGCCTGTTCGCGGGAAGAGCGTCGAGTAGCGCAACGTGTGCAGCGGACCGTACGGTCCCGCGGCTGCCTGCGTCGGGTCGTGTCGCGTCGTGACGGTCAGATGACCACACGGTGCAAACGTCTCCTGCCCGTTCCGAACCGCGGCGACGGCGTCGGCGACGTCAGAGTCCCCCGAGAACCCGACAACCTGCATGAAGGCATCGCTCGCCTCGCGGTCCCCGGACTCGGGCGCTGGTCCCTTGATCCCGAAGTGTCCCGTGAACGGCCCGGTCTCCTCGAGGCGCCACCCCGCGACCATGTCAGCGGTCTCCGCCGGCACGGTTTCGGAGGGCATCAGGTCCTCGAACGTCGTCGCGAGGTCGAGCGTTGAGACCACCGCTCGGGCAAGGAACTCCCGGCCGTCACGGCATGTTGCCCGGAGTCGATCCGCGGCCTGGTGGACAGAGACCACGTCGGCCACGAGTCGATACTCCGCTCCGGCAGCAACAGAAGACCGGTACAGGCCCAGAGCCAGTGACTTGCTGCCACCCACGACCAGGATCGGGTGCAGTTGCTGGAGGACAGCCGAGACACCGAGGATGCCCAGAGGCTCGTCGGCCGCGTAGAAACCCGCAGCCGCGCAGAGATACCGCACCAGCCCGGCCGCTCGATCGTCCTGTACCGAGGCGGCGAGCTGGGTCGGTGTCATGGCCGCGAGCTCGAGGAGGCTTTGGTCTCCAGCAGCCGACACGGCATCGGCTACACCTTCCAGTTCGGCTGGTGGGCAGTAGAGGAGCGGGACCACGATGCGCTCTGCCGCTTGGAGGGCCTCGGCGATTCCTTCTCCCAGCTCGCGGCCACCCCGGCGCACCACGAACGGGTGCGTGGCATCCGCAGGAAGGAAGGCCGCAGCCACCTCGGGCTCGATGAAGCGCACCCCTAGCTGGCTTAGCCCCAAGTCGGCGAACGGCGGAGACGCAGAACCGATCGGAACCGTGGCCTGCGCAATGTTGTAGTGGAAGGGCGTCGAGTAGTCATCGGTGGCCAGAGTCCCTCCCACCTCGAACCTCTTCTCGAGGACCAGGACCCGGGCACCCGCGCGAGCCAGGTACGCCGCGCAAGTCAGCCCGTTTGGTCCGGCGCCGAGGACGAGGACGTCGTACTCACCTGTGTCCACGTCACTACCTCCGTGCTGCTACTGAGAGCGCCAAGGGCTCGAGCAGCTCTCCGATGTTGTCAAGGAACCACGCCACCGGTCGCGCGGACCACCACGGCTGGTGGCGTACACCAAGATCCTCGGCGACCACCTGGGCGGCGTTGTATCCAGCGGCCATCCACGTGAGGCCAAGCGGCCAGACGGAGTTCGACATGTACAGGGACCTCACCGGCATCCGGTAGGGCATCCGGTCGAGAATCCACTGGTCCTCCGAGAAGTCGCCGCCCAGGACCTGGCCGAACACCGCTGCCTGGTTGGTCCGCCAGATATCGACCGGGGTCCACTGATATGAGTCGATCACCCGCTCCGAAAAGCCCGGCGCGATCGAGTTCATCACCTCATGCCTCCGGCGGAGCATCTCATCGCGGATCGGCCCGTCCCAGGCCTCAGGCCCGCCCTCGCGGCGAAGGGGGTAGGGAATCGCCTCCTCCCCACGGATCACGCGGTAGCCCTGCGAGGAGACAGCGTTGGGGTCGACCTGGCCGTAGTCGAGGATCTCGATCATGTTGCCGAACGCCGCCCAGGTGTCGTTGTTGATCATCGCGACGACGTAGTCCTTGGCCGCCGACCATGAGTCGTACGCCCGGTACATCAGATGCGCCTTGTCCACCAGCGGGTCGAAGTCGCTCGATCCCCAGGGCATCCGGCCGTCGATGAGCCATGACGTCACGGTGGAGCCTCGCTCGTCCATGCGCCAGTACTTCATCTTCGTGGCGAGCCTGGAGTCGACCGACTGCATTGCCTCCTCGCCCACCAGGTTCAGGGTTTGGCGCGCACCGACGTTCGAGATGATCGCCTGCCGCGCCTCGAACCTGGCCGCCGGGAAGGCCGCGTCAGGAGAAAGCACGACAGCGGTGGCTCGACCGTCGTGCACCTCGATCCGGTCGACCGGGCAGTTGGTCAGGATCGTACCGCCGTGATCCAGGAAGCAGCGGCTGACCGCATCGACCAGAGCCTCGTTGCCACCGATGCCGATGGCTGTGGTGTAGAAGAGGCTGAGCGCCACGGCGAAGGCACCTTGGCCGCGAGAGAGCGGAGCGCCTTGGAGGTGCAGCGCCACAGGACAGAGGATGGTCTGACGGGCTTTATCGGACTCGAACGTCAGCTCCAGCAGCTCGTAGGCCGTCATGGACGACAGGTCTTCGATGCTGCGCCCGAGGACGTAGCTGCAGAGCTTGAGAATCTCCTCGAACTTGCCGGGATCCGGGTGCGGACTGTAGAAGGCGAGCTCGTTCATCTCGACCATCTTCTCGAGCACCCTGCTCTGAATCCCGAAGATGGTCTCTCCATCCGCCGCGGAGTGTCGGGCGAAGCTCGCGGCGGTCAGGTTGGGGTCGTAGCAGATCAGACAGTTAGTGCCGTCGGGGTGGGCGGTTCCCAGTACCACGGGCGTCGTTCCGATCCTGTAGCCGTAGTCGGCGACCAGGCCGAGGTCCACCAGTGCTGGGGAGTTACCCGAGAAGTTGATCGAGGCGTGGGGGCTGTCCAGGGTGCCCGGCCAGGTCTCGTGAGTGGGGCAGAAGTTTCCACACTCTGGCCTCGCCTCGATCACGGCGACCTCGAGTCCCGCCTTCTGGAGGTAGGCAGCGGCCGGTAGCCCTCCTGAGATTCCCCCGCCGACTACGATCACGTCGAATTGCATGGCCAGTCCCTTCCGTGAGTGACCGGCGGGACGGCAGGCGGGACTTCGAACGGCGCTCCGCAGGGAGCGTCCGGAGTGGACGACAACAAACTCAGAACGCCGGGTCGGCCTCAGCACCGCGTCGCCGCTTCTCGAAGTCCACGCCCACGTGGGTGGGATGTCAACAGGCCTGCCCCAAAGAAGGTGATCGTCCTTCCCCACCGAAGGCAACAGTGGCCAAGGTCTGGACCGGCATCGATCCGGTGCGCTGCGCGGTCACGATAGTCGGCGTTGCTGTGCAGGTGGTGCTGTGACGGCGTCCAAGTCGTCCCGAACCCGCGTCGGCTCCTGAGAGGGGCATGTTTCCTTCACCCCGGACCCCGTCCAGCGAATCCGGCTCGTCGGGGTCAAGAGCGGCGAACAGAGGTTCGAGGTCGCTGGGCGCCTCACCTTGTTCAGCAAGGAGCTCGTAGGTCATGCGGTTCGCGGGCGTCAACGTCCTGCACGGCTGGGGTCGACGACTCGAGCCGGGTTAGGTCTCCTGCGACTCACCGGTCGATCATCCGCTGGTTGGCCTCGGAGTACCGGCCACCAGTCGCCTCGATCTGCGCGTGCGTGATCTCGTGGAGGTCGCCGGATCGAACTCATCAAGTGCTGCGGTCAGCTCGGCGAGTGGGCGTTGCACCGAGAACAGCTGGAAGGCGGGCGCCCGCCACTTGCTGCGCCGTCGCTCCAGCTCGATCCAGCCGGCGCCGGCGAAATGACCGCCAGTACCCAACACAGCCGCCCATCGAAACCCGCGTGCGGCGAGGCGCAGCCACTGGGCGGCGGTCAGCCAGTTCATGTCGATGCGGGCGATGACCGGGGCACGCCAGACGGTAATGGCGGTGCGGTCGTAGACGAAGACGCCAGGATGGCCACTGGTGCCCGAGCTCGTGCACACGAAGTACTCACCCCGGTACGGGACACCGATCAGCGACGGGTCGGCAAGAAACGCCTCCAGCCCGTCGCGTGTAAGACCGGGGTCAGTCACCCAGCCGCTGAACGAGGCCATCAGTTCCGGCTTGGTCACCGGGGGCAGGTCGGCCAGCCTGATGCTCTGGCCCGCCCGGGACGGAAGCCCCTGGTACACGCGTCCGTAGAAGCGAGACCGCGCACGCGCATGCGTCACCAAGTCGGCCAACCTCGAGTCCTGACGTCGCGCCAGTCCGGCCGTGCCTTCCCGCTGGGCCCGCCACAGGTCGATTGCCGTACGCGCCTCGCCCGGCCCAGATCTCGGCACCATCGTCGGCCGCCACCTCCTACTCCTCCACCGGACCACGGTCCCCCGATACCGACAAGAGCTGAATGTCCTCGCCAGCTGGGTGCGCCGGGAGTACCGGATCCTGACCAGGCCACCTTCCTCGAACATACGGAACTCAGGTCCTTCGGCTGTCGAAGGCGGGCCTCGGTGCCTATCCATTCGGCGCCCGCAGCCGCGACAGTTGTAGTTGGTACATACGCCGTTGTCCGCACCGGGGGTGAGCCGCTCCTTTGGAAGGAGACCCGATGATCGGCAGGGTCGCCGCAGCCAGGACTCGTGTAGCCGTCATGCCTGCGACCAGCCGGCCCGTGATCGGCGACTCGCAGGCTACGGACCTCAGCACCGCCCGCAAAGACCTTCAGGGTCGCGATGCGGTGAGAACAACGGGGAGGAGGCGGCATGGAAGCGACGGAGCGGACGTCACGAAGCGCGTTGGCCGAGAGCCTGGTACCCGGTCTGCGTGAGAAGGGAGTCGTGGCCGTCGCGACCACGTTCGTCGACAACTCAGGTATCGCCAGGGTCAAGGCGGTCCCCTTGGCCCGACTGCCGCATCTGGCCGCGTGGGGTGTCGGATGCCCCAGCGTGTTCGACTACTTCCGGCTCGACGACTGGATCGTGGCACCGCCGGACCGCCGTGGACCGGTCGGCGACCTCCGGATAGTCCCCGACCTGCGGCGGCTGGTCCCGTTGGTCGCTCAACCGGGATGGGCCTGGGCGCCGGGCGAGCGCTATCGCCAGGACGGTGAACCCCACGAGAAGTGCAGCAGGCTCCTGCTGCGCCGGGAGGTCGAGGGCCTCGCCGGGCGAGGCTTCGAGGTCAAGGCGACCTTCGAGATCGAGTGGGTGGTCTCGAGAGGCGACACCGAAGAGTTCGTGCCTGCTGTAGGAGGCCCGGCGTACGGCCTGTCGCGTCTGTGTGGCGTGTCCCAGTACGGCCTGGACGTCATCGACGCCTTGCTCAGACAGGGCGTCCGCCTCGAGCAGTTCCATCCGGAGTACGCCGCGGGTCAGCTCGAGCTGTCGGTCCAGGCCGAGTCACCGGTCGACGCCGCGGACACGTCGGTGCTCGTCCGCAACACGATCCGAGCCGTGGGCGAGCTGCACGGCTACCGCACCTCCTTCGCCCCGAGGGTCGACCCGAGCGGTCTCGGCAACGGCGGCCACGTACATCTGAGTCTGTGGCGCGACGGCCAGAACCTGATGGCCGGAGGGTCAGGGAAGTTCGGCCTCACCGCGGCTGGGGCAGCGTTCGTCGGCGGCATCCTCGGCAAGCTGCCGGCGCTGATGGCGATCGGTGCGCCGAGTGTGGCGTCCTACCTTCGGCTGTTGCCGTCTCAATGGGCCGGCGTCTTCGTCTGCTGGGGCCTGGAGAACCGAGAAGCGGCCGTTCGCATGGTCACCGGATCCACCGGTTCCGGCGCGTGGGCCGCCAACGTCGAGGTCAAGTGCTTCGACCTCACAGCGAACCCCTACCTTCTCCTGTCGGCACTACTCGCCGCGGGCAGTGTGGGAATACGTGAGGGAGTCAGGCTCCCGGACCCCGTCGACGTCGACCCGGCCGCGCTGCCGGAGGAGGTGCTCGAGAAGCGCGGGATCAGGCGGTTGCCGACCACCCTCAGCGACTCGGTCGACGCGCTCGCGAAGGATGTGGACCTGTGTGACGCCCTCGGGTCGCTGCTTCTCGGATCGTTGCTGGCGGTGCGCGAGTCAGAGATAGAGCTCTTCGCGAAGGCCTCGCCCGACGAGGTGGTGAGGGCCACTCGCTGGGTGCACTGAGGTGTCACTCCGCGGTGCGTGGCCTCAAGGCCGGCCGCACCGTCGCGGAACCCCGGCACCGGCAAGCCACGCTGGAGCACACTGGAACTGCCACCTGGAAGGACGCGAAATGCTGCATGGCCGCGAGGCGACACCGCGCATCACAGGCCAGGTGTTCCTCGTCGTGCTGGGCCCCTCGCTCGCGTATGCCATCGCGATGGTCGATCCCCTTATGCTCGCGTTGAACCTCTCGAACGTCGGCCGGGGGCTGCAGATGCAACCGAGCGAGATGGGGCTTCTCGCCGGAGCGTCGACCCTCGTGGTGGCTGCATCGGTTCTCACCGTGGGGAACTTGGGAGACCGGTACGGACTCAAACGGCTGCTGATGTATGGATTGGTCGCCACCATGGTCGTCGGCGTGCTGTCTTCGCTCTCGCCGAACTACTCGACCCTGCTCGTCATGCGGTTCCTCGGCGGGCTCGCCCTCGCTGTCCTGCTGGGTCTCTCGCTGGCCCTGGTCACGGCCTCAGTCACGCCCGAACAGCGTCCGGCCGCGATCGGCATCCTCATGGCCACGGACACCTTCCTCTTCGGAGTCATGCCCTTCGTCGGCGGCTGGGTGGTCGAGACGTTCGGCTGGCGCTCGCTCTTTCTCGTCACACCGCCAATCGCCGTGATAGCCCTGCTGCTCACGGCTCGTTACGCCCTCGAGTCACCACACCGACGAGGGATGGCGTTCGACGTTCTCGGTGTAGCGCTCTTCGGGGTGGCGCTGCTCGGGCTGGTGGCGGGCGTCGGCGCCGTACCCGATGGGGTCACCGACCCACGCGCCTGGGTGCCTCTGTCCACGAGCGCCTTCGCCATCTGCGCCTTCGTCGTACACGAGCGCAGAGCCGCGGAACCGGCTCTTGACCCAGCGACCTTCAAGCACGGCGGGTTGATGGTGACCGTTCTGTTCGCGGTCGTGACGATCAACGTGCTGGCCTCCGGGCTCGGAACGGTGCTCGGCCAGCTCGGAGGCGACGTGATCGGCCTCTCGTCGCGCGAGATCGGACTGCTCTACCTGCCCGGCACCCTGCTGATCGTCGTTGCGAGCGTGCTCGCCGGCCGTGCCGTCGGCAGGTTTACAGCTCGGCCGGTTCTCATCACAGGCTTCGTGGCTCTCACCGTCAGCTGCCTCGTCCTGGCGTTCACCGCCTCGCCTTCGATGGCGCCGGCCGTCCTGGTTCTGACCGTCTGGCTGTCGAACCTCGGCGCGTACGTCGGCGGGACGGCGGCCGCCGACACGATCATGTCCCAGGCAGAGGCCGGCAAGACGGGCTCCGTCGCAGCGATCCAGCCGGCCTTCGGCATGGCCGGCGGCGCCATCGGTCCAACCCTCTACATACTTCTGCTCAGTCTGTTCTTCTCGCAGGAATGGCACAACGACGCGGCGGCGCGCGGCATGTCGGCTCAGAACGCCGAGCAGTCAGTGAGTGCGGTCCGGATGTCGATGTCGCACAGCCCGGGAACAGCCGGCTACGACCCGAACCTCGTTCAGCTCGCACACGGGCTGAACCTGCCTCTCGACTACTCCAACGCCCTGAGCAGCACGATGCTCATCGTCACCGTCCTACCTGTTGCCGTGACGGTGATGGCCTATGTGTTCCTGCGGCCACAACGGGAACAGGCTGCCTGAGGCCGCGCCGCTCTCGTTCTTCGACTCGGTCCCAGCCGGGCGGGCCATCCGTCGGTCGAGTCGGGCTCAGCCTCCGACCAGCTCCACGAGCCGGGTGGTCACCTGCTCGGTCGAGGCCGTGCCGCCGAGGTCGCGGGTCCGGGTTGCGGGGTCGGCGAGGGCCGTCTCCACCCCGCGCATCAGCTCCCCAGCTGCATCGGAGGCGCCGAGGTGCTCGAGCATCAGCACACACGACCACACCGCCCCGACAGGGTTGGCCACGCCCTTGCCGGCGATGTCCGGGGCGAACCCGTGCACGGGCTCGAACATCGACGGATGGGTTCGTGTCGGGTCGAGGTTGGCCGACGGTGCGATCCCGATCGACCCTGCCACGGCGGCGGCGAGGTCACTGAGGATGTCGCCGAACAGGTTCGAGGCCACCACCACGTCGAACGACGCCGGGTCGAGGACGAACTTGGCGGCCAGCGCGTCGATGTGCACCTGCTCCCAGGCCACGTCCGGGTGCTTGGCCGTGCGCTCGGAGACGACCTCGTCCCAGAACGGCATCGTGTGCACGATCCCGTTGGACTTGGTCGCGGAGGTCAGCCGCCCGCGGCGCTCTTCGGCGAGGTCGAGGGCGTAGTCGACGACCCGCGTCACGCCGGCTCGCGTGAACACCGACTCCTGCACCGCAATCTCGTCGGGGAACCCCCGGTTGAGGCGTCCGCCGATCTCGCTGTACTCACCCTCGACGTTCTCCCGCACCACGACGAAGTCGACGCCCTGGTCGGCGTACCTCAGCGGGCTGTGCACGCCGTCGAATACGCGGATCGGCCGGAGGTTGACGTACTGCCGGAAGGCGCGCCGGATGGGGATCAGCAACCCCCACAGCGAGACGTGGTCGGGTACGCCGGGCCAGCCGACCGCGCCGAGGAGGATCGCGTCGTGGTGGGCGAGTGTCTCGAGCCCGTCGTCCGGCATCATCGCGCCCGTGTCGAGGTAGCGGCGGCAGGACCAGTCGTACTCCTCGTAGGTCAGGCCGAGGCCGTGGCGCCTGTCCAGCGCGTCGAGCACGGCACGCGCCGACGCCACGACCTCCGTCCCGATCCCGTCGCCGGGGATGACCGCGATGCTCGGCACGGCCTCAGCCACCCATTCCGAGGACGCCGATCATCACCGGAAGCAGCACCAGGATCAGCACAGCACCGAGGACGTCGAACGACGCGCCCGAGCGGATCATCTTGGTGATCGGCACGACGCCGGAGCCGTAGACCACGGCGTTCTGCGGGGTCGACACCGGCAGCATGAACCCGAACGACGCCGCGAACGTCGCCGCTAGGGCCGGGACGAACGGGTTGATCCCTGCAGCAACGGCGATCGGGATGATGATCGGCACGACGACCGCCGCCGACGCGGTGTTGCTCGTCGTCTCCGACACCAGGATCGCCAGCACGATGGCGAAGGCCGTGATGGCGATGGTGCTTGACAGGCCGAGCGCGTCGGAGCTGCCCTTGCCGATCGTCTCCGCCAGACCGGTCTCCTCCAGCAGCGTCCCGAAGATGATGCCGGTCCCGAACAGCACGATCGTGCCCCAGTCGATGCGGGCGGCGTCGCTCCAGTTCAGCGTGAACTCCCGCTGACCCCAGTTCGTGGGGAGCAAGAAGAGCAGCGACGCGCCAAGCACCGCGACCATGCCCTCGTCGAGCCGGTCGCTGACGGTGGTGTAGGCCTCGGACTCGCTGCCGGCGACCAGCGCCACGATGCCCGGTAGGACCCAGAGACTCACCGTGAACACGAACGCGATGAGCGTGTTGCGTTCGGCGGTCGAGAGCGACCCCATCTTCGCGCGCTCGGACGCGACGTACTCCTCCACTCCCGAGATGTTGTTGATCTCGGGCTTGTTGAGCAGGAGCAGCACGATGGCGAGCACGATGAACATCACGAGGCAGATAGGGGCGGCCAGCGCCATCCACTGCGCGAAGGTGATCGTCTCGCCGGTCGCCTTCTCGATGAGGTCACGACCGATCAGGTTCGGCGGGCTGCCGACCGGGGTGAGGAGGCCGCCGACGCTGGCGCCGTAGGCGAGCATCAGCATCAGCGCGACACCCACGCGGAGCCGGGTCGGGTCGAACCCCTCCTTGACGACGCCGCGCTCCTGCATGAGGCTCGCGATGACCGCAAGGATGCCCATCGCGGTCGGCAGGAGCATCGCGACCGTGGCCGTGTTGGAGACCCACGCCGACACCAGGCAGGTGATCACTCCGAACGCGATGACGACTCGAGTCGTCGTCTTCCCAACGCCCGGCAGCGAGAGCAACCGGAACGCGAACCTGCGGGCGAGCCCGTGCTTCAGCATCGCCTGAGCGAGGATGAACGCGCCGATGAACACGAACACGGTGCCCGTGCCGAAGGGCGCCAGCACGTCGTCGGCCGGCGCCACCCCCAGCATCACGATCGCAGCGACCCCGATGAGACCGCCGATGGGGATGGGCACCGGCTCGGTCACCCACATCACCATCACGCCGAGGAGCACCGCCGCGAGCGTCTGCTGTGCGGGCTCCATGTCGAGCGGCAGGAAGAAGAACACCACCGCCACGATCGGTGCGAGGAAGAGGCCGATCGTGCGCCGTGCCTTTTCGAACCTCTCCTCGGCGGGGCTGAGGACTTGTTCGCCGAGGCTGCGGTACGTCGAACCGCCGATGAGCTTCTTCTCGATCTCCCGTGGGTCCGCGGACGGACGTGTGTCGGTCCGCGTCGGGTCCTGGGTCGCCATGGTTCCTCCGGTTGGTGAGACCTCCTTGGCGCGGGGGTTCCCAAATCTGTGATGGATAACACATCGCATCCTCGAAAAAGGACGCCGTCGGACACCGCGATTAGCGTGTGGCCTTTGGCGGACCCGCTACTCGAACAGGAGGTCCTGAGATGACCAGCAAGTTCACCGAGCTTGCGATCGACTGTGCCGACCCCAAGGGTCTCGCTCGGTTCTGGTGCTTGGTCCTCGACTACGAGGTGCAAGACGAGGGCGACGGAATTGTCACAATTGGCTCCCCTATGGTGCCTGAAGGCAAGAACCACCTTGGCCCCGTGCCACCGACGTTGACATTCGCGCACGTGCCCGAGGGGAAGACCGTCAAGAACAGGCTCCACCTCGACGTCAACCCGACCGACAGGGAGCAGGCCGAAGAGGTCCGTCGCCTGCTCGACCTAGGTGCTCGACGCGCCGACGTCGGCCAAGGCGATGAGAGCTGGGTCGTACTTGCCGACCCGGAGGGAAACGAGTTCTGCGTCCTTGCAGACCGCCGCCCCTGATCGGAAGCCCCACACAGCGCCAGAGCTACCTCCGGTCGCCTGCCCTGTCAGACAAGGCGACGGGCCGCCTTGGCGGTCATCGACGCGGACTTCCCCTCGGCCAGCGCGCGGAACTCAGCCGGAAGCTTCACGTTGCATCCGGTGCGGTCGGCGAGGTCGGCGGCCAGTTCGACGAAAGGACCGGCGTCCCGGCGGCCGGGCAGCACCGCGAGCACTTGCTCCAGAGCGTCGAGAACCGGGAGGACCGCCGCCTCGCTGGCACGAGCAACCTCACTGAAACCAGTGCTCAGCCTCTGTCCGACGACAGTTTCGTCCTGCATGAGCAAAGCCGCTTGCCGCCCGAGGCTGGTTCCGTCGAGAACCCCGTGCCCAGCGAGGTCCAGGATTGCGTCCTGTGCGGCCGTCCGGGCGCGCGCGTCCTTCGCTGCCAGCCCCAGGATCAGAGCCGACGACGCTGGATCCCCGTGCGTCGATCGCGCTCGAGCCAGCGCATCGAAGACAGGG
The DNA here is from genome assembly GCA_035688575.1 of Nocardioidaceae bacterium. Lineage (GTDB taxonomy): Bacteria > Actinomycetota > Actinomycetes > Propionibacteriales > Nocardioidaceae > Nocardioides_C. The sequence goes on from DASSMS010000013.1 coordinate 23,460, forward strand.
ACGCAGACCGCCCGCTCCTTTCGTAGGTCCCTGGCAAGGTATGGGTGGGCGTGTGCGGCCAGAACGTCCAGGTCGTGCGGCAGCAGTGCTGCGCCAAGAGCAAGGGTCTGTTCGAAGCGCGGGTCGTACTCGCCGTACGTGACTTCTGCGCCGAGAGTGCGTTCCGGTCTCGGCCTGGCGAGAATGCCGTCGAGGGAGTCGCCCTCGCGGCCCTGCATGTCACGGAAGATCGGTATGCGCCGTTCCGGCTCCCAGTTGTTTCGCTGGCGACGCACGACCTGTCGGTTCCATGCGGGCAAACGCCCTTCAAGAAGGCGAGCAACAGCCGGCGAGTGTCGCAGCGGCAGTGGGACCGCAACCGCAGGCCGTTCCTCGTGAGGGACTCTCAGCAGTGCGACGGCAAGTTCCATCTGCGGCAGTTCCTGTGGCCGGCGCACCTCGACCAGTCGCTTGCTCAGCACATCGGCGTCGAGTGAGCCATCGGTGCTGACGGGCAGCGCGACCGAGATGCAGGGGCCGCGGCGAACAGCTCGAGCGACTCCGGTGAGCCTGCGGCCCAGCGCCCCGACGAATGTCTCCGGCACAGCCGCTCGAGCCGGAAAGTCAGTGTGCCCGAGGACGATGGGCCACTCTCCATCGCGGAGCCGCTTGCGGGGAGTGAGCCAAGCACGAGCGAGCACGACCGGCGCGATCCGCGGGTCGTCGAGGTAGTACTCCGCATCGGTTGCACGCGCCCAAAGCAGGTCGGCCGTTCTGGGCCGCTGGTCTGCCAGCCGAAGGAGCCCATCGATCGCACGCTCCATCTCGATAGCGTCGATCTCCTCGATGAGCGCAAGCAGCACTTCGGCGAGCTCGTCGGCGGAGCCGACCGCGTGGACCCGGTCGGGTGCAGGCCGGGGTTCTGGCGGTGGTACGACGAAAGGGGCCGCCCGCTCGGGCACGGGCTCGCTCTCTCCCAACCGCCCGAGCATCTTCGCAGCCTGCTCACGAATATCGGCGCGAGGGTGGTCCGTGGCGATCCGAACAGTGTCCGTGACGGGGATCTCTGGGTGTGCCTTCGCGACTTTCTCGAGCAGTCGTAGCTGAGCCGCGACCGATGCCTTGTCGGTTCTCCCCAGAGTCGCCCGGCTTGCGTCGAGTACGAGAGGGGGCTCGAACCGCGGATCTCCGAGAAGCCGGAGCAGCTCGCGCTGCGCCATCTTGACCGACGGCCCGTGCTCGACAGTCAGCAGTCGGGCGTAGGTCTCCTGACGTTCCGCGGCTTCGTCGACGGTGAGCCCCAGCGCGTCGTGCATTCCGACATACCACCCCAGGTCAGCAGCGGCCCAGTCACGCAAGGGCGCCGCTAGCACCGCATCGAGGACTCGGTTCCGGTCCAGCCGCCCCTCTTGCACCAAGGTGGCGATGGCCTGTCGCCAAGTGCCTTCCGGGAATGGCACGTGGTCCCGCAGGTGCTCGTACGTCGTCTCGCAGAACTTGTCGTGGTTGGCCAGCAGCCGACCGCTTCCCTCCGTCGAGAGCATGCCGATCAGGTGCTCGCCGATCAGATCTGGATCACGCGTGAGCATCTGGGCCAGGGGGACTCGCTCGCGCCAGTAATAGTCCGGCACGGCACGGACTGTCCCGCGGAAGTACTCCGGATGATCTGGGGCAGCAACAACTCGAGCGCGGACGAGACCTCGGACCAGACGCCAGTTGAAGGTCCCTTCGGCGTCCAAGAGCGACTCGACGAGGTTGGGAAGCCAAGACGGCGCTCGTTCCTTGAGAAGAAAGACCGCGTCCTCGACGAACTCGCTATCCCAGGAGTAAAGGTGTGTTGCGACGAGCAGGGCCTGCCGGCTGCCGCCGGCTGTCGCGAGCACAGCAAGCGCCTGGCGCGGCACGGGAATCCTCATGCTGGTTCCCTGCGTCAACCACCTGCGCGCCTTCGGTCCGAGGTCCTTGCGCTCCCGATCCGTCAGCGCCAGGAGTGCACTGAGCACTTGCGTCCGATGACCCTTCACCAGCAGGCCTACGAGATCGTCGAGATTCATCGCGACCGGTTCTTGAGAAGGTTCACGGCCAGCACGTGCTTGCACGGTCCGCGGCTGCCCTTGTGCTTGGCGAACCACGGGCAGGTGCATCGGTCGCCGTCGGCGGTGCTTCGCACCACGTGCTCCACGTTGCCGCTGCGGACGTAGGTGGTCGCGCCGTCGATACGGACCGCTCCGGCGTCCACCAACGCCGTGGCGTCCCTCAACCGCGGATGCATTGCGGCGAGTCGGTCGGAGTCGAACGGCAGCTCGCGGTGAAAGTACGCCGCCTCTGCGGCGTCGTATCCCACCCGACCAGCCGCTCCGAGTCTGCCCAGAGCCCGAGTGATCCGATCCTCTGGCAGGCCTGCTTCGGCGGAGAGGCGCGCGACGTCGATGCGCGGTTCGAAGGCCAGCAGCGCCGCTACCAGATCGGCGTCGTCGGCGGAGTCCTCGTCAGCCAGATCCCAAAGCACGCCACCTTCCCCCGAGAAGCCGCGACTGGACTCCGGACTCAGTGCGAGTACCAGTCGCGCGTCCTCCAACTCCAACTCCCACACGCCGGTGGCTCCCTGCGGGTCGTGAGGCGAGGCATACCCGCGCATCGATCGTGCGAATCGCAGTAGTGGCTCGAGAGGCTTGAGCCTGTCGATGCCGGAGAGCGAAACGCCCTCTGCCGTTGGTCGTGTCGTGATGCGCAGGCCGCGACCGGCTGGCACGACCCACACCGGCTTGCGGCTGCCGGAGCTGGGCAGGCCGCGGATGAAGCGCCGTGCTTCCGATGCGGCGACTTCGAACACGGGTGTGACCGTCGCGGAGGCGAGCTGGACCTCGGCGAACCCCTTGAGCCACCGCTCAGGCAAGGGAACCTTCTTCTCCGTCACACTGGCGTCGAGGGTACGGATGACCACGTCCTCGCCGACCTGGAGGTGCAGTGGCTCGAGGCCGCCGATTCGAGCGAGTGCGTCGCGCATCGGCGGGTTGAAGTCGACGTTGGTGGTGCCCGTGTCGATCACGGTCCCATCGAGACTTCCGGGAAGGGCGTCGTACCGCGCGTAGACCCCGCAACACGCCGAGAAGCTCTCGAACCGAAGCCTGTCACCGTTGCTGGTGACCACGGGGTCGGCTGCGCGAAGGATCGCGGCGAGCATGCCGGGCGGCGTGTAGAAGCGGGTGCGGGCGACCTTGGCCACGGCCAACAAGGCGGCGGCAGCCTGCTCGGGATGGCCGAGGAAGCCGTCGAAGAAGACGGGATGGATCGCGGGTCCGTCCGCCGTGCGACCGCCGCTGGTGGCCAGCAACAGGTCCGCTCGTCCCTCGGCGAAAGTCAGGGCAGACGGGCGAACATAGGTGTAGGACTGCTCGTCCGCCGTGGTTGCCACGAGCGCAACCTACCGAAGCAGCAGCCGTGCCGTCTTCGCAGCGGCAGAAGATCCTTTCAACCGACCGAGCCATTGGACGAGTACGGGGTCGTTGACCGACCATCCTTGGCGCAGCGTCTCGTCGCGCAGCAGATCGAGCAGCTTGTTCAGTCCGCGATGGTCCGTGGGTAGCTGTGGAAGCAGCGCGGTGAGGAGCTCGACGACCGGTCGAGCCCCGCCCGGAGCCAGGCTGGCGGATGCGAGAGTCTCGGCCCATCGGTTTGCCGGCCAGGCTTCGGCGTAGCGAGCCATCACTGACGCGACGTCGCCGGCCAGGATCCGGCCACTCGGCACGAGGTCGAGGAAGGCGTCGACCGCATGCAGGCGATGGTCGCGCTGGGTCGCGGACATGCCGGCAGCGAGGGTGTGCTCTGCCAGAACCCCCGTGCGTCCGGGGTGTCGAGCCAACGCGTCGAGAACCCGGGGGACGTCGTGCGCAGTCTCCGTCCAGCTCGGCGATTCCAGCACGGTCAGGCAGCTGAGCGTGAGAAAGTGCTCGGCGTCGTGGGGCCAGATGGCTGCGAGCGTGGGGATCCAGTCGCCCAGGGCCCTGCTGACGTGGCCGCTCCCCCACTGATCAGCCTTGCCTGCCACTAGCTCGGTCGGCTGGTCGTCGGCGGGGGTGCGTGAGAGCGACGTGGTGACGGCAAACCTGGCGTACCACGATCGACGGTCGCGACCGTGCTCCTGCCACGTGTGCGTCCGAATGTAGCCGTCGAGCCGGGGACTCTCGTCCGTCTTGTACGGCGCGCGCGAGCGTTCGGCTGCCACCCACCAGGCCGCGTGACCGTCCGGGCCACGTAGGAACCGCCTTCGGTCTGGTCTGACTCCGTTGAGAGCGAAGGCGACCGCGGCCGGGAGATTCGACGTCTCGATTTCTGATCGGTCGTCGGGGTGGAGGCGAAGCAACGCAGCGATCAGGTCGTGGTGGCGCGGCTCCGGGTTCGCGGCAAGGCGCTCGACCAGCGCGGAAGGACTCACCCATCCGCCTGGCAGGTCTGGCGTGGCGAGGAGTGGTCCGGTGGTCTGTCGGACCTCAGCCATCCGGCGGACCAAGAACCTGAGAGCGGGCTCTGCCGGATCTGCGGCAGGCATCGGATCGCCCAGGAGGCCGAGCACCAGGCGTGCTACCTGTCCCGGCAGCCAGGAGTCGCCGGGATCGGTCCGTGGGCCTCGCGCCACCACCGCCTTCGCGCGCTTGCGCAACGGCTCCAGAGCCGCCTCGCGTCCGGGATGAGCCAGGGCGGCAAGGACCGCCTCGAGTTCGCCGACATCTGAGGCGTCCTCGAGCAGGGCAGCCGTGCGCTCGGCGAGGTCGGTGGTCGTCACGGGGTCGGGAATGGGGAGGAGCGCTTGTGTGAGAGCCGCGGGTTCCTGGGTGGCCATGACTCCGAGGTCGAAGCCGAGGTCCTGCCGGACACTCGGTGCGAGATGGTCCACCGCGGTGACGACGGTGCGTGCCGCGCCGCGGTTCGCGAGGAGGTCTGCCGCTGCGCGTTGGACGTCGGCATTCGTGTGGCCGAGCGCGGTCTCGGCAACGTTCACCACTGCGTCCGCGAGCTCGGGGCCCGCGGATCGCGCCAGGCGGAGGGCGTCCAATGCCGTGCCCTTGGCCTTTACCAGGGTGGCCGGCGGCAGAGCCACCAGCGCTTCCTCGACCTCGAGCTGTCCGGCCTTCTGAACTCGTATGAGCTGCTTCAGTGCAAACGCGACTGTCGCCGGCACCGGAGCGGCGAGCAGACTGCGCAACGCCGGCTGAGAGGCGGTGAGCTCGTCCTGGCTCGGCTTGAGCGCGAGGAAAGTCGCAGAGAACCAGCCCGCCCGGTAAGCGGCGAAATCGCGGTCGAGCGCTTGGAGGCACTTGGCGAGGACGCGCTCTCGATCCAGAGTCCCGTCCGAAGTCAGCTCCAGAATGGCCTTGCGCCACTCTTCGCCTCCGAACCGGTCGACGTTGGTCAGGCTGACCTCGCCGCCGCCTTCTACCTCGAATATCCGCCACAGTGCCCGCTCGACGAGCTCGGGGTCTGCCCGCAGCTTCTCGGCTTTCTTGGGCCCAAGGGCGCTGACCATTGCGAGGACGTAGGTGTCGTCGGGGTGGAGGTCGACCAGACCGAGCCGTTCCAGCAGCCGAATCCAAACAAAGCGCTCACGCGACCAGAAATCCCTCGACGCGGCGCTGAGTTCACGCTGGACCAGTCCGTCGAGCCACCTCGGTTTGCTGCCACCCATCCCCACTCGGCCTTCGGCTGCGTCGAGCAGGGCAGCGTCGACGGCTCCGATCAGCGCCTTGTCCCGTTGCCAGGCGAACTCATAAGCACCACTCACCGCCGGGTCGGCGTGGTGAGCCAAGAGTCCATAGATCGTGTCCGTGCCCACCCCCGCGAGCGCCGAGTAGGACGGAAGCTCGCTCATCAGATCCCCCTTGATCCGCTCTGCGAAGAATGCCCGCGCCAAGGAAAGCACATTTGGCCCGAGACGGACCTCGTCACCGTCGAACGGCGCGGCCCGCTCCCAAGAGGCGGCTTCACGCGCCGCCAAGCCTGACGCCGAGCGCGACGACGAGAGCAAGCGCGATAACGACAGCAAGCGCGCTGACACCCACAAGGTTGATCAGTCTCCGTCGCCGTGGGTGGCGTCTGCGACCCAGCCGGGTCGTGGTTCCAGGAGTCTCCGACCTGTGACCAGTATGGGAAGTCTGCGTGGCGCGCCGCGGCCTTCGGCCAGGGCTCCCCTCGATGGAGCTGAACGCTGAGAACAGCACGGTGGGAAGATGAGGTGGATACGTCATCAGGGTGCTCCTTCCGGTGTGAGCCGGCGCCGCCGGCCTGACGCAGTCCACCGTCCTGGGTCGCGCTCCAGTGCGGCTCCAGCGGCGCCCGAGCCACGCTCGAGGATCGATGAGGACGCGGCCGGGCTACCGTGGGTGGGCAGGAGGCGGGTGGGCAGGAGGCGTGGTATGGCCGAAGACTCGCTGGAGATCCGAGTGCTCGGCCCGCTCGACGTTCGACGCGGCGCCAGGCCGGTCGCTCCCGCGGGAGTCCGCCGCCGCACCCTGCTGGCCCTGCTCCTGCTAGACGCAGGCCAGGTAGTACCCGTCGAGCGGCTCGTCGACGGCATCTGGGGCTATCGGCCACCAAGTACCGCACTCGGGCTTGTACAGACCTACGTATCGCTTTGGCGTCGTGTGCTTGGAGAGGGGGCCGGCCCGGACGAGCCGGAGCGGCTGGTGCGCGAGGGACGCGGGTACCGCCTCATAGTGCGACCCCAAGAACTGGACGCTGCAATAGCCCGCGACCTCGCAGACCGGGGGAGAGCCGCTCTTTCTGCTCGCGACTACGTGCAAGCTGCGGACCTGCTCACCGACGCACTGGGCCAATGGCGTGGTGTCCCGTTGGCGGACCTAGCCGGGGAACCCTTTCACAGTTCCGCCGTTCACGAACTTCTCGGTCTCCATCGCCGGATCCTGCTCGACTGGGTTGCGGCACTGGTGAATTGTGGTCGGGGGCAGGAAGCGGTCGAGCCTTTGACGTCTGCCCTCGACGGTGACCCGCTCCAGGAGGAACTGGCCGAGGCACTGGTCCGCACTCTGTGTCACGTCGGTCGCGCATCGGAGGCCCTCGAGGTACTCGACCGCACGCGAACGGCACTTGCCGATGCTCTCGGCGTGGACCCTGGGGAGCGGCTCAGGGCTCTCCACCTGCAGGTACTCCGCCAGGACCCCACCCTGACTGCACCAGCCGACAGCAGAGCTGATGTCCCGTTGCCACTGGCCGACGACAGCTTCGTGGGACGAGAGACCGCGATGGCCGACCTCGCAAGCCTGCTGCACTCCCACCGACTTGTGACTCTCACCGGGCCAGGTGGGTCGGGAAAGACTCGACTGGCCGTCGAGCTGGCCGCGGACCAACGTGATTCGCTCGGCGGAACCGTCCACTTCGTGGATGCCTCACCGATCACCGAGGCCTGCGACCTTCCTGCGCGCGTTGTAGGTGTCCTCGGCGCGAGGGTTCCTGGCGGCCAAACCGCCTGGCAGGTGCTCATCTCGGCGACAGCCGATCACCCGCACCTTCTGATTCTCGACAACTGCGAGCAGATTGCCGACGCGGCCAATCTCGTGACGGAGTTGCTGGCTCGCTCCCCCCAGCTCAAGTTGCTCGTAACTTCACGGGAGCCACTGCATGCGCAGGGCGAGCAACGCTATCCCGTCGGGGGGTTGGCCTCCAACACGCCGGGGCGGCAGGTTCCCCAGGATGTTACCGACGCCGCTGCAGCGCACTCCCCAGCGGTCCGCTTGTTCGTCGACCGATCCGCAGCCGTAGATCCCGGTCTCACCTACGCGGACAACGACTTGGAAGACATTGCTGAGATCTGCCGACGCCTCGACGGCCTTCCGTTGGCGATCGAGCTTGCCGCAGGCTGGGCGGGGCTGCTGCCTCCGCGGCAACTCCTCGTCGCCCTGAACGAGACGATGGACGTCCTCAACGTCGCCGAGGGTGGCCGGCCCGCCAGGCAGCGAACCCTCCGCGCGACCATGGACTGGAGTTACTCGCTGCTGGACGAGCCTGCGCGGCGGGTGCTTCGCGGCCTATCCGTGTTCCGAGGAGGCTTCACCCCACGAACCGCGGCTGCCGTTATCGACGAGCCGTTGAATAGCCTCCTGCTTGTTCTTCGCAGTCTGCGAGACAAAGGACTGCTCGACCTCGACACTCGTGCGGGAAGCGACGCGGAGCGGCGCTACCGACTCCTGATAACTGTCCGCGAGTACGCCGAGGAACACTTGATCGCCCAGAAGGAGCAGCCGGAGGCGCTCGCGAGGCACGCAGACCACTTCGTGTCGCTGGCCGAGGCTGCGGGTCGACAGCTGGGTGGACCGGGGCAGACCGCGGCCGCTGACAGGCTGGGAGCCCAGGACGACGACATTGCTGCGGCCCTGCGCTGGATGGCCGCCAACGCCGACGCCGACCGCGCCCTAGATGTCGTGGCCTCGTTGTGGCGGTCCTGGCACCTGCGATCACACCTCGACGAGGGACGGCGGTTCGTCCAAGAGCTCGTAGACATCGCGGGCCAGCGAGCCGACGTGCGCTCCCGCGCGCGGACCGACCTGTGTATCGGCAACCTCGCCTATTGGCAGACCCGGTACGAACAGGCGCTGGAGTACTACACGCGTGCAGCCGCGCACTTCCGAGAGCTCGGCGACTCCGCAGGGCTCGCCGAGGCAACCTACGACCAGGGGTTCGCCCTGCACCTGGTGGGACGGACCGGTGAGGGCCAGGCCAGGTTTGAGGAAGCTCGAGAAGGCTATCGGAGTCTCGAGGATGCCGTCGGGGAGGCGAACGCCGTCGCCGGACTGGCGTTCGGCCTGTGCAACCTCGGGCGCCTCGATGAGGCCGCCGAGCTCGCGCAAGACAGCCTCAGTGTCCTTCGCGAGCAAGGGGACTCCTTCTCAATCGCGAACACGGTGGGCCTGCTTGGCATGGTCCGCCGTGCCCAAGGCCACCTCGAGCGGGCGGAACCGCTGCTGCGCGAGGCCTTGGCGACCCACGCCGCCGCCAACCACACGACGGGAGTTGTGTGGATGTTGCGAGGGTTCGCCGCACTCGCACTCGCCCGTAACGAGCCTCGCCAGGCTCTTCGACTCGGTGCGGCGGCCGACGTGCTCGACCCAGACCAGCAGGGCGGCTTCATCACCGGGGTCACCGAACCAGACGTCCTGACCGAGACCATGCGCCTTCTGCCGGCACCCGAAGTACAGCGTTTGTGGGAGGCCGGCCATGCGATATCGATGGAGGAGGCCGTTCGGGAGGCGCTCTCGGACGATCAGCCGGCCAACTCTCTGTCCAGATGTGCTCACGAAGACGAGG
>DASSMS010000006.1:0-29200 GCA_035688575.1 Nocardioidaceae bacterium
TCGACCGTGCGCTCACCCTGGCGCTGGCCGACGGGCTGGTGCTCCGCGACCAGCACGGCCGGGTGACCGCGTCCTGAACCAGGCGCCGTGGGGCGGGCGAGGTCAGGGGCGGCCACGTGCACGCGCCCGGTCGGCACGGTCAGGCACGCACGCCGCAACGCCGGAGCGTGAGTACGACGAGCGCCCGGGCCACCTGGGCGACCTCGTCGAGGTCGACGTGCTCCTGCGGGCCATGGGCCACCCTGATGTCACCGGGCCCGTAGTGCAGCGTCGGGATGCCGCCGATCCCGGCGTACAGGCGGAGGTCGCTGCCGTAGACCTCCGCGCCCAGCGCCGGGGTCGGCCCGCCCGTGTCACGGACCGAGGCGATGACCTCCTCGACCAGCGGGTGGTCCACGTCGGTGCGGCCGCTGGCGAACTGGCCTCCGGGCCAGGTGACCACCGGGCGGTTCTCGCGCAGCCACGGGTCCTTGGCGCTCACCTCGGCGACCACGTCCTCCAGCGCGAACCTCGCCTGCCGAGGGTCCTCGTCCAGTTGCACGCCGAGCCGCCCTTCAGCGGTGAGCTTGTCGGGCACGTTGCTGGCCCAGTCCCCCGCGTTAACGAGCCCCACCGACAGGGCGTAGGGCAGGTCACTCTCGAAGAGCGGGTCGGGATCGCGGTTGCGCTCCTGCTCCAGGGCACGCAGGGCCTCGTAGATGGGCAGGAACGCCTCGAACGCGCTGATCCCCTCGCGCCGCATGCTGCCGTGCGCGGACCGGCCGCCCACCTCGATCCGGAACGTCAGCGCACCGGCCGTGGCGGTCACGATCCGCGCGCCGGTCGGCTCGGTGATCACAGCGGCGTCGCCTCGGTGCCCCCGCCGCAGTGTCGCGAACGCCCCGAGGCCGCCGTCCTCCTCGCCGATGACACAGTGCACGGCAAGCGGTCGCTCGAGCTGCACACCGGCCGCCCGGAGCGTGCGCACCACCGCGAGGTTCGCGGCGACCCCCGCCTTCATGTCGCAGGCCCCCCGGCCGTGGAGCGCACCGTCGCGAACCGCCGCGGAGAACGGGTCGGCGCCCTGCCACGTCTCCGGGTCGCCGGGCGGCACCACGTCGAGATGCCCCTGGAGCACCAGCGCCGGCACCCCCTCCCCCGCGGTCGCGCCCACGACGCCGACCGCGCGGTCCCGGGGTGCCTCGGAGCCCGGGAACCAGGGGTCCTCCTGGAGCTCTGTGAGGTCGATGTCCCAGCGGTCCACCGCCACGGCCTGGCTGCGCAGGATCTCGGCGCACATGTCCTGGACTTCCACCTCCGCCTCGCTCCCGGCAACACTGGGCAGGCGGACGAGCTCTCCGAGGTCCTCGACGAGCGCATCCTCGTCGAGGTGCTCGAGCACGAAGGACTCCAGATCGGTGCGTGCGTGAGAGGTCATGCGTGCGAGTGTCTAGGGTTGTCGCTGAGGAGGCAAACAGATGGGTGAGACACGACCGAACGGCCCGGTCCTGGGCATCGACATCGGTGGGACCGGGGTCAAGGGCGCCCCGGTGGACCTGACGACCGGTGAGCTCGTCGCCGACCGCGTGAAGATCAAGACGCCCAAGCCGGCCACCCCCGATGCGGTGGCCGACGTCGTGGAGGAGATCGCGGGCAGGTTCGCCGACTCCGTCGGTGACAGCCCGATCGGGATCGCCATCCCGGCCGTGTGCCAGCGCGGTGTGGCCCGGTCGGCGGCGAACATCGACCCGGCGTGGGTGGACACCGACGTCGACGCGCTGTTCACCGAGCGCCTCGGGCGTCCGGTCCACGTCGTGAACGACGCCGACGCGGCCGGGGTCGCCGAGGGCAGATACGGCGTCGCGCGCGACGTGCAGGGCCTGGTCATCCTCACGACCCTCGGCACGGGTATCGGCTCGGCTTTCCTCCTCGACGGCAAGCTGATGCCGAACAGCGAGCTCGGACACCTCGAGATCGACGGCCACGATGCCGAGCACCGTGCGGCACAGTCGGCGAAGGAGCGCGAGAACCTCTCCTACAGCCAGTGGGCAAAGCGGCTCCAGCGCTACTACAGCCACGTGGAGAACATCTTCTGGCCCGACCTGTTCGTGGTCGGCGGAGGGATCAGCAAGAGCTCCGACAAGTTCCTGCCGCTGCTCGACCTGCGCACCCCGATCGTGCCGGCCAAGCTGCGGAACTTCGCGGGCATCGTCGGCGCCGCCTGGCTGGCCAAGGAGTTCGGCGACTGACCTCAGCGGTCAGCTCGCCCCACCCCGAACCCACCAGACGGTCGCCGACCGAGCGACCTCAGGGAGTCGCGAGCAGCGACCGCACCACGCGCAGCCCGACCGACAGCCGCGCCAGGTCGGCGTGGTCGTCGGTGCAGATCTCGCCAAGCGTGCCCACGGCGCGCATGACCGCGACGTCCTCCTGCGACTCCCACTCGGCCACCCGGGCTGCGGCCGACTCCACCGGCTCGGTCTCGGCCAGCACCTGTGCGGTCAGCTGGGCGTGCACGGAGTGCAGCTCGTCACGAAGCGCCGCCCGCGCCATCGTCTGCCAGCGGTCCTTGCGTGGCAGTGCCAGGATTCGCGTCGCGAGGGCCGGCAGGCCGAGCGCCTCGCCGAGGGTGAAGTGCAAGCGAGCGACGTCGAGGGGCTCGAGGTCGTTGCGCTTGGCCGTGTCGACCACGCCGAGGATGCCGTACGACGGAGGGAGCGCTGCGATCCGGCGGGCCAGGTCCTCGGGCACGGAGGCCGCGACGAGCTCCTGGAGTCGCTCCTCGTAGGCCTCCTGCTCCTGACCGGTGAGCAGGTCGGGCAGCTCTGCCATCACCCGTTGCACGACGATCTCGAAGAAGTCCACGATCGCCTCGGAGTCCATCGGCGCGCGCCGGTTGGTCACCAGCCACCGCGAGGCCCGCTCGACGAGAGTTCGCACCTCCAGGCGCATCCGGGTCTGGACGGCGGCGTCGATCTTGTTGTCGTAGGACGCGATCTCCTCCATCAACGCCGGCGAGCCGAAGATCTCGCGTGCCACGAAGTTCGCACGGGTGATCTCGGCCGGCGTCGACCCCGTCTCACCGGAGAGCCGGTGGAAGTAGGTCATGCCCGCGCCGTTGACCAGCTCGTTGACCACCTGGGTCACGATGATCTCGCGACGCAGCGGGTGCTCCTCCATCTGCTGGCGGTAGTGCTGCCGCATCTGGCTCGGGAAGTAGCTGAACAGGTCGGCGCGCAGGAAGGGGTCGTCCGGCAGGTCGGTCCCGATCAGCTCGTCGGCGAGCACGATCTTGGTGTAGGCGAGCAGCACCGAGAGCTCGGGAGCCGTCAGGCCCTGGCCGCGGTCGAGGAGCTGGGAGACCTGCTTGCGCGAGGGCAGGAACTCCAGCTCCCGGTTGAGCAGGCCCTGCCGCTCGAGCCGACGCATCCAGTCCTCGTGGACGTGGAGGAGTCCCGACGCGTTCGCCTCGGCGTTGGCCAGCGCGAGGTTCTGGTCGTAGTTGTCGTCCAGCACGAGGTCACCGACCTCGTCGGTCATCGACACCAGGAGGTCGTTGCGCTGCTTGCCGGTGAGGTCGCCCTGCGCGACCACCCGGTCCAGCAGGATCTTGATGTTCACCTCGTGGTCGGAGGTGTCCACGCCGGCCGAGTTGTCGATGAAGTCGGTGTTGATCCGGCCGCCGTTGCGGGCGTACTCGATGCGGCCGGCCTGGGTGAGGCCGAGGTTTCCGCCCTCGCCGACGCAGCGACAGCGCAGCTCCGCGCCGTTCACCCGGATCGGGTCGTTGGTCTTGTCCCCAGCGTCCGCGTGCGTCTCGGCCGAGCCCTTGACATAGGTGCCGATGCCGCCGTTCCACAGCAGGTCGACCTTGGCCAGGAGGATGGCATGCATCAGCTCCTGCGGGGTCATCGAGGTGACCTTGTCGTCGAGCGAGAGCGCCCGTCGCACCTGGGGCGAGATGATGATCGACTTCTGGTGGCGGGAGTAGACGCCTCCGCCCTCGCTGATCAGCGACTTGTCGTAGTCCTGCCACGACGAGCGAGGCAGCTCGAAGAGCCGCTTGCGCTCCGCGAAGGAGGTGGCCGAGTCGGGATCGGGGTCGAGGAAGATGTCGCGATGGTCGAACGCGGCCACCAGCCTGATGTGCTCCGAGAGCAGCATGCCGTTGCCGAACACGTCGCCGGACATGTCACCGATTCCCACGGCGGTGAAGTCCTCGTTCTGGCAGTCGACGCCCATCTCACGGAAGTGCCGGCGCACGGAGACCCAGGCGCCGCGGGCGGTGATGCCCATCGCCTTGTGGTCGTAGCCCGCGGATCCACCCGACGCGAAGGCGTCGCCGAGCCAGAAACCGTAGTCGCCGGCGATCGCGTTGGCGATGTCGGAGAACGACGCGGTGCCTTTGTCGGCGGCGACCACGAGGTAGGAGTCGTCGGAGTCGTGGCGCACGACACGCGCCGGCGGGACGGTCTCGCCGCCCACCAGGTTGTCGGTGACGTCGAGCAGTCCGCTGATGAAGGTCTTGTAGCAGGCCACGCCCTCAGCCATCCAGGCGTCCCGGTCGGACGGGTCCGGCAGCTGCTTGCAGTAGAAGCCGCCCTTGGCTCCGACCGGCACGATGACGGCGTTCTTCACCATCTGTGCCTTGACCAGCCCGAGCACCTCGGTGCGGAAGTCGTCGCGCCGGTCCGACCAGCGCAGTCCGCCCCGGGCGACGGCGCCGAAGCGCAGGTGGACGCCCTCGACCCGCGGGGAGTACACGAAGATCTCGAACTTCGGCCGCGGCTCGGGCAGGTCCGGGATCGCGCTCGGGTCGAGCTTGAGGGAGAGGTAGCTCTTCGGCCTCCCCTGGTCGGCGTGCTGGTAGAAGTTCGTGCGGAGAGTGGCCTTGATGATCGACAGGTAGGACCTGAGGATCCGGTCGTGGTCGAGGCTCGCGACGTCCTCGAGGGCGGCGGTGATCCGGTCCTCGAGGTCGGCGGTCGTGGCGGACCGGCTCTCGTTGTCGGCGCCGAGGTCACCGTTGCGACCGGGGTCGAAGCGTGCCTCGAAGAGCCGGACGAGCAGACGGGTGATGTCGACGTTGCCGCGCAGGGCGTCCTCGATGGAGTCCTGCCCGAAGGGCGTGCGGCCCTGGCGCATGTACTTCGCGTAGGTGCGCAGCACGACGACCTGCCGCCAGGTGAGCCCGGCCGCGAGCACAAGGGCGTTGAACCTGTCGCTCTCGTTCTGCCCCTCCCAGACAGCGTTCACCGTGTCCTGGAAGAGCTCGCGCGCCCCAGGCGGCAGCGCCCGCGTGTAGCGCAGGCCGAAGTCGTAGACGAAGGACTGACGAGGCAGCCCCTCGAGCTCGTAGGGCCGCTCGTCGACGACCTCGACACCCATCGCCGACAGCGCGGGCAGGACCTGGCTCAGCGACAGCGGCGGGCCGATCCGGAAGATCTTGAGACGGGCCTCCCCCGGAGCAGCGTCCATGCGCTCGTAGAAGGAGAGCGAGAGCCCCTGGTCGCCCTCGATGGCCTCCAGGCGGCCGAGGTCGACCGCGCCGGTGCGAGGCGGGTAGTCCTCCTTGTAGGCCTCGGGGAAGGCGTCGGCGTACATCCGCCCCAGCCGAGCACCCTCCTCCTCGCCGTACTCGCTGTGCACGGCCGCGACGAAGTCGTCGCGCCAGGAGCGCGCGGCCTCGGCCAGGCGGCGCTCGAGGTCGGGCTGGTCGAAGTCGCCGACGAGCTCCCCCTTCGGCGGGCGGACGACGAAGTGGAGGCGGGCGAGCATCGACTCGCTGACCCGTGCGGTGTACTCGATCGACTCGCCGCCGAGCTGGGTCTTGAGGATCGAGGCGATCCGCTCGCGCACCGCGGTCGTGTAACGGTCGCGCGGCAGGTAGACGAGGCAGGAGAGGAAGCGGCCGTAGACGTCGCGGCGGATGAAGAGCCTCACCTGCCGGCGGTCGCGCGTGTGCAGCACCGCCTCGGCGATCGGGACGAGCTCGTCGATCGGGGTCTGGAACAGCTCGTCCCGGGGGTAGGTCTCGAGGACGTCCATCAACGCCTTGCCGGTGTGGCTGAGCGGGTCGAAGCCGGCGCGGTCGATGACCTGGCGGGCCTTCTCGCGCAGCACCGGGATCCGGGTCAGCGACTCGGTGTAGGCGGCGGAGGAGAACAGGCCGAGGAAGCGGCGCTCGCCCACGACGTCGCCGGACTCGTCGAACGTCTTGACGCCGATGTAGTCGAGATGCGCGGGACGGTGCACCGTCGCCTTGGAGTTCGCCTTCGCCAGCACCAGCAGCGTCTTCTCGCGAGCCTTGGCAGCGACGAGGGGCGGCAGCTTGCCGAAGGACGGCGACATGTCCTGGTCGGTGCGCAGGATGCCGTAGCCCGTGCCCGGGACGGCCCGGAGGTAGTCCTCGTCGTCCACGCGCTCGAGCTGGTACTCGCGGTAGCCGAGGAAGGTGAAGTGGTCGTCGGCGAGCCACTCGAGCAGCGCCTTGCCCTCGGCGATCTCATGCTCGTCGAGCGGGGGCGGGTTCTTCTCCAGGTCGTCGATGACCTGGCGGGCCTGGGAGTTCATCCGCTCCCAGTCCTCCACGGCCTCGCGCACGTCGCGGAGCACCTTGGCGAGCGCCTGCTCGATCGCCTCGAGGTCCTCGGGGTCGGTCTCCCGGTCGATCTCGATGTGCATCCACGACTCGCGGAACACGTCGTGCGGCATGTCGCGCGCGATGCCGTCCTGGCCCTCGGAGGTGTGGATCTCCTTGAGGTCACCGGTGATGTCCCGGCGTACCAGCAGCTGCGGGTGCACGACCATGTGGACCGCGCGGTTCTCCTCGTTGAGCTCCATCGTCACCGAGTCGACGAGGAACGGCATGTCGTCGGTGACCACCTCGACGACCGTGTGGCCGTTGGCCGACCAGCCGTGCTCGGAGACCGACGGCGTGAAGACGCGGATGTTGGCGGTGCCTTGCGGGCGGTGCGCGGCGGTGCGGTACTGGCTCATCGCGGCGCCGTAGAGGTCGACCTCTGACCGGTCGACGATGTCCTCGGGAGCGACGTGGCGGTAGTAGGACCTCAGGAACTGCTCGGCGGTACACCCGGGAGGGCCCCCCGACCCCCTGCGGTCCGAGGCTTGCTCGGCCGCCTTGGCGATGAGCTCATCCTTGCTGTCATCCAGCGTCGTTCGCACGAGGCATCAACCTTTGTCGCATCCCTGGCGGCACGCCGTTGTGCCGTCACTTCCGACCCTAAGGCGTCCGGAGGGGCCCTACAACAACGGGTGGCGGCCGCGTGTCCGACCTCGGAGGTGTCACAGATGGGACCGGAGCTCCCAGAGCAGCGGGTAGTACTGCAGCGGCAGCCTCGAGCGCAGGTAGGCCGCCCCCGACGAGCCGCCGGTCCCGGTCTTCGTGCCGATCATCCGCTCCACCATGACGACGTGCCGCGCGCGCCAGGCTGCGGCGAGCTCGTCGTGCTGGAGCAGGGCCTCGGCCAGCGCCCAGACGTCGGAGTACGAAGCACGGTCGTGGGCGGCCCGGCGTACCGACGCCGTCACCTCCTCCTCCGTGTCCGCCTCCAGTCCGCGCTCCCGCAGCACGTGGAGGAACGCGTCCCAGAGGCTCGGCTCCTCCAACCTTCGGCGCAGGCGTCCGCGCTCGTCGTCGGTGAGCCCCTTGAAGCGCTCGACGAACGAGGCGTCCTTGGCGCCCGAGAGGAACTCGAGCTCGCGGTACTGGACCGACTGGAAACCGCTCGCCGGCGCGAGCTTCTGCCGGAACTCCAGGAAGTCCTGCGGCGTCATCGTCTCGAGCACGTCCACCTGGGAGACGAGGACGCGCTCGATGGCGTGCATCCGCTGAAGCAGGTGCTGGGCCCACCACAGCCTGTTGCGTCCCGTCCCGGCCTGGGTGCCTGTCCCCAGCATCGCGTCGCGAGCGGCGGTCGCCTCGTGGAGCAGCTGCTTGAACCACAGCTCGTAGACCTGGTGGATGGTGATGAAGAGCAGCTCGTCGTGAGCCGGCGGGTCGGACTCGAACCGCTGGGCGCTCAGGAGCTGCTCCAGCGCGAGGTAGCTGCCGTAGGTCAGCCGGGCTCCGTGCTCACCGAAGGCGATGTCGGTGCCTCCCCACTCCCCGGCCCACTCCTCGCGCGCGGTGGCGCCATGAGGGGCGTTCTGCTGGACGGGTCCGGTCGGCGGGTTCGAAGTCACACCGGGGAGCGTAGCCACGGGTAGGGCGATACGTCATGATTGGGCGCCATGAGGATCCGCCACGCGCTCCAGTACGCCGCCACGCCGGCCGAGGTCTACGAGATGAGGGCGGACCCGGCCTTCCGTGCCCGGGTCTGCGAGGCCATGGACACCGTGCGCCACGACATCGCGATCGACGGCGTCGACGACTCGCTGACCGTGACCGTCGACATGGTCCAGCACACCAAGGGGATGCCGAGCTTCGCCAAGAAGGTCGTAGGCGACGAGACACGGGTAATCCAGACCGAGCGCTGGGAGACGGTCGAGTCCGGTCACATCGAGGTCGAGATCCCCGGCAAGCCGGGCCACATCCGCGGGACCCTGAGCCTCACCGCCGAGGGCGAGGGCTCGGTCTACTGCTTCGACGGAGAGGCGAAGATCAGCATCCCTCTCATCGGGGGCAAGCTCGAGGGTCTGATCGAGAAGCTGTTCACCGAGGGCATGGACACCGAGCAGCGCGTCGCCGCCGAGTGGCTGGACGGGGTCCGCCGATGAGGTTCGAGCACACCCTGCGCTACGACGCCCCGCCGCACGCGGTCTTCGCGATGCTCGGCGACGCGGTCTTCCGCGAGCAGGTCTGCGAGGCGCAGCACACCACTGAGGCCACCGCGACAGTCGACGGCGTGGACGACACGATGACGGTGACCGTGGACCAGCGGCGCCCCGCTGACGGGATCCCGTCGTTCGCGAAGAAGTTCGTGGGCGACTCGATCCACATCCGCCAGCACGAGGAGTGGTCGAGCGCGACCGACGCGAAGCTCGAGGTCAGCATCCCCGGCAAGCCCGGACACCTGAAGGGCACGATCACGCTCCGGCCCAACGGCGACGGCACGGTCGAGACCGTCTCGGGCGAGATCAGGGTCCACATCCCGATCGTCGGCGGCAAGATCGAGGGCCTGATCGCCGAGCTCCTCGAGCACGCCCTCAAGGCCGAGCAGCGCGTCGGTACCGCCTGGCTGGCGGAGCGGAGCTAGCGCTCCTCGCTGACCTCGTGCGCGCGGGCGGCCGCTCGGTCCTCGCGCGGTCCGTCCTCCTCCTCGGCGACGTCACGACGGCGCATCATGGCCACGACGAAGCCGAGCACCACGAAGGGTCCGAAGGCCAGCAGCGCCAGCAGCGCCGTCTCGTAGGCGTGCAGGTCGCCGAGGTGCAGAGGAACGATCGCGGGACCCATCGCTCCATTGTGCGTCATCGTCCCGAGCGAGCCGCGCAGCCGGTCAGCCCATGTGCGGGTAGCGGTAGTCCTTGGGCGGGTCGAACGTCTCCTTGATGGAGCGCGGTGAGGTCCAGCGCTGGAGGTTCGACGGCGCCCCGGCCTTGTCGTTGGTTCCCGACGCACGGGCACCACCGAACGGCTGCTGCCCCACGACCGCACCGGTCGGCTTGTCGTTGATGTAGAAGTTGCCGGCGGCGAAGCGCAGTGCCTCACTGGCCCAGGCGATCGCGCGCCGGTCCTGCGCGATGATCGACCCGGTCAGGGCGTACGACGCGATCGACTCCATCTGGGCCACGACCTTCTCGAAGTCGCCGTCGTCGTACACGTGCACGGCCAGGATGGGCCCGAAGTACTCGGTGGAGAACATCTCGTCCGTCGGGTCGCCGCCCTCGACGACGGTGGGACGCACGAAGTAGCCGACGGAGTCGTCGACCTCGCCGCCCGCGAGGATCTCGAGGTTCGGGGACTCCTTGGCGCGCGCGATGGCCTTCTCGTGCTTGGCGAAGGCCCGCCCGTCGATGACCGCGCCCATGAAGTTCGACAGGTCGGTGACGTCGCCCATCGCCAGCGAGTCGACCTCGGCCAGGAAGTCGTCGCGCATGCGGTTCCACAGCGACTGCGGGACGTAGGCACGGGAGGCGGCCGAGCACTTCTGGCCTTGGTACTCGAAGGCGCCGCGCAGCATGGCCACGCGCAGGACGTCCGGGTCGGCCGAGGGGTGGGCGACCACGAAGTCCTTGCCGCCGGTCTCGCCCACGAGGCGCGGGTAGGAGCGGTAGCCGGCGATGTTCTCGCCCACGGTGGACCAGAGGTACTGGAAGGTCGGGGTGGACCCGGTGAAGTGGATCCCCGCGAGGTCCGGGTGCTTGAGTGCCACGTTGGAGACCTCGATGCCGTCACCGGGGAGCATGTTGACCACCCCCGGGGGCATGCCTGCCTCCTCGAGCAGCTCCATCACCAGGTGGGCGGCGAACTGCTGGGTCGGCGAGGGCTTCCAGACCACCGTGTTGCCCATCAGGGCGGGGGCCGTGGGGAGGTTGCCCGCGATGGCCGTGAAGTTGAAGGGCGTGATCGCGTAGACGAACCCCTCGAGCGGCCGGTGGTCGGAGCGGTTCCAGACACCTCGAGCGTTGGCCATCGGCTGCTCGGCGACGATCTGCCGAGCGTAGTGGGCGTTGAAGCGCCAGAAGTCGATCAGCTCGCAGGCGGAGTCGATCTCGGCCTGCCAGGCCGTCTTGGACTGCCCCAGCATGGTCGCGGCGTTGACGCGCTGCCGCCAGGGACCCGCCAGGAGGTCCGCCGCCTTCAGGAGCACCGCCGCCCGGTCGTCGAGCGACATCGCCCGCCACTCCGGCGCCGCGGCCTGGGCAGCCTCGATCGCGGCCTTGGCATCGGCCTCCGTGGAGTTCTTCAGGACGCCGAGGACGTGCTGGTGGTCGTGGGGCTGGACGACGGGGATCTCGGCGCCGCCGCCCATCCTCTTCTCGCCGCCGATGGTCGCGGTCAGCCGGACCTCGCTCGACTGCTGGCGCTCCAGCTCCCGCTCGAGCTCGGCGCGTTCGGGGCTGCCGGGGGCGTAGCCGAGGTTGGGCTCGTTGACCGGCGCAGGGGGCTGGGTGATCGCGTCCATGAGCCGATCGTGTCAGACGCCGCGGGTTACTCCCAAGTCACGAGCTGGTGCCGCCGCGACCCGGCCGGATGTCGAGGCTCACTCCCCGACGAGGTCACCGATCTCCTGGGTGGCGAACCAGCCGAGCTCGTGCGCGAGACACCGCTCCAGCGCGGCGACCGCGGCCTCGTCACCCTCACCGGCCGCAGACCACGCCTCCCGGGCGGCCGACACGTCCGCAGCCGCGTCCTCGGAGTCGACGTGCACCGCGACCACCTCGCGCAGTGGGACGACCTCGGCGATCTCGACCAGGCTGACCTCCGCCCCGGTGACGGGGACCACCGAGTCGGCCTCGGCGACCACCACCACCCGACGAGGGCTCTCCTCGTCGCCGATGAGACCGATCGAGTCCAGCGAGGCCGCCGTGAGCGCGGCGTACTCCCAGTCCTCCTCGCCCGCGTCGCCCATGCTGGACCGCAGGGAGTCGGTGACCGCGTGCGCGAGGATCGGCACGGGGCCGAGGCCCCCGGCGATCACCATGTCGTGGAGCCGGTCGATGCTGCTCGGCACGTAGACGCGAGTGCTCATGAGCTGCTCCCCCGGCCGCCCTTGCTGGGGGCACGTCCCGACGCCCCAGGGCGTTTCCGGCCGCGCGGCGCCCTGGGACGGGTCTCGCTCGCGCTGTCGACCAGCTCCGCGAGCGCCTCCTCGATGCACTGGCCCAGTACGTCCACGTCCGGCAGCGCGTCACGGTCGGCGTTGATGCCGAAGTACACCCCTCCGTCGTACGACGTCACGCCGATCGCAAGGGCATGGCCGGGGAGCAACGGCTGGACGGGGTAGCTCTCGAGCATGAGCGCACCCGCGGCGTACAGCGGGAACTGCGGACCCGGGACGTTCGTGACCACCAGGTCGAAGCCGCGCCGTGCCTGGACAGCGGCCACGCGCGACCCGAGCGCGTGGAAGGTTGTCGGCGCGAAGCCCGCGACGTCGGCGAGCCGGTCCGCCGCCACCGCCATGCCGGTGTCCTTGTGCGCCTTCAACGCGTAGGAGACCTGGTGAAGCCTCACAACGGGGCTGGACTCGCCGATGGGGAGGTTCACGAGGTGCCCGGTGACCTGGCTCCCCAGCGACGTCGGCTCGAGCTCGTTGTCGATGACGCTCATCGGGACCATCGCCCGCAGGCTTCGGCTGCCGTGCACGGGCTCGGCCCTGGTCATCAGCCAAGCCCTCATGGCACCGGCGATGGTCGCCAGGATCACGTCGTTGACCGTGCCGCCGTGCTCCCTGCGGACCTTGCGGTAGTCCTGGAGGTCCGTACGCACCGTGACGAACCGCCGCTGCTCGGACAGCTTCGCGTGGATCGGCGTGTCCGGCGTGCCCCGACGGTTCGAGAGGACACCTGCGGTCGCCACCGCGGTGCGCCCGAACGAGCCTGCGACCCGGAGAGCCCCGTCGGTGTTGCCGCGGACCGTCTCCAGGAGCCGGCTCGGATGACGGACCTGCTCCCTCACCGCCTCGGCGAGAAGCGATGGTGTGCTCGGCTCCCTCGCCGGCCGCCAGTGGTCGTTCACCACCTGCCGGGGGCGGGGGTCGACGTCGAGGAGGACCTGGCCGAGGTCGACGGTGGAGACACCGTCCACCAGGATCTGGTGCGACTTGGAGAGGATCGCGAAGCGTCCGCCTTCCAGCCCCTCCACGAGGTAGACCTCCCAGAGCGGACGGCTGCGGTCGAGCTGGCGGGACATGATGCGAGCGACCAGGTCACGCAGCTGCTCCATGGACCCGGGCCTCGGGAGGGCCGACCTGCGGACGTGGAAGGTCAGGTCGAAGTCGTCGTCGTCGACCCACACCGGGTTCGCCAGACGTCCGGGCACGGTGCGGATCCGCTGGCGGTACCTCGGCACGAACGCGATCCGGTCGGCGATGACCGCGAGGAGCTTCTCGTAGTCGAAGCCGTCTCCGGACGGCTCGAAGATCTCGAGAGTGGCGTTGTGCATGGGCGCGCTGGCCGACTCGTCGGCCAGGAAGGCCATGTCCGCGGGGCGGAGCCGCTCACTCATCGAGTCCCCTTCCTCTGCACGGCCGTTCGGCCGGGCGGTCGGCCACCCAGGCTATCGGCACCCTCTCCCGGCGCCCGGACCCCCGTCGGCCGGACCGCCCGCCCATGGAATCCTGGGAGCACGTCCCCGAAGTCGAACCAAGGAGGTCTCGCATGCGTCGGGCGCTTGCTGCCGCCGCTGTCGCCGCACTCGCACTCACCGGCTGCGGCTCCGAAGAGCCCACTGCGACCACGGAGGAGACCCCGGCGACGAGCACGCCCAGCGAGTCCGCCGTCACGTCCGAATCGCCCACCGAGTCACCCACCGAGACGTCGACCGACCACTCCGGCCACGCGATCGAGATGGAGATCGAGGGCGACCGCATCGAGCCGCGGGGCAGGCGGATCGAGGTGAAGGCCGGGGAGCCGGTCACCCTGGAGGTCACGTCCGACCGGCCCGCCGAGCTGCACGTGCACTCCTCGCCCGAGCAGGTCCTCGACGTCAAGAAGGGCGAGTCCACGTTGAGCCTGACCATCGAGCGGCCTGGGATCGTGGACGTCGAGGAGCACGAGAGCGGCGTCGTCGTCTTCCAGCTCGAGGTCCGCTGACCATGGTCTTCGCGCACGGTGTCGGGGGCGCACAGGACCTGCCGATCCCCGCTGAGCTCGCCATCGCCGGCGCGAGCGCTGCCCTCGCGATCTCCTTCATCGTGCTCGCCATCGCCTGGCGGACACCGCGGTACGACGCCGCGACCTCGGGCCGCCGGGCGCCGGAATGGCTCAGCCGGCTCGTCGACTCGCCGTACTTCGAGTGGACGCTGCGCCTGCTGGGCCTGGCCTTCTTCGGGTACGTGGCCGTGGCCGCGTTGTTCGGTCCGGACCTGCTGGTCAACCCGACCTTCGGCGTCGTCTACGTCCTGCTCTGGGTGGGTCTGGTCCCGGCGTCGCTGCTGTTCGGACCGTTCTACAAGGCCGTCAACCCCGTCCGCACGCTGCACCTGCTCTTCAGCCTGGTGACCGGCGGGGACCCGAAGCGCGGGATGTACGACCTCCCCCGCTGGGTCGGCTACTGGCCCGCGGCGGTCGGCCTCTTCGCCTTCGTGTGGCTGGAGCTGGTCTACCCCGACGCGACGTACCTCGCGCCGATCCGTCTGTGGTTCGCGATCTACATCGCCGTGCTCCTGGTCGGCAGCGCGCTCTTCGGCTCGGAGTGGTTCGATCGCGCCGACCCGTTCGAGGTCTACTCCACGCTCGTCGGCCACCTGTCGGTCTTCGGCCGGCGCGAGGACGGCTTGCTGGTCCTGCGCAGCCCCCTGGCGAACCTCGACGCCGTCCCGGCCGGACCGGGGCTGGTCGCCGTCGTGTCCGTCCTCTTCGGCAGCACCGCGTTCGACAGCTTCAAGGACATGAACGCCTGGCTGCAGTTCTCCCAGACCACCTCGCTGCCGATGACCTGGGTGAACACCCTTGTCATGCTCGGCTTCTGCATGGTGGTGGGCCTCAGCCTCACAGCCGCGACCGTCGCCGCCGCTCCACGCGAGGGTGTACGACGCTCCGACCTGCCGGCGCTATTCGCGCACTCGGTGGTGCCGATCATCGTGGGCTACATGGTCGCCCACTACCTGACCTACCTCGTGGAGTCGGGGCAGCAGACGCTCATCCAGCTCAGCGACCCGCTCGGCACAGGCGCGAACCTGCTCGGCACGGCGGACGGCGAGGTCAGCTACTGGCTGTCGGCACATCCGACCTTCCTGGCCGTGACCAAGGTCCTTGCCGTGGTCACCGGGCACGTGGTGGGCGTGGTCGCGGCCCACGACCGGGCCAT
The DNA here is from genome assembly GCA_035688575.1 of Nocardioidaceae bacterium. Taxonomy (GTDB): domain Bacteria; phylum Actinomycetota; class Actinomycetes; order Propionibacteriales; family Nocardioidaceae; genus Nocardioides_C. The sequence continues at coordinate 14,915 of DASSMS010000006.1, forward strand.
GAAGCTGCTGCCGAAGCGGCACCAGCTGACCGGCCAGCTCCCGCTCCTGGTGGTAATGGTCTTCTACACGATCACTGGTCTCTACCTGCTCTTCGGCGCCTGAGCCGGCTCCTCGATCCCCCGCCGCGCGAGCGGGCGGACCCGGCGGGGTCGTCGAGGCTGTCGGCAAGCCTGGCCATCGCGCTGCGCAGGGCAGACTCCCCCGCCTCGACCAGCGGGCGGCCGGACACGAGTGCCCGGTCGGCGGCGGCGGGGTCGTGGGGCAGGAAGTGCATGCCGGCCGGGGTGACGAACCCCTCGACCATGGCGCGGACCTCCTTCTCTCCCCACCCGAGCGTGGGGCGCATCCGGTTGACGACCACGTGGGTCGGGGCCGGGGGAGCCACCTCCGGCAGCTCTACGAGTCCCCTCGCCAGACGGGCGAGCCCGACCGGGTCGGCCGAGCCGACAACGAGGATCTCGTCCGCCTGGTCGAGCCCGGCGACGGTCATCAGGTTGCGTTGCGGGGCGCTGCTGCCGAAGGCCTGGTCGGTCTGCTCGAGGTCGAAGCCCAGGTCGAGCACGACATGAGTGCACAGGGCCCGCCCGGCCTGGACCACCGCGTCGAAGGCCACGCCGCGCACCTCCACCCACCGGTCGGCCCTCGGCAGCCCGCTGAGCACACGGAGACCGGGACCTGCCGTGCGAGCGACCGAGGCCAGCCGCGGGACGTCGAGCCGGCCCGCGTTGGCGAGCCGCACTGCGCTGAGCAGCCCCGAGACCTCGTCGAGGACACCGAGGTGCTGGGCCACCGCGCCGCCGTAGGCGTCAGCGTCGACCAGGAGCACGTCGCGGCCACGGCCCGCCAGCTCGGCAGCCACCCCGACGGCGACGGTGGTGCGCCCCGGCGCCCCGGTGGGGCCCCACACGGCGACCACCCGCCCGTGCGCGTCGGCATGGGACCCAGTCGGATCGTCCGACTCCCCAGAGCCGTCCGGCCGAGAAGGCGACGCGGAACCGTCGGCGCGGTCCGCCGGGGTGCGGACCGCGGTGTCGGCGACGGCATCCGAGGCAGCCGCCGAGAGCAGGCCGCCCAGGGAGCCCACTGCCTCGGACGCCACGACCTCGAACACCCCGGGGAGGCCGCCCGCATGTCCGAGCTCGCCCCGCTCCGCGACGAGCACGACGCCGAGCCCGGCGCGTCTGAGGTGCGCGACACTGTCCGCGTCGAGACCGGGGATGCCGGCAGAGACCACAGCGACCCGGGCCTCGCCGGTCGTCGCCGTGGCGAGGAGGTCGGGCAGGTCGACACAGCGCTTCAGCAGCACCGCTCCCGATGGAGCAGCCGCGACAACCTGCAGGGCTTCCACCTCCCACGACGCACCGCCTGCGGCGAGGAGGACGCCGATGCGCTCACCGAACACGCCTAGCCCCGCCTCACGATGACGGCCTCGCCCGAGGCCAGCTGCGCGAGCGCCGTGGCGAGCTGGCCCTCGTCCGCGGCGGGCATCCCCACGACGACCTGGCGGCTCATGGAGGGTCCCAGAGCACTCGCGTCGCGTGGCACGGCGACGACGCGCACGAGCTCGAGCACGCGGACGGCGCGCGCCAGCCGGCCCGTCTCCTCGCTCGGCGTGACCCAGACGTCCACGTGCTCACCGGCGCGCAGGGTGGCGGGGACGGCGTCGGACGGGAGCGCGATCGGCACCTCCACCAGCTCCTCCTCCCCGCCGGCGCCGAGCGCGGAGCGTGGCAGCAGCTCTCCCGTGGTCAGGTCACGTGTGAGCACCGCGCCCTCGGGCAGCGGATCCGTCGCCGACAGGTAGCTCCCCGCCACCGCCGGAGACCCGAACCGGAGGTGCACCTGCTGCAAGTCGTCCGCTTTGACCGGCGTCCCCGCCGACAGGTCGGCGCTCACCGACCACACAGCGACGGTGTCGTCCGCAGTTGCGAGGAGACGGGCACCGAGGAGCACGCTTGCCGCGACGATGGCCAGCCCGACCAGGAGCCGGGGGTCCTTCCACGACCTGCCCGGGACGCGGGTCGCCGGCGGACTCTCCGGCGGTGCGGCGGCCGGTGTCCGACCCCGGCCGTCCCGCGGACTGCTGCCGACGAGGTCGACACCGGGCACGATCTGCTGGCGGCTTGCGGCTTTCACGGGGACATAATGGACGCTCGCGCGTCGCCGGGCCATGGCTTGTCCACAGGCAAACACCGTCAACCTGCCGAGAACTCTTGGGTCCGGTGGCAGAATGCGAGTCATGAGCGTCGGTGCGACCCCTCCCCGCTTCCTCCAGCTCGCGGACGTGGCGGAGATCCTCAACACCTCAACGGCCCAGGTCTACGCGCTCGTGCGCCGCGGCGAGCTCCCTGCGATCAAGATCGGTGGCCGGGGACAGTGGCGGGTTGAGACCTCGGAGCTCGAGGCGTTCATCCAGCGCTCCTACGAGGAGACCCGTTCGTTCGTGCGTGAGCATCCCTTCGCCGAGGCCGAGCAGGAGGACGACGCCAGGATCTGACGCATCGACTCGACCCGCGCGCGCTCCCGGACTGCCCGGGCCGCAGTCAGGAGGCAGGACATGGACTTCAAGATCGAGCTGGTGCCGCTGGCCGTCGAGGACGTCGACAGGTCGGTCGAGTTCTACGGGGAGCGTCTCGGCTGGAACGTCGACCATGACCACACCGTCAGCCCCGGGCTGCGGTTCGTTCAGGTCACCCCGCCGGGGTCGGCGTGCTCGATCTGCTTCGGCACCGGGCTGGAAATGATGCCCGAAGGCTCCTCGCAGTTCGTCCAGGTCGTCGTCGCCGATGCGGATCAGGCTTGCGCCTACTTGCGCGAGCGCGGAGTGGAGTGCGGCGACGTCGACGAGCAGGCCTGGGGGCGGTTTGTGCGGTTCGACGACCCCGACGGCAACCGCTGGGCACTGCAGCAGCTCGTCGCCCCGTCCTGAGGCACCCGCCCGCACTCTGGCCAGGTCAGGCAGGGCGGGCCGCGAGCAACGCCGCGAACGGCACGAGCATCGTCGACGTTCCACCACCGGCGTGCGTCACCGCTGAGGCGGGCTCGACCTCCACGAAGTCCGCTCCGATCCGGAGCACGCGCACGCGCAGACCGCCCACCGTCTCCACGTGAAGCAGAACCTCTGCCGACTCCTCGGCCAACCGGTGCAGAGCCGATCCGAACGTCAGCCGTGCGACCGCAGGACGAGCCGCCTTGGGGAGCGCACGGGCCGACATGCCCCTCGCGGTCACGACACCGCCCAGCCGCACGAGCCAGGTCCGGCCGACCCCCGAGAGCCGGCACCAGTCGACCCCTGCCTGCACGAGTGTCCCCTCGACGACCTCGCCGCCGCCGATCGTGAGCGCCACCTCCCGTCCGAGTGAGGCGTGGACCCGGCTCGCGAACGACACGGCGGCGTACTCGCCCCTCGCCCTGTCCGCGAGCTCGGCGTCCCGTTCGGCGAGGTGGAAGCCCGCGGCCTGCTGCTCGAGGTCCTCGAACAGGCCGCCGAGCCCCGTCCCCTCAGCCATTCTTCGCGCCGGATCGTGGCGGCCCTCATGGCCCCCGCTCATCTCGCTTCGGCCCATGGACGGACAGCCTCCAGACGCCCGGCGCTGGTGTCAACGCCTGTGGACAAACCGTTGACGACGTAGGCGAAAGAGGGTTAGAACAAGCAAACACAGGCAAACGCAAAGGTTTGGATGGCCGATGAGGGGCACAACACGACCGGACGTCTCAGGCGGCCCAACGGGCCGGCTCCTCCGCGCCGGCGCGGTCGTGCTCGTGGCTCTCGCCGCCGCCGCATCCGTGGCGCTCGGCATCACGCCGTTGCTCGACCTCAGCGCACACCTACGCGCCGGAGCGCCCTGGTCAGCGCTCCCCTTCGACCTGCTGATCGGCTGCCTGGCCGCCATCACACTGTGCTGCTGCGGCTGCTGGCTGGTCTGCGTCACGGTCTCCACGGCGGTCGAGGCTGTCACCGGTGCGTCCTCGGCAGCGATCAGAGCGGTCTCACCCCATGTCGTCCGCCGTCTGGTGCTGGTGTGCTGTGGCGTCGCGGTGGGCGGAACGGGTCTGGTCACACCAGCGGTGGCCGTGGCGGAGGGGCCAGGAGAGCTCGCGGGTGCCCGAACGGAGCGCATCGGCACGGACTCACTGTCCGGCCTGCCGCTGCCCGACCGGACCCTCGGAGACCACCTCGACGCGACGGCAAGTCCGAGGTCGGGTCTCGCCGTCGAGGCGGTACGACGGGCAGCAGCACGTCATGACGCGTCGGAACCCGCGAGACCCGACCGCGTCGACGCCCCGGGGACGTCGCGCCGGGAGAGCCGGTCGGCGCCCGGGGTCCGGCCCCCGGTGACCCCGGCGACCGACGCCGAGCCCGTGGCGTCCGACCCCGAGCCGGCGGCGACCGCTGCAGGCGTCGACGAGGACACCCACCGCGTCCGACCCGGCGACTCCCTCTGGTCGATAGCCGAGCGGCACATGCCGGGCGCGGAGCCCACCGAGATCGACGCCGGCTGGCGGCGGATCCACCGAGCCAACCGCGCCGTCATCGGCCCGGACCCCGACCTGATCATCCCCGGGACGACGCTCCGGCTCACGGGCCGGGCCGACATCCCGGCACACAGCGGAGCACCGGGCGAGTCCGCCATCACCCCTCACCGAAAGGACGCCTCATGACCCCGACCGACGACGAGACGGCTCCGTCGACACCGCGCCGGCCGCCCGCCGCGCCTACACAGTGGGCGACCGTCACGCGGCTCGGGCTAAGGCAAGGCGAGAAAGGTCAGGTGCCCGTCGCGGCGCTGAGAGGCGTCGACGGGAGCCTCGCGCTCCAGCCACCCGCGGCACGCCGGACCACGCACGGCGCCCCGCAGACCCCGGAGCTGCGGCTGGTTCCCGACACCGGCTCTGGCGAGGAGGTGCAGCTGTGGGCGGCACGGTTCGCGCAGGCGGTCGTCGAGGTGCTCGGCGGCGACCGGCCGCTCGCCCAGCTCGTGCGCTGGACGTCCCAGCGCGTCTACGTGGAGCTTGAGCGACGGTTGAGCATCCTGTCCAGGACCTCCGACGCGGGCCGTCGCAAGCGCACGGTCCGGCCCCAGGTGCGGAGCGTGCATGTCTTCCACCCCACACCCGAGTCGGCCGAGGTCAGCGTCCACGTCCGCCATGGGCAACGATCGCGTGCGATCGCCGCGAGGCTCGAGCTCATCTCGGGCAGATGGCAGTGCACCGCGCTCCAGCTCGGCTGAGCAGCACACCCAGCCGAGCGGAGCGACGTCCGCACTTCAGTCCTGCGAAGCGTCCTGCGCCCGCGATCGGCCCGCGGAGGTCAGCCGTTGACCCGGGTGGTGAGCCCGGTCGGACCGCCCGGTGCGCCGTGGCACTTCTTGTACTTCTTCCCCGAGCCGCACGGGCACTCTTCGTTGCGGCCCACACCGGCGAACTCGTCCTCGGCCTGGACCGGAGCGGCCCCGGTGACCTCGGCCTCGCCCCCCTCGTCGGGTGCGGTGTAGGAGAGGTTCTGCGGCGCCTTCGGGGCCTCGAGACCCTTGGCCACGATGTGCGGCGCACCGGCGGCGTGCCCGGCAGCGGCGGCCTGGGCGATGGCGGCGCCCCGGCTCAGGGCCTCTGCCTCCTCGGCCTCCTCCTCGGTCTCCTCCTCGACCTGGACCTCGAGGTTGAAGAGGTAGCCCACCGACTCCTCCTTGATGCCGTCCATCATGGCGGCGAACATGTCGAAACCCTCGCGCTGGTACTCCACGAGCGGGTCACGCTGGGAGTAGGCCCGCAGCCCGATGCCCTCGCGGAGGTAGTCCATCTCGTAGAGGTGCTCGCGCCACTTGCGGTCGAGCACCGAGAGCACGACGCGGCGCTCGAGCTCTCGCATGACCTCGTCGCCGAACTGCTGCTCGCGCTGCTCGTAGGCCGTCTGCGCGTCAGCCTTGAGGTCGGCGATGAGCTGCTCGCGGGACATGCCGTCCCGGCCACCGGCCTCCTCCTCGACCTCGCTCAGCTTCAGCGAGACCGGGTAGAGCGTCTTCAGCGCCGCCCACAGCGCCTCGAGGTCCCACTCGTCCGGAACACCCTCGGTCGCACCCGCGACGTAGCCGTTGACGACGTCGTCGATCATGCCGCGCACCTGGTCACGCAGGTCGGCGCCCTCGAGGACCGCGCGGCGCTCGGCGTAGATCACCTGGCGCTGACGGTTCATCACGTCGTCGTACTTCAAGACGTTCTTGCGGGAGTCGAAGTTCTGCGCCTCGACCTGAGCCTGGGCTGACGCGATCGCGCCCGTGACGCGCTTGTTCTCGATGGGCACGTCGTCGGGGACCTTCAAGGTGGTGAGCACCCAGTCGACCCAGTCGGACTTGAACAGCCGCATCAGGTCGTCCTCGAGTGAGAGGTAGAACCGCGACTCGCCCGGGTCTCCCTGACGGCCTGAGCGGCCGCGAAGCTGGTTGTCGATGCGGCGGGACTCGTGTCGCTCGGTGCCGATGACGTACAGGCCCCCGAGGTCCTTGACCTCGTCGTGCTCGGCCGCCACCTGAGCCTTGATCTTCTCGACCATGTCGGGCCAGGCGGCTTCGTACTCCTCGCTGTTCTCGAGCGGGTCGAGCCCCTGCTTGCGCAGCTCGAGGTCGGCGAGGAACTCCACGGAGCCGCCGAGCATGATGTCGGTGCCTCGACCGGCCATGTTGGTCGCCACCGTGACCGCGCCCTTGTGACCGGCCTGCGCGACGATCTTCGCCTCGTCGGCGTGGTGCTTCGCGTTGAGCACGGTGTGCGGGACGCCCCGCTTCCTGAGCAGCTGCGACAGGTGCTCGGACTTCTCGACCGACGTCGTGCCGACCAGCACCGGCTGCCCCTTCTGGAACCGCTCGCCGATGTCCTCCACGACCGCGTTGTACTTCGCCTCCTCGGTGCGGTAGACGAGGTCGGGCTGGTCGAGGCGCGCCATGGGCATGTTGGTCGGGATCGGGACGACGCCGAGGTTGTAGATCTTGTCGAACTCCGAGGCCTCGGTCATGGCCGTACCGGTCATGCCGCCGAGCTTCTCGTAGAGGCGGAAGTAGTTCTGCAGCGTCACGGTGGCGAGGGTCTGGTACTCCTCACGGATCTGCACGCCCTCCTTGGCCTCGATCGCCTGGTGCAGGCCCTCGTTGTAGCGGCGCCCGGCCAGCATGCGTCCGGTGTGCTCGTCGACGATGAGCACCTCGCCGTTCATCACGACGTACTCCTTGTCGTGACGGAACAGCTCCTTGGCCTTGATCGCGTTGTTCATGAACGAGATCAGCGGCGTGTTCACTGAGTCGTAGAGGTTGTCGATACCGAGGTAGTCCTCGACCTTGGTGATGCCGGGCTCGAGGACCGAGATGGTGCGCTTCTTCTCGTCGACCTCGTAGTCGACGTCCTTGACCATGGACCGCGCGATCGCGGCGAACTCGCCGTACCACTTGACCTCCTCCTGCGTGGGGCCGGAGATGATCAGCGGGGTGCGGGCCTCGTCGATGAGGATCGAGTCGACCTCGTCGACGATCGCGAAGTGGTGGCCACGCTGCACGCACTCCTCGATCGAGCTGGCCATGTTGTCTCGTAGGTAGTCGAAGCCGAACTCGTTGTTCGTGCCGTAGGTGATGTCCGCGGCGTAGGAGACGCGGCGCTCGTCGGGGCGCATCTCGGGAAGGATCATCCCGGTGGTCAGCCCGAGGAAGTGGTAGACGCGACCCATCCACTCTGCGTGGTACTTCGCGAGGTAGTCGTTGACGGTGACCACGTGCACGCCGTTGCCCGGGAGCGCGTTGAGGTACGTCGGGAGCGTGGCGACGAGTGTCTTGCCCTCACCGGTCTTCATCTCGGCGATGTTGCCCATGTGCAGCGCAGCGCCGCCCATGACCTGCACGTCGTAGTGCCGCTGGCCGAGGACCCGCTTCGCCGCCTCCCGGACCGTCGCGAACGCCTCGGGCATCAGGTCGTCGAGGGTCTCCCCCTCCGCGAGCCGCTCCCTGAAGGCGGTGGTCTGGCCCCTGAGCTCCTCGTCTGTCATCGCGACGAAGTCATCCTCGATCGCGTTGACGGCGCGCGTGATCGACTCCAGCTGACGAATGATCTTGCCCTCACCGATGCGAAGGATCTTGTCGATAATGGCAGGCACGAGTCGACTCCAGTGTTTGTGGTCTGCGGTGTTGCGGCGGTGCCACCCGGGGTCGAGGGCCGCTCGCTGTGACGGCGGGTCGGCGCCCCCGGATGACGCCCTGCTTCTTGTGGGCGACAGCCAGCCTACGGCGGCAACCCAGGCCATGCTACCGAGCCGCCGGCCGGGGGTTCGCGTTACGCCCTCTCCTGGCTGACCGGCCCCCCGTGCTGAGCGGGGTAGGTCGACCGTCTCAGCGGCTCGGGGCCGGACCAGTCGAGCCCCGCACGACGAGCTCGCCGGCGAAGAGGTACTCACCCGGTGGCGTCGTGTGCCCGGTGATGGCGTCGACGAGGGTCTGCACCGCCGACTGGGACATCGCCGCCACCGGCTGGCGGACCGTCGTGAGCGGCGGGTCGGTGAAGCCCATGAACGCCGAGTCGTCGTACCCCACCACGGAGACGTCCTGGGGCACCGCGAGGCCCCGCGAACGGACCGCCCGGACGGCGCCGAGCGCCATGATGTCGGAGCCGCACAGGATCGCGGTCGCGCCGGCGTCGAGCAGGCGGACCGTGGCCGCGTGGCCACCCTCGACGGAGAAGAGGCCGAACTCCTCGATCCCCTCGAAGGAGGGCTCCGCCGCCATGGCCTCCCTGAACGCGGTCACCTTGCGCTCGACCGGCACGAACCTGCTCGGCCCCACGGCGAGGCCGAAGCGGGTGTGGCCGAGCGAGGCGAGGTGGTTCACGGCGGTGCGCACCGCCCCGGCGTCGTCGGCCGAGATGCACGGCACGGCGAGGTCGGGCCTGGTGCCGTTGACGAGGACGATCGGCAGACCGCGGTCGACCAGTGCGTGGTAGCGCGCCGGGTCCGCGGTCGAGTCGGCATGAAGGCCGGAGATGAAGATGATGCCTGAAACGCCGCGGGCGAGCAGCATCTCGACGTACTCGTCCTCGGTGACGCCCCCCGGGGTCTGCGTGCACAGCACCGGGGTGTAGCGGTGCCCCGCGAGCGCCGACTCGATCAGCTGCGCGAACGCCGGGAAGATCGGGTTGACGAGCTCCGGCACGACCAGGCCGACCAGGCCCGCGCTGGTCGAGCGGAGGGCCGCCGGACGTTCGTACCCGAGGACGTCGAGGGCGGTCAGCACCTGCTGGCGCGTCTCCTGTCCGACACCCGGCTTCCCGTTCAGGACGCGCGAAACCGTCGCCTCGCTCACGCCTGCCTGCGCGGCGACGTCGTTCAGCCGTGGTCGTCTCATGTTGCAGGACTTTAGTCCGTTTCTCAGCAATCTGACAGCAAGAACTTGCAAGTCTTCCAAATCTTGCAAAACGAGTGTTAGGTTGTCGCCCGAGTCCTCACGCTTTAAGGAGACAAATCCATGCGACGCTTTGCACGGGCCGGCGCCCTCGTGGCAGCCGTCAGCCTGCTGGCCACTGCCTGCGGATCAGGCGAAGGCAGCGAGACCGAGAACGACAGCGCCCCCGCGCCCGACGAGGTCTCCGGTTCGCTGACCTGGTGGGACACCTCGGACGACACCAACGAGGGCCCCGCCTTCCAGCAGCTGATCGACAAGTTCGAGAAGGAGTACCCCGACGTCGACGTGACGCGGCAGTACGTCCCCTTCGACCAGGCGCAGAACAAGTTCAAGACCGCTGCCGAGGCCGGCAGCGGCGCTCCCGACATCCTCCGCGCCGAGGTCGCCTGGGTGCCCGAGTTCGCGTCGCTGGGCCACCTCTACGCACTCGACGGCACCGCCGCTCTCGAGGACTCCGACGACTACTTCGAGACCCCGCTCTCCTCCAACGTCTTCGACGGCCAGACCTACGGCGTGCCGCAGGTGACCGACTCCCTCGCGCTGCTCTACAACAAGGAGCTGTTCGAGAAGGCCGGCATCGACTCCCCGCCGGCCACCTGGGACGAGGTCGCCGAGGCTGCCAAGGCCCTGAAGTCCGAGGCCGACGTCGACGGGCTGTTCATCAACCCCGGCGGCTACTTCCTGCTCCCGTTCATGTACGGCGAGGGCGGCGACATGGTGGACACCGAGTCCCAGGAGATCGTCGTCAACTCCGAGGCGAACGTCACCGGCATCACCACCGCCGCCGACCTCGTCAAGAGCGGCGCCGCCGTGAAGCCCCCGGCAGCCGACGCCTACGCCGCGATGATGACCGCCTTCAACGAGGGCAAGGTCGGCATGATCATCAACGGCCCCTGGGAGGTCAACAACATCCGCAACGCGCCTGACTTCGGCGGCATCGAGAACCTCGGCATCGCGCCGGTCCCGGCCGGCTCCGAGACCGCGGGCGCACCGGTCGGCGGCCACAACTACGTCGTCTACTCCGGCATGGACGAGGCCAAGGCCGAGGCCGCCATCGCGTTCATCTCCTTCATGAACTCCGCCGAGTCGCAGGCCTTCCTCGCCGACGAGCTCGGTCTCCTGCCGACCCGCAAGTCGGCCTACGAGGACGAGAAGGTCTCGAGCAACGAGGTCATCTCGTCGTTCAAGGACGTCGTCGACGCAGCCGTCGCCCGCCCGTGGATCCCCGAGGGCGGCCAGTTCTTCGCCGCGCTCGACAAGATGGCGGTCGAGGTCCTGGTGCAGAACGCCGACCCGAAGAAGTCGCTGGACGAGGCCGCGAAGACCTACAAGTCCGAGGTCGTCCCCGACTACAGCCTGCAGTGACCGTCGTACCGACCGTGAGATAGTGCCGGGGGCCGCATCCGTCGAGGGTGCGGTCCCTGGTTTTCGTTCGAGAAGGAGACCCGCATGGCGATCGACTCGGGTACGCCGGTCGTGGCCACTGCCCAGCCCCCAACCCCGTCCCGTCCGCCCGGCCGGATGCGACGGACCGCCTCCAGGCACTGGTACGCCTGGGCGATGGTGCTGCCGGTCGTGATCGTGCTCGGCGTGCTGGTGCTCTACCCCTTGGCCCGCGGTGTGTACATCAGCTTCACCAACCTCAACGAGTCGAACCAGCGCGCCGAGATCTGCACCAAGACGCTCGGCGGCGGCGAGGTCTGCAAGCCCAACCCGAAGGCCGCCGAGTTCACCGGCCTCCAGAACTACGTCGACATCATCTCCGGTGAGAAGGGCGATTTCTGGCTCCAGTTCGGCAACACCATCGTCTGGACCGCCGGCTGCGTGGTCTTCCACTACGGCCTGGGCCTCGGCCTCGCGGTGCTCCTGAACAGACGGATACGAGGACGTGGCCTGTATCGCGTGCTCCTGATCGTGCCCTGGGCGGTGCCGGCGTTCGTCGCCGCCTTTGCGTGGAAGTTCATCTTCAACGAACGCAACGGTCTCGCCAACGTGCTGCTGACCAGCCTCGGCTTCGACCGGGTCGAGTGGTTCGCCGAACGTTGGACATCGCTGTTCACTGCGATCGTCGCGAACATCTGGATCGGTGTGCCGTTCATGATGGTCGCCCTGCTCGGCGGCCTCCAGTCGATCTCCGAGGACCTCTACGAGGCGGCCGAGATGGACGGCGCGAGCGCCTGGCAGCGCTTCGTGAACGTGACGCTTCCCGGACTGCGGCCAGTCAGCGCGACCGTGATCCTGCTCGGCACGATCTGGACCTTCAACATGTTCCCGATCATCTTCCTGGTCACGGAGGGACAGCCCGCGGGCCAGACCGAGATCCTCGTGACGGGATCGTTCCGGTACGCCTTCGAGGGAATCCGGCAGTACGCCCTCGCCTCGGCGTACGGCATCATCATCCTCTCGATGCTCCTGGTCTTCGCCGTCGCCTACCGCAAGATGCTCAGCCGACAGGGAGAGGTGTGGTGATGGGCGCCATCGACCGCCGCCGGAGCACCGGCGCCTCAGTACTGCTGCACACCACCCTCATCGTGGCCTCGGTCATCGCGGTGTTTCCCGTGGTGTGGATCCTCGTCTCCTCCCTGAAGCCGGCCAACCGGATCCTCTCCAGCGAGATCAAGTTCATCGACCAGCCGACGCTGGAGAACTACACGCGGGTGCTGACCCAGACCGACTTCCCGACGTGGTTCATGAACTCGGTCGTCACCGCGGCGTTCACCATGCTGTTCGGCGTCTTCATGGCGGCGACGGCGGGGTACGCGCTGAGCCGGTTCAACTTCCCGGGCCGCAGGTCGCTGATGTGGACGTTCCTGGTCACGCAGATGTTCCCGGTGGCGATCCTCATCGTCCCGATCTACACGATCATGTCGAACCTGGGGCTCATCAACACCCTGACCTCGCTGGTGATCGCGTACTGCACCGTCGCAGTCCCGTTCTGCACGTGGATGCTGAAGGGCTACTACGACACGATCCCCCGCGAGCTCGACGAGGCGGCGGCTCTCGACGGGCTGGGCCCCTTCCAGACGTTCTGGCGGGTCATCCTCCCGCTGGCGCGACCGGGGCTCGCGGTGACGATGTTCTACACCTTCCTCACCGCGTGGAGCGAGATCGCTTACGCGACCGCGTTCCTCCAGACCGACGACAAGTTCACGCTCGGCTACGGGCTCCAGACCTTCGTGCCGCAGTTCAACCAGCGGTGGGAGTACCTCACGCCGGCGGCGATCCTGGTCCTCATCCCGGCGGCACTGGTCTTCATGCTGGCCCAGCGCCACCTGGTGGGCGGACTGGCGGCCGGCGCGACGAAGGGCTAGTCACCGGCTGGGCCTACCGGCCGGCGAGCGCCTTCACCTCGCGGAGGAGCTCGTCGGCCAGGTCCCCCCTCGGCTCGACCGCGATGTCGCCGAGATTCAGCCACTGAGCCGCCTCGGCAAGCTCCTCGGCCAGCTCGGCGGCCGTCTCCTCCGGCGCGCACGGCTCCTTGAACGCAGACTTCACGACGAGCACGCCCGCCTGTCGGTCGGCCTTGAGATCCACGCGCGCGACGAGCCGGTCCCCGAGCAGGAACGGCAGCACGTAGTAGCCGTGCACCCGCTTCTCCTCGGGCACGTAGATCTCGATCCGGTAGTGGAAGCCGAACAGGTGCTCGGTCCGCGCCCGCTCCCAGACCACGGGGTCGAAGGGGCTCAGCAGGGCGCGGGCGTCCACCTTGCGCGGCAGCCTGGCGTCCTTGTGGAGGTACGCCGGGCGCGCCCACCCCTCGACGCTGACCGGGAGCAGCTCCCCTGACTCGACGAGCGCATCGATCGCCGGCCGGGTCGCGGCCTGGCTCATCCGGAAGTAGTCGCGCAGGCAGGCCTCGGTGCCGACGCCGTGGGACATCGCCGCCCTGCGGACCAGCTCGAGGTTCGCCTCCTCGACAGTGGGGGTCGGGGCGTCGAGCACGACGGCCGGTAGCACCCGCTCGGGGACGTCGTAGAGCCGCTCGAACGCGGAGTTGCGCCCTGCGACGGCGAGCCTTCCTGCGAAGAAGAGGTACTCGAGAGCCTTCTTGGTGTCCGACCAGTTCCAGCCCCAGTGCTCCTTAACGCGCGGCAGGCCGTCGTCGAGGTCGCGCGCGGTCGCAGGACCGACCTCCCGGACCTCGGCGAGGAGCGACTCGGCCAGCTCCGGCTTGGACCGCATGATCAACCACTCGTGGCCGTTCTCGCGGTAGCGCGTCATCCGGTGCTGCATGTGTGGCCACAGGTCGACGGGCATGAACGCCGCGACGTGGGCCCAGTACTCGACGATCTTGCGGGGACGGCGCTCCGCCGCACGCTTGAGGAGGTCGGTGTCGTAGCGCCCCATCCGGCTGAACAGCGGCATGTAGTGGGCGCGCTGGAAGACGTTCACCGAGTCGATCTGCAGCACGCCGGTGCGCCCGAGGGTGCGGTTGAACGTCCGCATCGTCGGCACGGTGTGCCGGGGGTCGCGAAAACCCTGTGCGACGAGCGCGATCCTGCGCGCCTGGGAACGGCTGAGCGACCCGGCGACGGTCGGAGCTGCGGACATGGAGGACATCATGCCCGAGCCCGCCGACAAGGAGGGTCGGAGTACGCCGACGTCAGGGGATGTCGAGCAGCTTCTCCCGGACGGCGTACATGACCGCCTCCATGCGGGAGTGCAGCTGCAGCTTCTCCAGGATGTTGCGCACGTGGTTCTTGACGGTGTTCTCGGAGATGACCAACTGGTCGGCGATCTCGCGGTTGGCCAGCCCACGCGCGACGAGGCGGAGCACCTCGACCTCACGGTCGGTGAGCAGGGGCGCGGTACCGGTGACCGGCTCCGGCTCCTGGCTGAGCCGGGTGAACTCGG
>DASSMS010000009.1:0-11286 GCA_035688575.1 Nocardioidaceae bacterium
CCCCTCCGCTCGCGGACGACGTCGACGATGCGCTCGTCGAGCCCCTCGCACGCAACGAGGGGGTGATGGAGCAGCGAGGGGACCGCGTCGGCGGCCTCGACCATCGAGGGGTAGCCGAGAACGGCCAGCGCCCGGTGCGGGGCGTCGGCGACCAGGCGGACGGTCGCGCCCAGCACCAGCGCGAGGGTTCCCTCGCTGCCGACCAGTGCCCGTGCCACGTCGAAGCCGCGCTCGGGCAGCAGGTGCTCCAGCGAGTAGCCCGACACCTGCCGGCCGAAGCGGCCCAGCTCGGTGCGGATCGTCGCCAGCTCGCCGTCCACCAGCCGCCGCAGGTCGTCCAGCAGAGGGGCAGAAGTCGCGACTCCTGCCCCCAGGGTGAGCCGCTGCCCGCCGCCGGTGACCACGTCGAGCGCGACGACGTTGTCCGACGTCCGCCCGTAGCCGAGCGCCCGCGAGCCGCAGGCGTTGTTGCCGATCATCCCGCCGACGGTGCAGCGCGAGTGCGTCGACGGGTCCGGACCGAAGCGGAGTCCGTGGCCCAGCGCCTGCTGCTGGAGGGTGGCGTGCACCGTGCCGGGCTCGACAAGGGCGGTCCGCGTCTCGGGGTCGAGGTCGAGCACCCGATTGAGGTGGCGGCCGGTGTCGACCACGATCCCGGTGCCCACGGCGTTCCCGGCGATCGACGTACCGGCACCGCGCATCGTCAGCGGCACCCGGTGCTCCCGTGCGACGGTGAGGGCCGCGGCGATCTCGTCCGTGTGCCGGGGGCGCACCACCACCTGAGGGACCACGCGGTAGAGCGACGCGTCCGTGGAGTACATCGCCCTGGTGAGCGTCGAGTCGTCGACCTCGCCGATCCCGTGGCGGCGCAGAGCCTCGACGAGCTCGCTCACCAGAGCTCCAGCGAGGCGCGCAGGATGGCCGCTGCGTCCTCGTCGGTGACGTCGCGCGGGGCGGTGGCGAGGAGCCGTTGCTGCTTCATCGTGCCCTCGACGAGGTCGTCCACGTCAGCCTCGGTATAGCCGACCTCGCCGATGCCGTTGGGCAGGGCTATGTCACGCATGAGCTCGGTGAGGACACCGGGGAGGAAGTCGCGCAGGTCGTCGGGGCGGGCGGCACCCGGCGCGAGCAGCTCCGCGGCCCGCACGTGCCGGTCCGGCGAGGCGTCGAAGGTGAACCGGAACGCCTCGGGCGCGGTGAGTGCCACCGCCATCCCGTGCGGCACCATCGGCTCGCTCTCCGGGTAGCCCGATGGGTGGAAGTTCTTGACCCGGCCCGCGATCGGGTAGGCGTTCGCGTGGGGGATGTGCACACCCGCATTGCCGAAGCCGAGCCCGGCGAACGTGGCAGCCAGTGCCATGTCCCCGCGCGCCCGCTCGTCCTCGCCGTGCCTCACCGCCTGGCGGAAGGACCCGGCGAGGAGAGACATCGCCTTCTCCGACCACATGTCCGCGATCGGGTTGGCGCCGCAGTAGGGCACGCGCTGCTCGGGTCGCTTGGCCTCGAAGGAGTCGTACGGGCGTGCGGTGTAGCTCTCGAGTGCGTGGCAGAGGATGTCCATACCGGCCGCCGCGGTGACCTCGGCGGGCTGGGTGATGGTCAGTCCCGGGTCGACGACGGCCAGGGTCGGGCGCAGCCGGGGATGACTGATGCCGGTCTTGACCTTCTGCTCGAGCACGTCGAGGACACAGATCGTGGTGCTCTCGCTGCCCGTGCCGGTCGTCGTGGGCACGGCGACGAACGGCTTTAACGGCTTGCCGGGCGCGAGGCCCTTGCCGACCGGCAGGTTCACGTAGTCCATCAGCTCACCGGCGTTGGAGGTGAGCAGGTTGACCGCCTTGGCGGTGTCGATCGCGGACCCGCCGCCGACCGCGACGAACGCGTCCCAGGGACCGTTGGCACGGGCGAAGTCGATCGCCGCCTCCAGGCTCTCGTCGGTCGGCTCGACGTGGGCGATGTCCGCGACCACGGCCTCGAGCCCGAAGGACCGGATCTGCTCGGCCACTCGTTCGGGGTGTCCCGTCGCAGCGACGCCGGGATCGGTGACCACGAGGACCCGCCGTGCGTCGTACTGCTGGAGGTCATAGCCGATCTCGTCAGCCGCGCCGGGGCCGAACTTCAGGGCGGGCGCGCCGTAGGTGAATACGGTCTCCTTCGTCATGCGCGTTCTCCTTCCAGCAGGCCGATGGCGTGCCTCGCGGCGGAGAGCAGGTCCAGGCCCAGCGCCTGCTCGATAGGGACCCAGGCGGCCTTCGCGGTGGTGCCGTCCTCCTCGACCACGTGCGGCTCCACCCCCCTGGAGCTCGGGTCGATGTCGGCGTCGAAGATGAGGTGGATGCCGTGATAGTCCTCCACCCGGCCGTCGGCCCGGGCTCCCACGAAGTGCGTCGCGTGCACGTCCACGACCCGGCCCGGCTCGACGCGCAGGCCGGTCTCCTCGTAGACCTCGCGGCGAAGCGCGTCGCGCGGGTCCTCCCCGTGGTCGATGCCACCGCCGGGCAGCGTCCACCGGCCCTCGATGCGCGTGCGCGAGGACATCTGGGTGAGCAGGACCTCCCGGTCGCGGGTCAACAGGGCGTACGCCGCGACGCGTTGTCGCTCTGGCGGAGCAGCATCCACAGCCATGCGGGGAGTCTATGCATGGCAGCGGTCACGTTTCGCTGCCCCGCGATCGGGCACGTGTTGTGACAGCCAGGTTTCCCGCACCCACGAGAGCGATGTCGAGCACCCTCTACCTGACCCGACCGGGCCCGCAGACGACGCCGGACCAGCGCGCCGAGGAGCGCGCCGACCGGCCGTCCAAGCAACGGGACCCCTTCTTCGACAACGCGAAGATGCTGCTCGTGACCCTCGTCGTCGTGGGCCACTCATGGACGCTCCTGCCCGACAACCTCGCCCGCCACTGGTTCTACGACTTCCTCTACCTCTGGCACGTGCCGGCCTTCGTGATCGTGACCGGCTACCTCTCCCGGTCGTTCACCTGGAGCCCGAGGCACCTGAGCCGCCTCGTGACCACCGTGGCGGTCCCCTACGTCGTCTTCGAGGCAGCGCTCGGCGCGTTCCGCGTCACAGTGGGGGGCGAGGAGCTCGACATGCTCTTCGCGGACCCGCACTGGCCGATGTGGTACCTCGCGGTGCTGTTCCTGTGGCGACTGGCCACTCCCCTGCTGGGCTCACCTCGGGGCCTCGCGGTCGCGGTGGCCGTCTCACTCCTGGGCGGCCTCGTCACCGGGGAGTACCTGGACGCCCAACGGGCGATGGGGCTGCTGCCCTTCTTCGTGCTGGGCCTGCTGGCACGTCCCGAGCACGTCGAGGTTCTGCGTCGCCCTGCGGTCCGCGCCGGAGCCGCTGCCCTCCTGGTGACCGCCTTCCTGCTGGCCCACCTGATCGACGGTCGGCTGGCCACCGAGTGGCTCTACTGGCGCTCGAGCTACGCCGAGCTCGACGCGGGCATGACCCATGGCATCGCCCTTCGCGCCGCGCTGCTCGCTGTCGGTGGCCTTCTCGCCCTGAGCTTCCTCGCGTGGGTGCCACGACGAGGTGGATGGTTCTCACGGCTCGGCGCCGCGACCCTGGTCGTGTACCTCTTCCACGGCTTCTTCGTGAAGTCCGCCGAGTACGCCGGGGTGGCCGGGTGGGCGGCGGACCGGCCATGGCTCGCCCTCGTGGTGACCACCGCCGCGTCCGTCGTACTCGCCCTCGCGCTGGCCGCGCCACCGGTCGCCCGGCGACTGAACGTCGTCGTCGACCCGGTCGGCGCGCAGCGCCGCCGTCAGAAGGCCCTGACCGCCAGACCGATGTCCTGACGTGCCGACGACAGCGCATCGGATGACTGTCGAAACCGAATGAAGGCGCGGACGGCCTTCAGGCCGGCCGGAGCGGCGCCTGAGCAATCAACAGAGGTTGGAAGAACCGCGATTCCTCGGGCAGCACATTCGCGCTCTGCGGACCCCCGCCGAACTCCGTCGCTGCCGTAGAGGGCGTGCCCGTACGCCGCGAGGCCGAGCAGCTGGGTGCCAAGGCCGACCGCCGCGTCAAGGATCCTGTGGGGACCCGGGCCCAGGTAGCGGCAGAGCACGCTCGTCGTAGAACTCGGCAGGGCTGCCCATGCAAGCCATCGTGCCGCAGCAGCGCCGTGACGTACGGAGTGTTCATGAGTGTCCATCTGGTCGCTGGTGCCGACGTGCGGACGCGAACGGGCTGCGGCACGGAAGGCAACCGTGTGCTTCCCCATCGCGTCACAAAGACATTCGGCTACGGTGTGGATTCGGAGGCGGCATGGCAGCAAACGGCTACATCAGAGCGGGACTCCTCATCGCGTTGTTCGCATTTGCGACCGCGTGTGCCGATGCTCGCGATAGCCGCGCCTCCGGGGAGGAGTCTCCCTCAGCACCAGCCTCGTCTACGTCAACCGACGAGTCGCTGCCCGCGGCAAGCCCCTCCGAGAAGAGTGTGCGCGTCGCCGTGCCCTCGCACTGCGGGGTTCTCAGTCTTACGGTCAAGGGCCGCCTATGGCTCGCCGACCCACCTCTTGGCGATCACAACCCGCCACCGGGCTGGGATGAGAACGAGACTATGGGGGTCTTGCTCAAGACCGGCCCAGGACGTGCAGTCTTCAAGGGCGACGGGGGTCAGCGTGCGTCGTTCCGGCGCGCTCCCCGCGGTGCCGAGGACCCCAACGCTGGTTGTGAGTAGCCGCGCGTGAGGCACTGTCAGAGGCAGTGGACGAGGACATCCGCTCCTGCCGATGAGCGAGAGTCAGGAAGTCGGTTTAGTTTCCGCGCTGCTGCGTCCAGTCGACCCATCTTTCCTGGAAAGGTCCTCCTGAACTGCTCCGGGTCGTCGTCATGGCAGCAGCCATAGCCCGCGGGATCTTCATGCCTTCTTCCGGCGTACCGGGTTGGTCACGTCCTTGGCGGCACCGGTCGTCTTCTTGGCGGCACCGGTCGTCTTCTTGGTCGCCCCCTTCGTCGTCTTCTTGGCGGCACCGGTCGTCTTCTTGGTCGCCCCCTCGGTCGTCTTCTTGGCCGTCGAGGCAGCCTTCTCGCCGGTCTCCACGGGATTGGGCGGGAACCACACCACCTTGGTGGCCTTGGCCTTTGCCACGAACGAGGCACCGCGTGCGGCCCACTTCTCTCTGTCCGTGACGCTCTTCCATCGGCTCTTGATCTCGATCATCTGCTGCTTCCTCCCTCTTGTTGTCCTCCACTGGCGCGCCCAGACCCGGACGTCGATCTCGGGGTCTCGGTCTCCGGATCACCAACTCCCCTGTGCCCACACGCAGGTGGGTTACTCCAAGGCCCCTGACGTCGCGCCCGAGAGCTGGGCAATCGCATCCGTGGAGGAGTCCCGCGCCCCCTACGCTCATCGGCATGACGCGCTTTCACCATCCGCGACATGAGTGTGCGGGTGGTGGTGGAGCCTTCGGAAAGCCCGCACAATGCACCTGTACAGCCGAACACCGAAGCGGGTGTTGTGGTTGAACGGGCTTCCTCTACGTGAAGCGTCGGATGGGAGCGCCGCCAGACTGAGGCTCTGAACGCCCGCTCGTACCGCGATCCGCGCGACCATGCCTATGAGCGCGCGCACGCTTCAAGACACCGTCCACTTGTCATAGATGCTCGGCCGGATGTGAAACCGGAGTGCGACGTACCCACCTTCGTGCCATGTGGCCTCGACGTTCAGCTGGTCTTCAAGGCTGCGCCAACGCCGAACACCTGACCATCCACGGAAACGCTCGGCCAAGTCCTTGACGAAGACCGGAAGGTCGTCGCCACCAAGCGAGGCCACGACCGGCGAACCGAACCTGTACCCCTCGGCGCTCGCGGAGCCCAAGTACTCACCGACGTAGTCATCCATCGATTGGGGCAGACGGCAAGCGCATGTTGCCGATGAGCGGGCGGTCCTCCGTCAGCTGAACCTACTGTTGAATCGTGGATGAGAACGATGACGATCTGGCGCGCCAGGCCGAGCTGTTCAGCGAAGTTGTCGACCCGTACGTCAAGGCCGCTCTCGTAGCTGAGGATCCGTGGGACGCCTACGACGCCGTAGTCAGCCTGCGCGGTGCCTTGGTCGATGAGTTGGATTGGCTGCCGAATGGGGGCGACGTATTCGTTGCATGGGCCGAACTCGAGGACCTCTACGAGACTGGCAGGACACCCATCCCTGACGCTCACGCCGCCCTGCGCAAAGCGGCGACTGAATGGCTCGCCATGCCCCAGGTCCCGGACGCGACACACGTCGAGAGCTGGCTCGACGCAACTGCAAAGGCCGTCGAGTTCCTCTTCCGAAGAGACGGAACATTCTGGCGTTCACCGGAGTAGCGAAGCGCCCGCTATTGCCGCGATCCGCGCGCTAGCTGGCGGATCGGCCAGCCGTCCTCGCCGACCTCGAAGTAGTACGTGGCGGCACCCCACGTCTCGAAATCGGCGCAGTCGTGCAGACGAGCATGCTGACCCGGCCGCTGATTTCGCTCAGTGGACTCCGCGAGTGCCGATCAGGTCGTGAACCCACCGGTCGAGCCGTTGCAGCTCCGTCGGCGACCCGAACAGGGGATTCTTCCCGGGTGGCGGCAGGAATCCGACCGCGTCCATGACGAGCCAATACCTCTGTGGCTTCTCGGCCATCAGCGCGGCGTAACCGTCGATGAACGCCTTGGCCGGCTCGGGCCCGAACGCCAGAGCAAGGTTTGTCGCGGCGTGACCGGCGTCGAGCCACACGGGTCCGCTCGACGTCTCCACCCAGTCGACGACACCCGAGATCTCGCCGTCGCGCCAAAGCAGGTTGCGGTGGCTGTAGTCGCGGTGCAGGAAGGTCGGCGCGTACGAGGGCGGTCCCTCCGCGAGGAGATCGAAGGCTCGCTGCCATGACTCAGGATGCTTGGTCCACGGCGGAATCGCCCATTTCGCCTCCCACGCCCAGGACTGGTAAGTGCGGAACGGTTCGGCAGGTTTCACGTCGTGGATCAAGGCCAACATCTCGACCATGGCTGCGACCGTGGAAGCGTCGACCTCGCGAGTGGTCGTACCCGGCAGCCGGGACATGAGATGAGCAGCGACGCCGGCCACCGACCCTTCGGCGTCGACCGCGATGCTCGTCGGGGCGGGTACCTGCGTTGGGGCGAGTTCTTCTTGGGCGGTTCGCTCTCGACTTGTGAGCTCCGCGCCGTGGGTCCGCCATGGCTCGTTGGTCATCAGTCGCAGAACTGTTCGCTGCCCCGTGGCGTCAGTCAGAGCCAGCATCGTCGAGGTCAGCCCTCCCGAGAGCTCCTCGGTTTCGGTGATGGCAGCCCCGAGAACGGCTTCTCCCCAGGCCAGAGCATCAGCATGCACTCGACGCAACATAGTCGAGGACTGCGTCGACGTGACCTCCGGTCGCCCTCAAGCACATCGCACGCCGACTGCTGCCCGAGGAAGGACCTGTCCGCAGCGGCGAGGTCGCCGCACCCCCGTACGCTGCCCTGCACCCTGCCGAGCCGGACGGAGACACGAAAAGGGCCCCAGGCTCCTCGCGGAACTTGGGGCCCTTCGACGTGGCCGGGCCGACGATCAGTTCTGGTAGGAACCGAAGTCGAAGTCGTCGAGTGCCACGGCCTGACCACCGGCGGTGCCGCCGAAGTCGTAGTCGTAGTTCTCGTAGCCGGTCACCGAGTAGGCGTTCGCACGCGCCTCCTCGGTCGGCTCGACCCGGATGTTGCGGTACCTCTCCAGGCCGGTGCCGGCCGGGATCAGCTTTCCGATGATCACGTTCTCCTTGAGGCCGAGCAGCGAGTCGGACTTGCCGTTGATCGCCGCGTCGGTCAGGACGCGCGTGGTCTCCTGGAAGGACGCCGCCGACAGCCACGACTCGGTGGCCAGCGACGCCTTGGTGATACCCATCAGCTGCGGACGACCGGCGGCGGGCTTGCCACCCTCGGCCAGCACCCTGCGGTTCTCCTCTTCGAAGATGACGCGCTCGACGAGGTCGGAGGGCAGCAGGCGGGTGTCGCCCTGCTCGAGCACGAGGACCCTGCGCAGCATCTGCCGCACGATGATCTCGATGTGCTTGTCGTGGATCGCCACACCCTGGCTGCGGTACACCTGCTGGACCTCGTCCACCAGGTGCTCCTGCGCCTTGCGGACACCGAGGATGCGGAGCACCTCCTGCGGGTCGGGCGTGCCCTGGGTCAGCTGCTGGCCGACCTCGACGTGGTCGCCCTCGCCGACGAGCAGGCGCGCCCGCTTGCTGACCGGGTACTCCTGGACCTCCGAGCCGTCGTCCGGGGTGACCAGGACCTTCTTGGCCTTGTCGGTCTCCTCGATCGTCACGCGGCCGGCGGCCTCGGTGATCGGCGCACGACCCTTGGGCTGGCGCGCCTCGAAGAGCTCGACCACACGGGGCAGACCCTGCGTGATGTCGTCCGCCGAGGCCACACCACCGGTGTGGAAGGTACGCATGGTCAGCTGCGTGCCGGGCTCACCGATCGACTGGGCCGCGATGATGCCGACGGCCTCACCGATGTCGACCAGCTTGCCGGTGGCCAGCGAACGGCCGTAGCACTTCGCGCAGGTACCGGTACGGGCCTCACAGGTGAGGACCGAACGGACCTTGACCTCCTCGATGCCCGAGGCGACGAGCTCGTCGATCTTGACGTCGCCGAGGTCCTCTCCGGCCGAGGCCAGCTTCTCGCCGGTCTCCGGGTGGAGCACGTCGACCGCTGCCGAGCGGGCGTAGGCCGCCGTCTCGGCGTTCTCCGCCTTGACCACGCGACCGTCGTCGAGACGCTCACCGATCCGCTTGGGCAGACCGCGCTCGGTGCCACAGTCGTCCTCACGGATGATGACGTCCTGCGAGACGTCCACCAGACGACGGGTCAGGTAACCCGAGTCGGCGGTACGCAGAGCGGTGTCGGCCAGACCCTTCCGGGCACCGTGGCTGGCGATGAAGTACTCCAGCACCGACAGGCCCTCACGGAAGTTCGACTTGATCGGCCGCGGGATGATGTCGCCCTTCGGGTTGGCCACCAGACCACGCATGGCCGCGATCTGACGGACCTGCATCATGTTTCCGCGGGCGCCCGAGTGAACCATCATGTAGATCGGGTTCGTCTTGTCGAAGGTGGTCTCGAGCTCCTCGGCGACCTTGTTCGACGCCTGGGTCCAGATCTCGATGAGCTCCTGGCGACGCTCGTCGTCGGTGATCAGACCACGCTCGAACTGCTGCTGCACCTTCTTGGCCTGGCCCTCGAAGACCTCGAGGATCTCGGCCTTGCGCGGCGGCGTGACGACGTCCTCGATGGACACGGTGACACCGGACCGGGTGGCCCAGTAGTAACCGAGGTCCTTCAGGGCGTCGAGCGCCTGGGCGACCTCGACCTTGCTGTAGCGCTCGGCGAGGTCGTTCACGATCGAGCCGACCTGCTTCTTGCCCACCTCGTAGTTCACGAAGGGGTAGTCGGCAGGAAGGGCCTCGTTGAAGAGCGCGCGACCCAGGGTGGTCTCGAGGATCACCGGCTTGCCGGCCTCCCAGCCCTCGGGCACGGGCTGGCCCTGGCCGGGCACCAGCTCGGGGAAGCGGATGCGCACCTTGCTCTGCATGGTGATCTCGTGGCGGTCGAAGGCCATGATCGCCTCTGCGATCGACGCGAACACCCGGCCGTCGCCCAGCTTCTCCCGCTCCTCGTCCCGGTGGGTGAGGAAGTACAGGCCGATGATCATGTCCTGGGTGGGCATGGTCACCGGGCGGCCGTCGGACGGCTTGAGGATGTTGTTGGTCGAGAGCATCAGGATGCGTGCCTCGGCCTGGGCCTCCGCCGACAGCGGCAGGTGGACCGCCATCTGGTCACCGTCGAAGTCCGCGTTGAACGCGGTGCACACGAGCGGGTGGATCTGGATGGCCTTGCCCTCGATCAGCTGCGGCTCGAAGGCCTGGATGCCGAGACGGTGCAGGGTGGGCGCACGGTTCAGCAGCACCGGGTGCTCGGTGATGACCTCTTCGAGCACGTCCCACACGACCGGGCGGGCGCGCTCGACCATGCGCTTGGCGGACTTGATGTTCTGCGCGTGGTTGAGGTCGACGAGCCGCTTCATCACGAACGGCTTGAACAGCTCGAGCGCCATCTGCTTCGGCAGACCGCACTGGTGCAGCTTCAGCTGCGGACCGACGACGATCACAGAACGACCGGAGTAGTCAACGCGCTTGCCGAGCAGGTTCTGACGGAACCGGCCCTGCTTGCCCTTCAGCATGTCGGACAGCGACTTCAGCGGCCGGTTGCCCGGCCCGGTGACCGGACGACCGCGGCGGCCGTTGTCGAACAGCGAGTCGACGGCCTCCTGGAGCATCCGCTTCTCGTTGTTGACGATGATCTCGGGCGCGCCGAGGTCGAGCAGGCGCTTGAGCCGGTTGTTCCGGTTGATCACGCGGCGGTACAGGTCGTTGAGGTCGGAGGTCGCGAAGCGGCCACCGTCGAGCTGCACCATCGGACGCAGGTCCGGCGGGATCACCGGGACGGCGTCGAGGACCATGCCGGTCGGGCTGTTGTTGGTCTTGCGGAAGGCCTCGACCACCTTGAGACGCTTGAGCGCGCGAACCTTGCGCTGGCCCTTGCCGGTGGCGATGGTCTCGCGCAGCGACTCCACCTCGGCGTCGAGGTCGAAGCTCTCGAGGCGCTTCTGGATCGCCGCGGCGCCCATGTGGCCCTCGAAGTACTTGCCGAACCAGTTCTTCATCTCGCGGTAGAGCAGCTCGTCGCCCTCGAGGTCCTGGACCTTGAGGTTCTTGAAGCGGTTCCACACCTCGTCGAGACGGTCGATCTCGCGCTGTGCACGGTCGCGCAGCTGCTTCATCTCCCGCTCGGCGGCGTCCTTGACCTTGCGACGCGCGTCGGCCTTGGCGCCCTCGGCCTCGAGCGCCGCGAGGTCCTCCTCGAGCTTCTTGGCACGGTCGTCGATGGAGGTGTCGCGGCGACCCTCGAGACGCTTGCGCTCGAGGTCCACCTTCGCCTCGAGCGAGGACAGGTCGCGGTGGCGGGCGTCCTCGTCGACGTGCGTGATCATGTACGCCGCGAAGTAGATGACCTTCTCGAGATCCTTCGGGGCCAGGTCGAGCAGGTAGCCGAGGCGGCTCGGCACACCCTTGAAGTACCAGATGTGCGTCACGGGCGCGGCGAGCTCGATGTGGCCCATCCGCTCGCGGCGGACCTTGGAACGGGTCACCTCGACGCCGCAGCGCTCGCAGATGATGCCCTTGAAGCGGACTCGCTTGTACTTACCGCAGTAGCACTCCCAGTCCCGGGTGGGACCGAAGATC